>JAAELC010000638.1 GCA_024227135.1 Gammaproteobacteria bacterium
CCCAATGAAAGCGCGCTCATATCGGCTCCACCAGAAGCCTTCGGCTTTCTGGGAGAAAATCCCGCAGATATGAGCGTCAATGGTACGCTGTGGATGACGCCAGGCAAAACCCTGTCTTTGTCGGCTGGGGGAGTCACAGTGGATGGTGGCATGCTCGTGGCCCAGAGTGGAAAGGTTGATGTCGCTGCCGTTGCCTCCCAAGGTGAGATCCCGGTGGAGACTCTGGATGTCAGTTCCTTCAACCGGCTGGGCAACATTCGAGTGCAGGGAGGAGCGTATTTATATACTAGCAATACCCGTGCCGGAGAGATCCGTATTCGCGGCAATCGTTTTGAGTTGGTAGGAGCCAGGGCCATGTCGGAGACATTTGGTGCGGGAGGGGGAGGGACTGTTGATATCGAGGTGCAAGACAATCTGGTGATCACCCAAGGTGGGATTATCTCGGCCCAGAACGGTGGGAACGGTAGTGGTGCCGATATCAAATTGAAGGCAGCGAATCTTTTAGTAACAAATGGTGGCTCCATAAGAACAGACGTTTTCAGTACAGGTGCCGGTGGAAAATTGACGGTGGATGTTGATGGAACCGTCTTGATTTCAGATGATGGCGGAACTCCTGCCTTTATCAGTGCCAGGGGCAGGAGTTCCGGAAGTGGAGCTGCTGGAGCCGCCCAGATATCAGCGGACCGGGCTCTGGTTCAGGGTGACGGTCGCATCATGGTGGAAACCTATGGGAGAGGACGAGGAGCAGATTTAAGCTTCGACGTCACAAGCCTGGACGTCACGGATGGGGGAACTGTCATCATTGGTGGCAGTAATATTGCTACACGGGGTGGAGATCTGACTATCCATGCCTCGGAATCGGTCACAATTTCGGGGGGACTGGCTGCCGGGGAATCAGGATGGGCCGGTGAAGAATCAGCTCGTGAGAGCGGCCTCTATAGCTACGTTCCCCCAAGCAGCGATACAGAAGCGAACACGATCACCATCAATACCCGTTCCCTTGATATTTCCAATGGCGGTGGAATTCGTTCCCTTGCCATGGGTGAGGGACGCGGAACGGACATCATTATAGATGCCGAAAGTAGTGTGACCGTTGCCGGTCACCGGGAGGGTGTTAGCAGCACAATCACCAGTATGACGCTAGGGGGAGGTAACGCCGGTGATATCAGGATTACAACGGATACCCTTACTCTTGCTGACTCCGCATCCCTTGCCGCTTCCAGTTTAGGAGATGGGGCGGCGGGCGGTATTGATCTGGACCTGTCTCAACTCCATATCCGTGATGGCGGAAGCGTTATGAGTACGGCGTACGCCTCGGGTGAAGGTGGGGAAATCACAATTTCCGCCTCAACGGGTATCGACATCTCAGGTGTCTGCACCTCCTGGCCTTCCATCGTCCTGGATAAGAGCTTTATCTCAGCCTATAGCTATGGTTCGGGAGCGGCAGGCAACATCTCCATTGCAACTCCTGCCATGAGCATTACGGATGGGGGCTTTATCAACACCTCGACTACGGGCAGCGGAGATGCTGGAGATCTTTATATCTCGATCCCCCGGCTGAGCCTTGATGACGAGGCAAGTATCTATGCCTCCACGAGTAGCGATGGCCTGGGCGGTGATATTTTCGTGGATACAGAGAGACTGACAATTACGGGGGGCGCTTCTATACGGTCAGAGGTGAGTGCTACAGGGGATGGAGGAAACCTGAATGTCGTTGCAACGGAATCCGTCACCATCTCAGGAATAAGTGACAACGGGACGATCCAGAGTCGTCTTTCCGTGGAAACCACGGGAGACGGTAATGCCGGCGACCTGTTTCTCTCCGCACCATTGGTGACCGTTACCGACAGTGGGGAGATTAATGCGTCGAGTATGGACCAAGGAGCCGGAGGAGATATCCGGCTTGCCGTTACCAGCCTTGATATGACACAAAACGGGGCTATATCCGCACGAAGCGAGGGGAGTGGTTCCGCCGGCAGTATCACCATCGACGCCGAATACGTTATTGATTTACACAACAGCATTATCTCGACGGAGACCCTCCTAGCTGATGGCGGCAATATTACTGCCAATGCGAAAACGCGGCTATATCTCAAGGGCAGTGCCATCACAACGTCGGTGAGGGATGGACAAGGCAGTGGTGGCAATATCGACATCGATCCAGAGTTTGTGGTCCTCAACAACAGCCGCATTGTTGCCAACGCCTATGGGGGTAATGGAGGAAATATTACCATTAGCTGTGATCACTTTCTGGCCAGCAGTAACAGTGTCGTGGATGCTTCTTCCCGTCTCGGTATAGACGGAACGGTCATGATTGATTCACCGGAGACGGATCTTACTAGTGATCTGGAGGTGCTCAACACCCCCTATTTGAATGTGACACCACTGCTTAATGATACATGCGCGATCAGTATGGCGGAAAGGGTTAGTAGTATGCTGGTGAAGGGGCGCGGTGGCTTGCCGCCCGCACCGGGTGATCTGGCACTGAGCAGGAAAGGTGACACTACCCAAGCTGTAGATAATGATTTGGGTATTTAAGTTTGATGGCGTCGCAAAAACTCTTCATCTTCTTCGTTGTTGCAAATTTAAGTATTATTACGACGTACCCTAGTACGCCGAAATAATACTTAAATTCACACGCCTCGAATATGAAGCTTTTCGAAGTCTACGCTTATCTACTTAACCATCTTATATTTGGGGTTTTTACGAGTTTATCAAGTTTCCACAAAGGATGAAGATGGTTGCAAGAGATACATATGCTCACCGTGCAAAGTTAAGGGGAAATTCCTGAATATGGAAGAAAAGTGCTGTTTTGGACGAGAAATTCTGCTTTTTGTTTTTTACTGGCTGGCGCTTACCATCGCCCTAGCGCCTCATCCTGTGAGAGCAGAGAATAATTCCGACGGAAACTCCGTTAGCTGTGTACAGGATTACCACGCCGATTCGTTAATGACTAAGGCACAAACGGATTTCACGAGAGGAAAATTTGACAAGGCACTCCGCCTCTGGCAGGAAGTAGAAACCCAGTGTCATACCG
>JAAELC010000639.1 GCA_024227135.1 Gammaproteobacteria bacterium
GATTCAAAAAAAACGCACCACGCCTCGACCAGCTGCAGCGGGCTAATCTTGTTCTATATCCTGATGGAGCATCGCGCTGTTTTGGTCAATCTGTCGTACTAACAGCCTGGAGGAAGCCCGGTACAGAGGTCGCCACGGCCATCCCCATCCGTATCTATCTGATCAGCGTTAGGTATTAGGGGGCAATTATCCTGAGCATCGGGGTGGCCATCTGCATCCGAATCCAGCGCGAACTTGTAAAGCTCGAAGACGTTTTCGTTCATCGTCTGGGTGGTGGTGAAATTTCCGCCGGTCCCGCTGCCAGAATCCTCCATGGTCATGGTGCTCGTGGAGGTGTGAACCCAGCGCTCCCACATGAAGTTGGCGTCGCCCCAAGGCAGGTTGTTGACGTTAAGATTCAAGGTGATGGGGAGCCCGGCCACCAGAGGGCAATTCGTTAAGCTCGTTTCATAGTAACTGACCAACACATTTATCTTATCGTCATCGGCAGACTTACCAGCCATCGTGAGAAAGTCAGTGTCGAATGAATTCGAGTGCCCACCGGTTGAAGCAATCTTCACTGGGGTTTGACCGTAAAGATGGTGGCCATAGGCTTCCAACGCAACACCTGCGGATCGATTATTGTTGTTTGAGTCCCATATCTGTTTTCCTGCAGAGAAGTAATGACTCATGATGACGTTGTGAGGGCCGTTCGTCGGATGCATCTGCGCCATCTCAATCAGCGAAGCCGTCACATGCGCACCTATGGGTATCGCCGTTAGTCCTCCCCCGTTGCCGCCGTTATAGCAGCCCGAAGGACGGTTCCACTCGGTAAACATAATCGGTGTGTCTGCTGGCAAACCGGCAGCAGCAAAAGCGGCTTCCCAGTTGGCACCGGGTTGGTCCCATACCACCTTCCTGAAACTCGAAGGCATACGTCGATAACTATGCGGTGCTACGTAGTCGATCGGTACCGAGTTATTGACGACATACTGCCCGAAACCGCTTTGCAAGTATGAAAGGCTTACACTCGCGCCAAGCTGTACTTCTGAGAACTCTCCATCCAACTCGTTGTGAATTGTTTCGTATAACTCTGCAGCCTGTGCTCCCGTCCCCGTCCAGAAGTCCGGGATGTAAAATTCGTTCCAAATTTCTGCGTATTCGATGTCGTAGAAGAAGCCGTTATCCCAACCTTTCATGTAGTGTCTTAAGATTTGCTTAACCACCTTGGCATACACGGCAAAGTCGTTGGGCGGCGTAGACGTAGGTCGTAATGGGTCGCAGCCACCGCCACTTGATATTCCATGGTTCGCAGATTCTCCAAAACGCAGATACGCCTGGCTTACCGCCATCATGGCCTCTATAGCCTCATCAGCGACTGACCAATTGTAGTTGGAGCTATCTGTCGCTGTCTCATTAATAAAATTGGGCCACGGAAGCCAGATCTGGCTCATATCGAAAGCACCCGCTCCGTGGGCCCGGGCCTGCGGGATGTGCGAGTGTGTGTAATGGTTGGAATGGTCACCCGGCTGGCTGTTGCCACAGGGAGGATTCCAGGCCGCTTTAATGAGTGGGCCGCTATTAGTGCCGTGAATCGCGGGGATGGTGCCATCGACGATTGCGGCGTCCACCGTGATAGTTTCGTCTGCCGCAGCAATCCGCGCGAATGCTGTGACATACAGCATCAGCGAAACTACGAATATAAAGCAGACTGTTCTGCGTGTAGAACCTCTTTGGAGCATTTCTCTATGGGACATCACTAACCCCTGGCAGCCCGGCTGCAAATATTCTTCAGAACAGCAGATCAAAGGTTCTTGGCCCCTGTAGGGAATAGCGCTTCACCAGCGCTCTTCACTACCCCTCTGTCAGTAAGATATTACAGGACAATAGGTGTCTGTTTTTGGATTAGTGCTCTCGGAATGAGATATATATGGCAAGTATAGGAAAAATTAAGGTACTGACAAGTTAACTTAGATTTGCTCCAAATGTGGCAACCACAAACCAAAATCTCGGGAAATTACAGCCCAATGTGGGGGCCAATGCCATATTTCTGGTCAGTCTAGGCTCGATTGTGTAGCGCCAGCCCGTGACCTCGAGTTAACTTGTCAGTA
>JAAELC010000640.1 GCA_024227135.1 Gammaproteobacteria bacterium
ACCGTCAGGAAAAGATTCTCTTTTGTATCGAAGTAGTTGTACATGGCCCCGATACTCACGCCGGCTTCCCTGGCGATGATATTGATGTTGGCGCCGACGAAGCCTTTTTCGGCGAAGACTTTCGTGGCTGTATCAAGCACCCGGAGGCGTTTCTCGGTGTCTATTTTCGCAAAAGCTTTGTTAAATGGTGTTTGTTGGTCGTTCATATCGCAATATCATCCCAGGGTTGATTTGGTCGATTATCCTTGATTTTTATGTCCATGAGGACTAGCATTCTAGCATAGAGTGAGTACTCGCTCTATCTTTTGCAGATTTTTTTGGAGCAGAACGACAAATGAAGGAAATTCCGTGGCAACACATGAAGTAGTGATGGCCAGGATCAACCTGTTCGGGGTCCTGAGAAGCATACAGGAACTGGTGGTACTGGATGCCAGCAGCCATGATCTTGTCAAAGACACGAAGCTCACGGTTGAGTTTGTCGTGCGCGGTGGGTTCCGGGGTGCTTTAAAATTTTGTGAAGGCAGCTGTGAGTTCATCGAGGGTCGTGACAGCAAGGTGGACATCCGCTTGTTTTTCACCTCCCCTGCTCACTTCAATCGAATGATCGATGGCAAGGCCAATCCCATTCCGCTTAAAGGACTGTTTAAAATCGGCTTCCTGACCGGCCCGTTCACGAAACTCACCGACCGGCTGACGTACTTTCTTCGTCCTGAAGAAGGTTTACTGGAAGATCCCGAATTCTTTACCATCAATACAAAACTCACAGCTTTTGTAGCCTTCCATTCCCTTTCCGAGGTGGGTAACTGGGATGACCTGGGGCGTATGAGTGCGTCCGGGACTCCGGACGGAGTTCTGCAGATGCAGGTGCAGGAAGAAGACGGTCCGGCTTTGGCCATCACAGCGACCGGCGGCAGGCTGAGTACCAGTGTCGGAGTCCACCCTGATTATCGCTGCCTGATGTGGTTTAAAGACCTGAAATCCCTCTCCCAGATACTCAATGGAGAAATGGATGCCTATACCGTTTTCGCCCAAAACAGGGCCGGTATACGGGGATATATTCCGATGGCGGACAAGTTGAACCCCATCCTGCAACTGCTTCCCGGATACTTGAGCTGACAGGATATGACGAGCAAGAACATGACCGGAGCCAATAAACTGAATACCTACGAGAAAACCAGGGCCCTGTTCGACCGGGCCGCACAAGTGATACCCGGTGGAAT
>JAAELC010000641.1 GCA_024227135.1 Gammaproteobacteria bacterium
ATATCCCGTTATTTTCAGGGCCGCAGATTTGGTGTTATTGACCAAAGCAGACCTGTTAACGGTGCTTGATGATTTTAGCCCAGAAAAGGCCGAGCAGAATCTACGTAACCTGGCTTCTGCCGTGCCTGTTTTCGAGTTATCTATCAAATCTCCAGATGCGCTGGATCAATGGCTCGGCTGGTTGCGCGATGAAGTGCTTGCTCAGAAAACCCGAGTCGCCAACGGGCAGTCCTTACGCCCATCGATTCAGCAAGAGGGGGCCGCTTTGCACCACCACCCCACCTGAATAGACTAAGCAAACACCTTTTGGCCCAGTGGAAATGTCCAACAAAGCGCAAATATGGCTCGAGCGAATTCGTCAACTGCGATTAACCTCACCCATCAAAATTATGAACGTTTGTGGTGGACACGAACGCTCGATCACCATGGCGGGTTTACGCGGCGCCCTGCCAGAACAAATCGAGTTGATCCCCGGGCCCGGTTGCCCGGTGTGTATCTGCCCTGAGGAGGATATCTTTGAAGCGATCCAAATAGCCTTACATGAAGAGGCCATCTTGATCGCCTTTGGCGATATGTTGCGCGTACCGGTCAATGTTGCCAACACGAAAGTGCGTACGCTTGAGCAGGCCAAAGCAACAGGGGCAGATATTCGGCCCATCTCCTCGCCACTGGAAGCCATCAGCATCGCCAAACAAAACCCACATAAACCAGTGATATTTTTTGCGGCAGGCTTTGAAACCACCACCGCCCCGGTCGCCTCAATGCTGGTACAGGGTGCCCCCAAAAATCTGTCGATCCTGTTGTCTGGGCGACTCACCTGGCCCGCCGTTGCGATGTTGCTGTCATCCGGCCAGGCGGGCTTTGACGCGTTGGTCGCACCGGGCCATGTCGCAACCGTCATGGGCCCAGAGGAGTGGCAATTTGTTGTCGATCAACACCACCTCCCCACCGCCGTGGCTGGCTTCAATCCGGACTCTTTACTGGCCGCAATCTATTCAGTCCTTCGCCAGCACCTGGAAAGCCAGCCTTTTCTGGATAATTGTTACCCGGAGCTGGTTCGGCCCGGTGGCAACGTAACCGCCAAAGGACAGCTGCAAACAGCCATGCAGGTTGCTGATGCCACCTGGCGCGGTATCGGAGTCATCCCGCAGTCGGGCTTTGTACTCAAAAAGGCCTATTCCCAACACGATGCACGCCTGCGCTTCCCGGGCTATGCAGATGACGCCCGTAAACGGGCAGGCCTAATGCCATCTGGCTGTGATTGTGCCCAGGTGGTTTTGGGCCAGCTCTATCCCGACCAGTGCCGCTTGTATGGCAAAGCCTGCACCCCCAGAAATCCGGTCGGACCCTGCATGATATCCGATGAGGGGGCTTGCCGGATCTGGTGGTCAGGTGGGGTTCGTCATGGCCGATGAATCCCACCGAATACGCGTCAGTGGACAGGTACAGGGGGTGGGGTTCAGACCTTTTGTTTACCGGCTGGCACATCAATACGGTCTGACGGGGAGTGTCTGCAACCAAATGGGGCAGGTTGAGATTGTGGTACAGGGTAGCGCATCAGCTATCCAGCAGTTCCTCGATTCGCTGGTTCACCAGGCTCCCAACATTGCCCATCCAGAACTGATTAGCAATCAGGCTATTTCACTCAGCCCGCAACCTGATTTTATTATTTTGCCCAGCCAACATCAGGGCAAAGCGTCGATTCATGTGCCACCGGATTACTTCACCTGCCCCGACTGCCTGGCTGAGCTGCATGACCCACAGAACCGCCGTTATGCCTATCCCTTCATCAACTGTACCCAATGCGGCCCACGTTATACGCTGATCGAGTGTTTACCCTATGACCGGCCCAATACCAGCATGGCGGGCTTTACACTCTGCCCGGCTTGTCAGCAGGAGTACACCGATCCACTAGACCGCCGCTTTCATGCCGAGCCGATCGCCTGCGCGCTGTGTGGGCCAGAGATTCGTTATCATGCATCGGGTAAGAACCAAACCCTCGAAACAGGTGATGCTGCGTTACAAGAAGCCCTTCATACCTTGCGGGCTGGCCAGATCGTCGCGGTCAAGGGTATCGGAGGGTATCACCTGATGTGTGATGCGCGAGACCAACAGGCCGTACAACGATTGCGCCGTCGTAAAAACCGGCCTGACAAACCTTTGGCAGTTCTGTTCGCCGCTGATGACGCGCAGCCACCCGCTGATTTAGTACACAGTGTCGAGTTAGACGACATCACCTGGCGCACCTTAAAATCACCTGCACGCCCCATCGTGTTAGCACCCAAACACCCCGATAACACATTGGCTGAAGCAATTGCACCCGGGCTAAACGAAATTGGGGTGATGCTGGCATACAGCCCGTTGCACGATTTATTGCTACAACTCTTCAAAGCCCCCTTAGTAGCGACTTCGGGCAACCTCAGTGGCGAACCCGTGATTACCTCCAGCCACATGGCGCAGCAATGTTTAGCACCGATTGCAGATGGCTTTTTGCACCATAACCGACCCATTGTGCGCCCCGCCGATGACAGCGTGATTCGGGTAATCGCCGATAAACCTCGCACCCTTCGCCTCGGCCGTGGCACCACCCCACTGGAGCTGGATCTACCTGCCCCGCTAGCCGAACCAGTATTGGCGCTGGGTGGCCATATGAAAGCCACCATTGCGCTGGCCTGGGATCAACACCTGGTGGTCTCTCCCCACATTGGCGAAATGGAGTCGCCCCGAAGTCTGGCGGTATTTGAGCAATTAATTGAAGATCTACAATCTTTGTTTGGGGTCACTGCCCAACGCTTCCTCTGCGATGCCCATCCGGGTTATGCCAGCCACCGCTGGGCAAAAAACCAAACACGCCCCGTCACCACAATCTGGCACCACCATGCCCACGCAGCTAGCCTATTTGCCGAGCAGAACACAACCGAAATGGACGCTCCCATACTGGCCTTCACCTGGGATGGAGTCGGCTGGGGGCCAGACCAGACACTCTGGGGCGGCGAG
>JAAELC010000642.1 GCA_024227135.1 Gammaproteobacteria bacterium
GTTGCCCAACCTCAAGGTGCTGGAGGGCGAGCAGCTCAAGACCATGCACCAAGGCATCCCAAGCGGTTTCGGTCCTCTGGGACGGACATGGTCCCACCGCATGGACCTGGTGGGCACCTACGGTGATAAGTGGAAAAAAGAACGTTGGCCATGGCTGGCCGAAGATTTGGATTGGGGATATTTTAATGCTGCTCCGACAGACCAGCAGGTAAAAGGATATCTAACAGGTGACGAACCCCTCTATTTTGAAAACATGCATCCGCAACACAGCCGGTTTCATAGCTCCTTACCGGGGATTCGGGTGCGCTGTTTTCTGTCAGAGAAACACAATGGAGAGAATCGTTTCAGGGAAGTTAATACACACTTAGACACGTTGTGGGTGGACATGGACGCCGGTCTCTTGGTTCTGGTGTGGCGGGCGTTGGCCACGGTCGCTTCACCGGAATGCGATCAGATAGAAGACTTGCTCATCGTCCAGGAACCCGTCAAGGAAGACCCGCAATCTATAGAACACTATGAGCAACTGCTCAACAAGCGCAAGGCCGAAGCTGCCGCAGCCGCTGCACCGATGGAAGAAGAGGAA
>JAAELC010000643.1 GCA_024227135.1 Gammaproteobacteria bacterium
GCTTCCCGTCAATAAAACTTCACTATTGCCTGAGAAACAGGAACAAACATCCTGACTGAATATATTTTCTTTCCTCTACCAGCTTTCTATCGGAGCCAGGCCACCGTTTCAAAGTCTCTGCCCCGCAAACCCAGGACTTGAGAGGCCAATCGACAGTATCGGCGCTTTTGACCAGGAAAATCGATGCGGGACACGGAAACGCGCCCGACGACCTGCTTCCTGTCTCTATTGCCCGTTGCCTTACTCTGTCTGGACTGGAAGAGTCCCCCCATCACACTCGATAGCGAGTGGTCCTGATACCTCACTTACCTGGTTCTTCTCCTTTCCGCGGGCGTCGCACTGGTTTCGTTGCTGGATTCAGTACCAGCGGCTTTTAATTTTCTTATCCATTTCAGACCTGTCTACACAACCATCGGTTGCGACTTGGCAAAATGAACATAAAACCACTCTCCTTCTCCAGTTTGAGGTACCGGCTCCTGGTGCATGCTGTGGAGCCAGCCATCAAATAATTGTCACTATGATCATTCCCTTCCGATGATTCACAGAATTTTTCTGTGGGATTTCCCTATCAGGTTATAAAGTTAGGTGAAATGTTGGTACAGCCCTTTGTCAGCTTCGATACCCGACCGCTCTCTTTTGAGACGGTCTAAAACTCAAAGAGCTGCACTCAAACGGGCAAACCAACCCGCAATGATTACTCGAGAACAGGGTCCAGTCTAGAAATAATGTCAGTTCCAGTGGGACCCTTTCCTCCTGCCAAACAAGCCGATCAGACCCATTCCCAGTAGTGCCAGAACGGGTGGTGTGGGAATCTGCTCAGGCCCCATCGCGAGACTGCTGCTGAAAAAAATTTGCTCGCCGCTGTCCTGATCTTCATGAGTGAGATAAAACGCGCCGCCTGTAGGTTCGATGCGGCTGACCTCAAAGGTAATCAGGGCGACTTCTGCAACAGCCAGGCTGAAATCCCAGCCCAGTGCCATGGAAACGTCATCTTCCGGAAAAGGGGTAGGCCCAAAAACACTGGTACCGAGTGTGTTGTCCAGCATACCGTCTTGAAAATTAAGAAAGATGTCGCCGCTGGCAAAACCAGGTTCATCGATTTCCCAACTCTGCCCCGCCATCGGGCTGTTGTTGGAATGTCCTGTCTCGTTGTAGTAAGTATTCACCGGTTCTGACATTTCATGGTCGAAAAATACATCGATGCTGTGTAAACCGGGATCTGTTATGGAAATTCTGACGGTACCCAGACCACCGCCGGTTGAAAGATCCCCCGGATCTGTGGCAGGACTCCCGGGGGCGCTGGAATACACGAACCCGGCGTCATTGATCGATGCAGGAAGCTGGCCCGGACCTGGTAACGAGTAATCCCCCGGGGACGAGTACTGGGTTCCGTCGATGTTGTACCCCCAGTAAACCAAGTCAATTTGCGCCGCCTGAGCCTGAATTGAAGCCAATCCAAGTGGAACAGCTACCAACAGTGAGCGAAAATTATCGGTCTTCACTTTGACTCTGCCTCTCAAAAACTACACACGACTGGTTTAATAACCCCCGATCGGGTACCCCTCGATCTCCGGGTCGGGCATAAGTAGATAATTTAAGTTTGCATACTTCAAGCCAACTGCTCCTAAAAAATGCCTATCTATCTGATAGTTATTCATAAAATACTGTTCCTCGTCACCACTGAATTAGAATTTTAAATCGTAAGTGTAAAATAATCCGACAGACCTCCAACCCATGATGAGGGAACACCCATTCCATGAGATCCCTACCACTCAGTTTAGTCCAGAACCGGAGTTTGGAACCTCAATCCCACGACCACTGTTCCCGGTAAAACAGGTCTTGAATCACAAAATGTGCAGTGGAATGATCAATGGCAGGCTGGCCGCGGTAGTGCGCTCAAAGCGGCCAGCCCCTGTCTCAACCCTGAATCAATCACAATCCTGGCCGCTAAAGAGTCAGGACCGCAGTTGAAGCGCTTCAGGAGCTTGTCCTCCGATAGCGACGTCGGGTTTTGATGATCCGCAATAAGGAAAATGAGATCAGAGGGCTCTTTACGCTAGAATGGGAAAACAGGTGGATTATTCGGAATACCACCGAGTCAGGAGAGTTGTATGGAGAATCGGGGTTACGAGGAAAACGGCCGCGTGGGCCTTTGGATAGCCGGTGCCAAAGGAGACATAGCGGCAACACTGATGGTGGGTAAACAGGCGATAGCGCTGGGACTCACCTCGTCTGCGGGAATCACGTCCGATCTCCCTCCCATGAACCGACTGCCCCTGATCCCACTGAAGGATCTGGTTGTCGGTGGAATCGACATCAGTACCCAACCCCTTGCGGCATCTGCCGAATCACTTTATCGAAAATCACGGACCATTTCCCGGGAAGTGCTGGACGGCGCATTGCCCGCACTGGCCTGCATCGAGGAGGATATCCTGGTCGAACCACGATTGATCTGGAAGCCTTCAGACCCACAGCCAGCCGATACGACACCCCTGAGACAGTTGACCGACCGCCTTCAGGCACACATACGGGGATTCCGAAAGAAACACCGATTGAGTCATGTGGTAGCGGTCAATCTGACTTCTGCTGAACCCGAGCCCGATCAAGCGCCGGAACACGAGACCTTGGAAGGTCTGGAGCAATTGATCACCGAAGATCGTAAAGACCTGATCACCCCCGGGGTGTGTTACCTGTATGCCGCGCTTCGGGAAGACTGCTCCTTTTTGAACTTCACACCCAACCCGGGCACCACTTTCGGTGGAATCGCTGAACTGGCCGACCAGCAGAACCTGCCTTACTACGGCAACGATGGAAAAACCGGAGAAACCCTGGTTAAAACCGCACTGGCCCCCTTGTTCGCTTATCGCAATCTACGTGTGTTGAGCTGGGAGGGTGTCAACCTGCTGGGAAACAACGATGGCCTCGCTCTCGATGATCCGGACAATCGCACCGCCAAGCTGCGTAACAAGGGACAGGTACTCAACAACATTCTGGGCTACGAACCCCATGCAGGGGTAGACATCAACTATGTGCCTTCCCTGGGTGACTGGAAAACAGCCTGGGACCTGATTCATTTCCAAGGTTTTCTGGATGTGAAGATGACCATGCAGTTCACCTGGCAGGGATGCGATTCGATTCTGGCCGCACCCTTGGTCCTCGATATGGCTCGGCTGGCCGAATTTGCCGCCCGCCACGGCGAAAGCGGTCCTATGCATCACCTGGCCGCTTTCTTCAAGCATCCCATCGAGGTCCCGGAGATGGCGTTTCACACCCAGTTCGAGCGATTACTACGCTACACTGAAACCCACCTTGCCCAGCAGTCAGAAACACTTCAGGATCAGGAGGTATCGGTCCAATAAGGTCCCTGAGTGAAAGAATTTTTCCCATGGTTGATGCGGCAATCGCTGATCCTCCCGGGTACCCTGGTGATCGTTTTCACCCTGACCGGCCATTTGCAGGACCACACCAACCCGGCAACCCTGCTGATGATCCTGTCGGCCTGCATCCTGATGCTGAACCTGATCCTGCTGCACCCTTTTCCGGCAGGGTTCCCCCCAGGGCTGCTGCGCCCGGTAACCGGGGCCGCCACCGTTACGGCAGCGATGCTGTTTCTGTGGATGACACCGGTGGCCCCCCCTGGTGCGCTCCGGGATATACTCCCTCTGGCTGCGGGGGTCGCTGTGATCGGTTTCTGTTTCGCTTCCCTGGCCGGACTATTGGCCCGTCTTTCCGGAAACGACCAGGAGGGGGCCTGGTGGGCCCTCTGCCTGCTCGCCACCCTGATGACCATCCCCTTTTGGATCTCTCCCCCAATCGAGTTGTGGCATCCCGGAAACGAGACCATCGATACGCTTATCGCTCTTTGCCCGTTGAGCTACCTGGCAGTCCTGAGTGATTGGGATTATCTGAGATTCGACGGGGTCTATCGGCACAGCATTCTCGGGGGGTTAAGATACGAATACCCGAACCCTGTCACCACCAGCGTCAGTTACCTGGCATTGGGTATACTGTTTCGGTATGCCCATCTCATTCTGAAGACCGTATGGTCGACCGAAAAGAAACTCCTGGAATAATCACACCATCTCAAGTAAGGAAAAATACCCGATGAAGACCCTTTTCAAATCTTTCCTCATCGCCACGCTGCTTCTGCCCATGGGTCTGCTCACAGCCGGTGAAATGATGAATCCGGAACTACTCAACCGTGCCAAGCGGGCGGCAGATGACGGGCTGCGTTATCTGCGGGAACAGCAAGCCGAAGATGGTTCCTGGTCCAAGTCTGTCGGGGTCACCGCGCTGGCCTTGCATGCTTATCTGGAAAATCGCCGCGGATACAACGAAAGCGATGGGCCTTTTATCACCAGACCGATTGCCTTTCTACTCTCCCATGTGAACGAAGATGGTTCGATCAGCGAAACCAATCACAATCGCAACTACAATACGGCAGTGGCGATCACCGCATTGCAGGCGACCAACAATCCCGAATATGCGAAAGTCATTCGCAACGGTCAACAGTTCATTAAAGGACTGCAACTGGATCAGCGACAGGGGTACGAACCCAATCACAAGTACTACGGTGGTGTCGGTTATGGCGGCGATGAACGACCCGATCTATCCAATATCTACATGGCACTGGAATCACTCAGAGCTACCAGCCTGGACAGCAGCGATCCCCTGTGGGAAAAAGCGTTGGTCTTCGTCAGCCGCAGCCAGAATCATAGTGAAACCAACGACCAGGCCTGGGCCACCGATGATGGCGGATTTGCCTATATGCCGGGATACAGCCCCCATGGCGAAGCGGTCTCCTATGGCGGCATGACCCATGCGGGCCTGCTCAGTCTGCTGTTCGCCGGTATGGACCGAAACGACCCGAGAGTGAGCGCAGCCTATGACTGGATTCGGGCCAACTACACCCTCGAGACCAATCCAGGCGCCAAAAAGAACCAGGGGCTCTTTTACTACTACAACGCGTTCGCCAAAAGTATGCACGCCTACGGTGAGCCGGAAATCACCGATACCGCAGGAATCAAGCACAACTGGCGCAACGATTTGACCCGTCGACTGCTGGCGATCCAGGAAAAGGACGGCGCCTGGATCAACCGCGACTCCCCGAAGTGGTGGGAAGGCAACAAAAACCTGTGCACCGCCTGGGTGGTTATCGCACTCAACCACGTCATCAATACCCCTTGAGCTCCCTTGATGACAAAGGGCCGCCGAACCGCTCTTGCATTCTGGCTGTGGGCTCTGCTTACCCTTGTATGCAGTCAACCCGCCTGGAGCTGTGAAGCACTGGCGATGCAGTTGATTCCGGCATGGGGAGGCTGGTTTCGTCCGGGCCGCACGACGGAACTGGCGATCACTTTGAAAGCGGCACGAAACGGTGAATATCTGCTGACACTGACCAGTACCGGAAAGGTGATTCGTTACAACGGTTACCTGGAAGCTGACCACCCCAGACGGCACTGGCTCCCGGTTCAACCCGGCGCCAACGGCGTGGTACATGCCAGACTTCAATGCGGAAACGAAGAAGTGATAGAAGATGAACACTATCTTATACCTTCGGGCAATCCACTTTTTGGTGTGGGCATGGGGGCAACCTGGCCGCCATACCCTCCTCAACAGTGGAGAGGAGTCACCGATAGTCGACTACCACACACCCCCCAGGGCTACAGCTCTCTGGACTTGCTGTATCTGAATGCGGTCCACCTCACTACGTTGGGCCGGGATCAATCCCTTGCACTCGACCGATACCTGGCAGGGTGCGGGCATGTCATACTGACCGGAAAGCACAGGGAATGGGCAGAGCGTATCGAAGGGATTGCCGGCTGCAACGGCAGGAACATTCATCAACAGTATTCAGAATTCCCGAATCTGGAGAGTTCCAGGTCCGGGTTGCCTGGTATGGGTGCATTGGAAGCCTTGATTCAATCATCAACCATCAGCAGGCAGGTGTCACTATTTGGCACTCTTTTTCTGGGTTATTTCGGCCTGCTGGTCGTCGGGGAAAGAACCCGATACAAACCGTTTCTACTGATGGCGGTTCCCCTCACATTCAGTCTCTCTTTGATCCTGTTCTGGCAGATTCCAACGCAGCAGGCCAGGCTGGTCAGCTGGGTCGAAATCGACACAGACAACTCGGGGGGCCGGTTTTCGGCCCTGTTACAGGTGGAAAAACTGGTAAGTCAGGATATACCCGTGAGCTTGCCCACCATTTTGGGACCACCAGAAACGAAACCCGGAGCGGATATCGATTGGCGACTGAATCAGCAGCAACCGGCAAAGGGACTACTGCACGGCAAATCCCAGGCGTTTACCACGAGAAACTACGGTTTTCAGGGTACGTTGAGATTGTCCCCCTCACTTTCTCTGGTCACAACCCTGCCACGGCCAGTCGTTCGTAACCGGGATAAAGAACCGACCCCCGGTGGATTCCTGGCATGGAACGGCTCAGTACACAGGCTGCCCTCCCTGAAACCGGAACAAAGCTGGTCTCCTTCCGAGGCAGACCTGATCCAGGTGGAAAATGGAACCACCCGATTGCTGATGCACCAAACCGGTGAAAATGCCACTGCCCTGGTACTGCCGTTCAGTCTTCGTGATGCGGGACTGGAATTTAGTGATATCGAAACCGTTGGCTGGCTGATGATCCGGGCAAGAAAATCATGATGAATACCCGGATAGCCATCTATTCAGGTCTCTTTCAAACCCTGCCCCTGACACTGTGGACAGTGCCTCAGATCCGGCTCGACAGCGATGGGTCCAGTGCCCGGCTGATGCTGTCCAGTACGGTTGATATCATAGTGCTGCTGCAGGCTCTGACCATCGCTTTGTTGCTACCGCCTGTGGTTCCAAAACTGCATACGCGCCCTGCCCTGGTCAATCTGCTGCTCATGCTTGCTATCCCCTGGCCGCTGCTGTCCCTGGCCTGGATCAGCGGAGCTGTCGGTCTGGCCGAGCTGTTTTCGACTCAGGCTGCCGTGTTGGTTCTGGCCGGCGCAGTATTTACCCTGTCCCGCTTCATCTCCGCCGTCAGCCGTTCAGGATTCAGGCACCTGGGGCTTTCACTGATTCAGTTGAGTGCCGCAGGCCTGGTTGTTTACCTCGGCCTGACCTGGCTGCCCGGAGGGGGTACATGACCACTGGAAGACCGATCATCATCGATCAGTTCGTTCAGCAGGTCAGAAACCAGCTCTGGATCGGACACATTTTAAAGACCCAGGCCTATGGCCTGTGGGCCTGCGGTCTGCTGACGCTCACCACCGGGTTGGCGCACCTGGTTCTGCCCGGGCTGTACCATCGGGCCATTCTGATCCCGCTATCGCTTCCGCTGCTGCTCTGCTTCGGATACTCTGTCGTGCGACAGCGCCCTACACCTGAGCGGGCGGCCCATACCGCCGACCGTCTGGCCGGTGCAGAATCCTTACTTCTTTCCGCCTGGGATATCCAGCGCAACGGACTGCCGACTTCGGCTGCCGCCTTGCTGGTGATCGAACGTGCGCAGGCAGCGCTCCCCGCCTGGACAGCGAATCTTCGAGCGGGTAAAACCCTGAAAGCAACCCGGTTTCCAAAAGGTGCATTGGCAATGACCCTGGCTGGAGCCGCACTGCTTTCCTGGCCCAATCCTCCCGTACCCGGCTCCGGTTCATCTGCATCACCAAAAAGTGCAGCTTTCGAAACGCAGCAGAACCCCCTGGCAGCTGTTCTGGAGTCTCTACCGGCGGTATCGGCGACCCACCCTGCAACGCCCCTCCCCCAGGAACTGGATTCGGTACCGGACAGATACCCGGCCTATTTGGCCGAGACCTCCCCGACATCCGATGCCATCCACCGTGCACGGTCGGATGACACCCCGATAGAACGCCTGGGTCAGTCTGACATCCAGCCTCCCGTGGAACCGACTGTCACACGGAGTTCACCGCTGCCCGGCTCCTCCTCAACGGAGAACAGCACCCAAACCACGGGAAACGATCGGCCGGGAAACGATCACGATTCCAGCAGTGCCGAAAAACAGCGCCCCGAAACTGGGGGCTATGATTCGCCACCGGTAAGATTTGAACCTATTGACCGCCATGGTGAAGGAATGGAAACCGGGAATTCGAGGGGGTTGGCCCTGACCCCAACCACCCACCCTACAATGGTGGAAACTTCCGAGCCCTTTCCGCCCTCCGCCGCCGTGACCGGGGCCAACACCCCGTCCAACCGATACAATCCCGGCCAAAGAGCCTATATTGCTCGCTACTTCCACCAGATGAGAACCGACTCCACCCTTGAATAGACAGCGTATATCGCTTGCTTGTCCCGCCAATAATAAGAGCCGAGCCCCCATGAATGAAGCACCAGAACAGTTTGAAGCCGCATTGGACTCCGCCTGGGAGGACTTGTCACGTCTGCGCTCTGCCCTGGAATCCGGCATCGTTGGGCAGCAATCCCTGATAAAAGATATCCTGGTCGGTGTCTTTTCCGGTGGACACATCCTCCTGGAAGGTTTACCAGGGCTGGGAAAAACCCAACTGGCAAAGGCACTCGCTACATCCATGGGGTTCCAGCTTGCCCGGATACAATGCACCCCCGACCTGATGCCGGCGGATGTCACCGGCTGCGAAACGCTGGTGACCGATGGCAACGCTCGACAACAGCTGGAATTTCGTCCCGGACCCGTTTTTTCCCACATGGTGCTGGTGGATGAAATCAACCGTGCCACCCCCAAAACCCAGTCTGCCCTGTTGGAGGCAATGCAGGAATCCCAGGTAACCCATGGGGGAGAGCGCCATCCCCTGCCGGATCCGTTCCGGGTGCTGGCCACCCAGAACCCCATCGAGTTGGAAGGCACCTTTCCGCTCCCGGAAGCCCAGCTGGACCGATTCTCAATGAAGCTCAAGGTTGATTACCCCGACACGGATGCGCTTCTGCAACTGGTTGAAGTGGCACTGGATGAAGAGCCGTCCCAGAACATGCAGGCGATCCTTCTGCCAGCGCGGATCAAACAGATCATCGGGCTGGCCCGGCAAATCGTGATAGCCAGACCCGTACAACGCGCTGCCATCGATCTTATTCTGGCAACCCGGCCTGAGGAAACTTCGGATACACCATCCCCCTCTCGACACCTCCGCTTCGGCGCAAGCCCAAGAGGTCTTCAAGCCTTGTTACGCACCGCCCGGGTGAACGCCCTGCTGGAGCGCAGGGCTCACGTCAGTCTGGAGGATATCACCAGAATGGCACTACCCACTCTGCGACACCGGGTATTGCTGCGAATCGAAAGTGAACTGGAAGGTGTGAACGTGGACAGCGTTCTAACGGAGATCAGGTCTCGATGGTACAGCGACCATTAAGCCATCCCCAGACTGTCCTGAAAGACAAAGGCCTGCAGGGTGTAGTGCGGGTAGCAGGGCGATTTCTATCCGGCAGACCACGCACCACACCAGGTAACCGCCCCCACCGACGACATTCGGGCACAGGACTGGAGTTTATGGATTTTCGTCGCTACCAGCCTGGGGACAATCCCAGAGATATCGACTGGAAGACCACACTGAGAAGCCAGTATCCCCAGATCCGACGCTATCAGAATGACAATGCTTCAGACTGGGTCATCTGCCTGGATAGAAGCGCTTCCATGGGTTCACCGGTGCAGGCTAAATGGTCACTGGCGGTTAAACTGGCTTCCGCCCTCGCATACATACTGATCCAACTGGATCACCAGGTCGCACTGCAGTTGTTCAGTGACCGGGTGGACAATCTCAGGCCACTGGCCCGGGGACCCAAAGCCTGCGCTGGTTTGATGCGCCTGCTCGAAGCATCCAGGCCCCAGCACAAAGGGGGGGGGTCACAACTACTGAGCTGCGCTCCCCATATCCCATCGGGTTGCAATCTCATTGTGATCAGTGATTTTCTGGTCGATGGCGTTATGACGAAGGACCTCGGCGTACTATCCGGTATCGGGGCAGACATACACGCCCTGCAAATCAGAAGTTCGGCTGAAATGGAACTTCAGGATCTGGGCAGGGGGAGTCTCTACGACGTCGAGACCGGAGAGCAGGTGCTGGTAGACCTGAATCCGGCCGCAGTGCATCGAGCCGAGCTTCAACTCCGTGCACTCACCCGGGAAATAGAGTCATACTGCGATGTCCACCGCATTATTTTCTCGTCCTGGCAATCCTCGGATAACTGGAAACAGGTATTGCTGGGTCATCTAAGGCGAATGGTTTATGGCAGCGCTTGACTGGTTAAATCCTCTCTGGTTGCCGGGACTGGTGCTGTTGCCCCTGATATGGTGGCTGCACCGCTTTGGCAATCGCCCTCGCCAGCAAGCTGTTTCATCGGTTATTCCCTGGCGAAACAGTGTGTTAAACACCGGCCTGGCGACCCGGTATTCGCCAACAGACCCTAAATGGCTCGTCAGGGCGCTGATCGTCCTCACATTAATCTCAGTACTGGCTGGCCTCCGCTTCCACGATGGGGGTAAACCCACCATTCATGCCTGGTTCGACGACTCTTTGAGCATGCATACTCAGGAGAACGGGATCACACGCCTCCAACTGGGAGGGAAGCGTCTGCTGGAAGCTCTGGAAAACCAGGGTGTGAAGCTGGTGGTCCTTCACACACTCAGCCAACCGGGAAACCGGACGACAATCGACTTTGCCGGCTCCCCCGAAGGCCGGCAACGGTTCAACACCTGGCTGACCAATATCCAGCCGGCGGTTGACCGGTCCCTGCCTGCCGCTCCTCTGAAAAAGGGAAAACACTGGCTGATTACCGATGGCACCGGGGCCGATTTACAGCATTGGGTGGAAAGAGCCGGGGTACAACAAATACTGTCGGTGGGAGAATACCGGGAAAACATGGCCATCTATCGACTGTCCATCCGGCGATCACTGTCTCGGCCGAAATGGGCAGACGGGATGGTGATGATAACCAATCAGGGAACCGCCAACGCGGAAAGACAACTTCAAATCCAGGTTGGAGATCACAAGCTCCATTCCTGGTCCCTGAACCTGCCCCCCCATACAGAAATTATCCGGCGTTTCCAGCTTCCGTTAGCTTCCATCAGGTCAGTCGAGGCGAAGCTGCTCCCGGTGGTGTCCGAAATCGACGATCCGCTGGCCCTGGATGATACCCTGATATTGAAACCGATAACTGCGGTCTGGGCTGTTCCCGTGAGGATGATTGGAATCTGTCCCAAACCGTTGCTGACGGCATTGCAGGCCATTCCTGGCTTTCGTATCGTGGGACCGGAACAGGGATCTCGTCTTACCATCATCTGTGGTGGACCAAGGCCTCCGGTCGACGGTCCCACTGTCTGGTTCCACACCCCTGTAAACCCCCGGCTGTCAGTCGAAGCACCCCATTGGCATGGGCCGGCAACAGCACTGAGTGATTTAGCTCTTCAACCCCGGTGGCTACAGGCAGATCCAGCTGTTCAGGGGGCTGTGGGGACGACATTGCTCAGTACCGGAAAAATAACACTCATAGCGCTGCGGCGATCCCCAGGGCCTTTGCTGCAGGTGAATCTGGCCATTGATTTTCCGGTTCTGACAAGGCGGCCCGAGTTTCCTGTGCTGGTGGCAGGCCTGCTGGAGTACGTCACGGGAGAGGAACGATTGGACCAACGACAGATCGTGGAACGTGATCCGTTGGATTCCAGAATCATCCCGAAGCAGTTGCACAGCACCACGACGGCACAGCCATCCGCCTTTTCCCCAACTGGATGGGATCCCACCCTCTGGTTGATCGGCCTCGCCATCGGACTGCTTCTGTACGATACCCTGCGGGAGTGGATCAGGAGCGGTATCCGCTATTCCACGCCTGCCGGAAACAGTGATGATCAAATTGCATAAGCGGAGCTTTCTGATCGTCCGGTCAGTCATTTTACTGCTGCTGCTCCTGGCTGCGGTTAATCCCCCCGCTCCCTGGGGCCGGATGCCATTGGATGTTTTTCTGTTACTCGATGACTCCGCAAGCATGCCATCAGGGAAAACCGATGAAGCATGGCGGGTACTGACCCAGGCAGTTCGTCAGGCTCCGGACGGGAGCAGCTTCGGCTTGATCCGCTTTGCCGAGGATGCAGTCGAAGAGATACCGCTTCAAGCCATTCGGAATAACGCTATAGAGACAAAGCTGACTTCCCCGGTTATACCCCGCCAGCACCCTCTGAGCGATTCCAGTACCGATATGGAAAGTGCTATCAGACTTTCATTGTCGCGCATGGAGTCCGACCGGAACCCGGTTTTGATTCTGGTCACTGACGGCCGGGAAACTTCCGGCAATGCTCGATCTGCCCTGCAATTAGCCGCCGATCACCATATTCCCATGCTCTGGTGGAAGACAACCGACTCAGTCCACCCATCAGGCAGCTGGATCGAATACTTGTCACTTCCCCCCTCAGCAGTCATTAACGAACCCACCACGCTCCAAGCCAGTATCGGAACCGCTGCCCCCGTGGAAGCACTGATCGAGTTACGTGCAGACGGAAGGAAGCTGGAAGAACGGCCGGTCGTACTGCATCCGGACGAAAAGCAGGAGCTTTCCTTCAACCTGGAGTTTAAAAGCCGTGGATTCCATCAAATCGAAGTTCGCCTCATTACCCCGGGTGACCAGACAACCGGGAACGTCGCTGCTTTCGCGACCTTGAGGGTCGATGGCCCGACACGCATTCTTTACCTGGCAGACCGAAAGACCGGGCCCGTGATCAAAGAGGGACTGCGGCTGGGGAACTGGATGCTGGAAGAGACTCAGCCTGCTCGGTTTCAACCCGGCGAGCTAGCCCGTTTCGACCTGCTGATCATCGACGATCTGGAGGCCTGGGCCTTACCGGAAGCCCATTGGCAAGGGATCGGGGAAGCGGTGGAACAGCAGGGACTGGGGCTGATGGTGCTTGGTGGTGTCCATTCCTTCGGCGGTGGTGGATATCGGCATTCCCTCCTGGAAAAGCTGCTGCCTGTAACAGCCGAAGCATTGATGCCTCAGCCTTCGGTTGCCGTTATGTTTCTGCTCGATAAATCCGGCAGCATGTCCCGCACGCAGCCGTCCCACAGCGGTACCAGGATGGACGCGGCCCGCTACGGGATACTGGAAACGATCAAGGCCCTGGGACCAGGTGATCTCAGTGGTCTGATGGCCTTCGACGTTGACCCACGAGTGATATTGCCCCTTGATTTCCGTGAAGACCCAGTGCTTGATTTCAGAAATAACTGGGAATTTGCCTCCCACGGGGGAACCCGGTTGATGCCGGCACTGGTCGAAGCCTTGAAACGACTCTCCGCCGCCCCCGTCCCACAACGGCTCCTGATTCTGGTCACCGATGGCTTTGTGGAAGAGAGGATCCCGCTCGAACAGATTTCGGAGTCTATCCAGGAAGCGGGCATCGATCTGATCGCCATGGCCATTGGATCCCAGGATACCGGTACCGTTTTGCGCCAGCTCACAGCGCTGAATGATGGCCAGCTGCTGATCATAGAGGATCTGGCTCGCTTACCGGGGCTGATGCAAAGTACATTCGCCGGACGTCGACCGACAGTTAAACCCGGCCCCGTCAGACCCAGACCGCCCGGAAACCTTCCCTTTCTGGATCCCCCCCCCGATACCTGGCCGGACTTATCGGCTGTCATGCAGACGAAAATACGACCTGGTGCAGGGTTGAACCTGGCATCCGAAAAGGGGGATCCCCTGATTGCCAGTCACTTCTATGGCAGTGGAAGAGTCACCGTTCTACCCGGTGGCCTGGATCACTGGGCTGCGGACTGGCATCGGTGGGACAACTGGAATGGGCTTGTCGGTGGTCTGATCTCCTGGACGGCGGCCGGCTACCTTGATCCACGGGTGCAGATAAGCCATTCGAAGCGATCCAACAGACTGGAAGTGCATGTGGATTTAGTCGAGGCACCCTTGAACTGGTCGACGGTGGAACCACCCCGGTTCAGCGTGCTCAGCCCCACGGGGGACAGGCGAAACCTGACCACCGAACCGGTCGCCCCTGGCCGTTTTCGCCTGATCATACCCGACCCGGCGATCGGCCAATACACACTTTCACTGCATTGGGATGGTCCGCCGATACGGTATACTGCCAATTACCAGGGATTCGGAGAATTCAAGCCAAACGAGCTGGCACCCTCCCCCCTGGAGGCCGCACTTGAGATGGGAACCCTGCAACGCTGGCGAGGCCCCGGCTTCCCCTGGGACATACCGGACTCGCATCCTGTAGAATCCCGACAACTGCTTCTCGCACTGGCGCTGGCGGCATATCTGGTCATGCTGGTGTTGGAACGTGATCTGATCAGGGGAAACTGGCGGCGCCGGAGCCGCTGAAACTTGGGTTATCTCCAGTATGATTGAACCTGTCATTACCCCGCTGGCCGGACACCCGATCCCAGGCTGAGTCCCGTAAACATTCAGAGTATCCAGACACCCATGAAACTGGCCTACAGCACTAACGCCTATACCCGATTCGAACTTGGTGATGCCCTGTCATCCATTGCAGATCTCGGTTTTAAAGGCGCTGAGATACTCTGTGATCACC
>JAAELC010000644.1 GCA_024227135.1 Gammaproteobacteria bacterium
ATACCGTCGTAGTTCTGACCATAAACGTTTATCGGGTCAGTGTCACACGGCCGCGTGCGAGTCGTGTGAGGCCTGGTTGCAAGTCTGAAACTTAAAGGATCTGACGGAAGAGCACAACTGGAAACACACAAACTTTTGGCAGAAACTATTGCGGGCACAAACACTTTGATCACACGAAACCAAACCACTTTCCCTCAGGTAGCTGCCCAGCCCGAGGGATATTATCACAATAAGATGTTGGTATTCCGGTATACGGGCTTGGGAATAAGAAACGTCAGCTGGCATTGGCCATCAGGAGCGGTCCTGTTGGTAACGGGTCGAGCTCGGACACCAAAATTAGTTTGTGGTAGCGATGTGCGTACACCTCGCGTCCAGGGGGTGGTGCGAGTTTCAGGTCCCCCCTGGGCGTCGCGTGTGCGTGCGGAGCAAAAGTAGTCCGACGGCCCTGAGTGGAAACTTCATTGTGAGCAAAACCTTGATGCCTTAGCGACAGAATCTATAGTAGGGATATCTTGCACCTGGCTCGGCGGGAGTTGGGGCGCCAGCCTCGCGCTCCCCCGTGTGAGTGGCCTGATTCCTTCACTCCGGGTCCCAATACCGTAAGACGAACGGTAATATCTTACGTCTGGTGAGCAATATGAGTCAATTAAGCCAACGGCTCCGCGAAACGGTGAGTGAAGAATCCGGCCACCGCGAGCGGACAGAGGATGATCACCATACACTGAGTGGCCAGTGAGAGCCATGTGAGCTATGTCCTCCTGAAGCCGACCTGCGTGACGCGCGGGGGCACAGGCAGCGGCCGAAACCGTGGCTTTCTCACCTCGAGCTGCGGCATAAGGTCGCTGTTTACCCCCGCGTATGATATCTATGTGCGGTAAGCTCTAAATCGGTACAAGGTGACTCCGAAGTGGAATCGAAACAGGCTTCTGACACGGGTAAAGCGCGTATGCGGTTTATCGGGGAACTCTCCCACTCCCGAGGTTTGTTCCTCAGCCTGGCACCTCGACTCCCGCCGAACCCCGAGTAAGAGAGCCCCTAGGGGTCACCTCGACAGA
>JAAELC010000645.1 GCA_024227135.1 Gammaproteobacteria bacterium
GACAAGGGGCGCATAGCCGTTCTATGTAACCCTTGTCACAACGCGGAAGCTGGGCAACAAGGCAAGCCAGATGGGATGAATCATTTTTTCCGTGGCCCTTAGCTGACGACCGGGACGGATTTCAGGGAAGAAACCCGGTATTCAAAACCCCCGGCCGCTACTGATCATCGGGAACGTCATCATCATCGGGAACGTCATCATCATCGGGAACGTCATCATCATCGGGAACGTCATCATCATCGGGAACGTCAACATCATCGGGAACGTCAACATCATCGGGGACGTCAACATCATCGGGAACAGCGGGGACATTAGCACCAGCAGGGGGGGGAGCCGAAGGCGACAGGGCCGCGAGGCGTCTCAAATGAAAGGTGGCGGTATCGGACTGTATCAGCAGTTTCCCGGAATCATCGATGACCGCTACGGCCAGACTGTGAGTACCCCGCTCGACGCTTTGCAGGGTGATCTGGGTGGTAGGCAGCTCCCCGGCAGCTGAAATTCCATCCAGAATCACGCGCATCTTGTGGCCATCGGCAAGTCCGGGTTGGAGTTCGATGGAGATGCCCACCTCTCCGGAATTGTTGCGCACGGTTTCATTGTTTTCCGGCGAGATGATCTGAATGCTTTCGTAGGTTACCCCTTCCTCGTCGTCTGATCCGGCGGTATCGCCCTCTTCTCCGACGGCATCTGCGGGCAATTCCCGAGGGGTATAAACCGAACTATCCCTCAGTTCCACCGTTTCCGAACCGCCGGAAGGCTGGTCGGAGTAGTGTACCTGCCCGGATTCATCCATCCATCGATAAACACCGGCACCCAATGCCAGCGTGGATACACAAATAATGACTAGAAACAGTAAGGTTTTCGACATAGCTCAGAGCATAGCCCAGGTAGATTTCAGCAACAATAACTGCTGTGTAAAAACTAGTACTCGGTCAATGTAGCAGGGATGGAGTACCGGTGAATAATTTAGGTCATTCGATTCACACTGTAAACGTTAAATTTTTTCGTTGCTACACTGCTTACCGGTAGATATCTCAATCCACCGGGTACAGGCAACCCCCTGGTATCCGCAGATTGCGTGCTGGTGTAACAACAAGATAAAAAAAACGCCCCCTGTCGGGAGCGTTTTTTAGAGGGTACAAAACCGCTTTTTGTCTCACAAGCTGAAGTACATGTCGAATTCGACGGGATGGGTGGTCATACGCATACGAGTGACTTCTTCCATTTTCAGCGCTATGTAGCCATCGATCAGGTCATCGGTAAAGACGCCTCCGGCGGTCAGAAATTCACGATCGGTATCCAGACAGTCCAGAGCCTGGTCCAGGCTATGACAAACCGTTGGAATGTTGGCCGCTTCTTCCGCCGGCAGATCGTATAAATCCTTATCCATGGCATCACCAGGATGAATCTTGTTCTGGATGCCGTCCAGGCCCGCCATGAGCATGGAAGCAAAAGCCAGGTAAGGATTGGCTGTAGGATCCGGGAATCTGACTTCGACACGCCGCGCCCTGGCACTCGCAACCCATGGTATACGAATAGAAGCGGAACGGTTGCGAGCCGAATAAGCCAGCATAACAGGTGCTTCGAAACCTGGTACCAACCGCTTGTAGGAGTTGGTTGAAGCATTGGTGAATGCATTCAGGGCTCGGGCATGCTTGATGATGCCGCCAATATAATAAAGAGCCGTTTCAGACAATCCGCCGTACTGGTTGCCGGAGAAGACATTTTCTCCATTCTTGCCGATGGACATATGCACATGCATGCCGGAACCGTTGTCACCCACCAGCGGCTTGGGCATGAAAGTGGCCGTCTTGCCATAGGCATGCGCTACATTCTGAATGGCGTACTTCATGATCTGGTTCATGTCAGCACGTTTTACCAGGGTGTCGAACTGGGTTCCGATTTCACACTGGCCCGCCGTCGCCACTTCATGATGATGTACCTCTACAGGTACCCCCATCTCTTCCATGGCCAGACACATGGCGGCACGAATATCGTTCAACGAATCGACCGGCGGAACCGGGAAGTAACCACCCTTGATGGTAGGACGATGACCGATGTTTCCGTCTTCGTAGACCCTCTCAGAGTTCCACTCCGCTTCTTCAGAGTCCACCTTGTAGAAGGCACCGCTCATGTCGGCTCCCCAACGGACATCATCCAGAATGAAGAACTCCGGCTCCGGACCGAAGTAGGCCACGTCACCAATCCCTGTCGACTGCAGGTAGGCTTCTGCACGTTTTGCTACCGAACGGGGGTCCCGCTCGTAGCCTTCCATGGTTGTCGGCTCAAGGATGTCACAACGTATGTTCACCGTGGCTTCGTCAGTAAAAGGATCCAGAACCGCGGAATCCTGATCCGGCATCAGAACCATGTCCGACTCGTTGATTCCCTTCCAGCCGGCGATCGAGGATCCATCGAACATTTTGCCGTCGGTGAACATTTCCTCGTCGATCACGGTTGATGGCATCGTTACATGCTGTTCCTTGCCACGCGTGTCGGTAAAGCGAAAATCGACAAACTTAACTTCATTATCCTTGATCATTTTCAAGACTTTCGAGGCCATTATGTTCTCCAGCGCAAAATGTGTTTCGACCGACTCAAGCGGCCGCTATTAAATTTCGTTTTCCCAAACTGAATTCAGGTACACGCGAAAATATCAGAAATGTTTTCAGCAGAATTCATGCCATAAGCCAGATCAGGAACCGCTATATTTTACCTGGACAGTATCCCGGCTACCAACAGGCAATAAATTTTTCCTTATATTTCAGATATAAGCAGTTTCCAGCTACAGTGTTGAGAATTTTGCTCGAATCTGGTTTAAAACCATTCTGCTGTCTGTGTTGCGGACTACGGAATGATGCCCTGTCTATGATACGCGCAAATTTGGTGCGCCAGAACTATTTCATGCACTCTTTCAGTGCACCACCAGAAATCCAGCACACGGCACGCCTGATCCTTATCCGAAATAGAGTCGTACCTGGCGAAACTCGGTACAGTCGGCAAGAGATTGCTGTAGCTGGCGCCTGAGTCCCTCAACCTGTTGCTCGTCCTGATACACAGACAGTGGAAAAAAGACGTCCACATCGATTTTTCCATCCAGATAGTGGAGTAACAAACGCTCCCGCTTCCCTGCGTCAATCGAGTCACCCCACCGCTCCGACAGCACGCGCTCCGCACTCCCCCGCAGGGGCAGATCGCCGCATGGTGCAGAAATCTCATCGTCTTCCGGATCGATATGTACCGTCACATCGGTCACCTCTTCCACTTGCTCCACCAGCCTATCCATCACTTTCTGGCTGATCATATGGCCTTCTGACACGCTGAGCCAGGACTCTACCAGCACATGAACATCCACGGATGCCCGGCCACCGATGCGTCGGGTACGCAACATGTGAATCGCCCTGACCCCACCAATCGAGTGAATGGTCTCACGGATCTGCTCAAGGCGCTCCTCCTCCAGCCCTGAATCAACCAGCTCACGAAATGCCGGCAGACCCAATTCCCAACCGATTCGGGCAATCATCACCGCGACGGCGATGGCCGCAATGGCATCCAGATAATCCAGACCCGCCATGGTGCCCGCCACACCGAAGAAAACCACCACAGAGGAGACGGCATCCGAACGATGATGCCAGGCATTTGCCCTGAGCAGATCGGACTTGATCCGTCGCGCCACCCGTATGGTGTAGTGATAGAGCCATTCTTTGATCAGAATCGAGAACAGGGCCGTGTACAAAGCCAGCGGCCCGGGGGTGAGCAGCTCCTGGGTGTCGAACAACCGCCCCACCGCATCCCAGGCGATTCCCAGGGCCACCAGCACCAGCAGTATTCCCAGACCAAGGGTACCGGCCGTCTCGAAACGTCCATGGCCATAAGGATGCTCCACATCGGGACCATGTTGGGCGTGGCTGGCTGCATAGTAGACTATCGCATCGGAGATCAGATCCGACAGGGAGTGAATCCCATCGGCAATCAACGCCTGGGATTGGGCCAGAAAACCAAACAGCAACTTACCCAGGGCAAGAATAAGATTGACCACGGCTCCAACCAGGGTGACTCTACTGGTAGCCTGGAATTTTTCATCTTCGACTGACGGGAATTCACTCATTGGAACATTCACCCACTTTCACAGTAATAATGTAATCACTGCCCTCGACACGGGTATCAACGATCCTGTGGCCATTTATCCTGCACCAGGCCGGAATATCATTGAGTACTCCCGGGTCGGTACAGGTGGCTTCCAGAAGCGTACCCGGATCCAGCTCCAGGACCCGGTTCTGAACCCGGATCACAGGCATCGGACAAAGCAGATTCCGGGCATCCAGTTTGACTGTTTTCACAGCAGCCAGGTCCCCGGTATCTCGTGGGCAAGCAACGGTGCGACGGTCAACCGATGTCTCACACCATCCAGACCCGTCACCTCCAGCTCCACCTGTTTTTCTCCACGACCCTTGCTGTATCGAGCCACCAGTCTTGCAATCAGCTCCATGTCTTCCGCGTCAACATCCCCGTCCACAAGGGCCAGCGGACCAGTATGGCTGACAGTTTCCAGATGGCTGAACTGCTTACGATAGCCTTGAAGAAACCGGCTTTCCCCTTCTTCCCGGGCGATAATCACTTTAAAATGTGGACGGGGCCTCAAATGCCTGCCCACTTTCAGCAGCATGATGTCATCCAGCTCGTAATGCTTTTCCCCCCGTGTCTGCCAGAGGTCAGAAAGTTTCGCCGAATAGTTGGCATCGGTGAGAAAACAGCAACCACCCGCCGGCTGTGCGTAGTCATCAAAGCCATATTGCTTTGCAAGGCTTATCTGGGGCTTTCTGCTACGTCCGGAAAAGCCATGCAGTTGCTCCCGGTATACCCACCCTTCCCGTTCAGGAAGCGTTTCAGGCAGGTTCCTTGCGCTGAGAGGACGCAGGAGCAGGTCATCCGCACCTGACTCGCTGGAAACCACCGGCATGGTTTCCTTTCGCTGGGACATGGGTCGTTGTCCGACGACTTCACCGGTGACGATAAAATCAAACCCGTTGCGCTCGATCCACTCACGGGCTTTACTCACCATGAACACCTTGCAATCGAGGCAAGGGTTGAGGTTGGCCCCGTACCCGTGCTTCGGGTTGAGCACCACATTCTTGTACTCTTCGATAATATCGATGATGTGGAGTTTCATTCCCAGTTGCTCGGCAACCCAGAGCGCGTTGTTGCGCTTCGGCCTGGCCTTGTCACTCTTCCTAATTGCATGGGTATGGCCTTCCACACAAAAACCGGTGTAGAAATTGATACCCTCGACGTGGACACCCTGGTCCTGTACCACTTTGGCCGCCAGCAATGAATCCAGGCCGCCGGAAACCAGGACCACCGCTTTTCGTTTTTCAGTCATATATCCCACGGTATCCAGATGTTTGCGTTTACTTTTGAATCGATCTCACGGACTGCTGCCGGGGCATCTTCGTTTGGGAGAGCTGACCAGGAAGCCCGGCGACACCGGCAGGGGAAGATCGTCTGAATCACATAGACCGCCCCAGATTGCCATCGTCCCGGCCGGTTGCCCGACCGATACTCCAGGGACTGCATAGTAATCCTTAATTTTAACTTTTCGATTACTTCCTGTAAAAGGTTTGCAGGAGGGGCGGTAAAGCGCCTGCCAGGAACAACTGCCATTCCTGTAATAATGATTAAAATCTCCCGGACCCGTCAGACAGGGAGTTGCGGCAGAGCCCAGTGGGTGTCTGACAGGCCGTGTGGGTCATATTGGCTGAGTAGGAGTACATGACCGCCTCCTGTTCCCATGCCCGGTTAGCCAAACTGCCTCGCGTAACGATATAATCCGCGGATTCTGCCACAACCAGCATGCGGGTTTTGTATCTTGACCAACGACAACATGGATATCAGCACCTTTCAGGGCCTGATTTTCGCCCTGGAACGCTATTGGGCGGACCAGGGTTGCGTCATTCTCCAGCCTTACGACATGGAAGTGGGTGCCGGCACTTTTCATACCGCCACCTTCCTGAGAGCGGTGGGTCCGGAGCCATGGAACGCGGCCTACGTCCAACCATCCCGTCGGCCCACAGATGGTCGTTACGGAGAGAACCCAAACCGGTTGCAGCACTACTACCAATATCAGGTGGTCATGAAGCCCTCTCCGCTGGACATTCAGGAACTTTATCTGGGTTCCCTGAAAATGCTAGGCATCGACCCGCTGGTACACGATATCCGCTTCGTCGAGGACAATTGGGAATCACCCACTCTGGGTGCTTGGGGCCTGGGCTGGGAGGTGTGGCTGAATGGTATGGAAGTTACCCAGTTCACCTATTTTCAACAGGTGGGTGGTTTGGACTGCAGACCGGTCACCGGTGAGATCACCTATGGCCTGGAACGTATCGCCATGTACATTCAGGGCATGGACAGCGTCTTCGACCTGGTATGGACCAAAGGCCCCCAGGGTACGGTAACCTACGGCGATGTCTTCCATCAGAATGAGGTGGAACAGTCAGCCTATAATTTCGAACATGCCAATGTGGAGTACCTGTTTGGCAAGTTCGAGGAGTGTGAGCAACAAAGCAATCGGCTTATCGAACATGGGCTGGCACTCCCCGCCTACGAGCAGGTACTTCAGGCATCCCATACTTTCAACCTGTTGGACGCCCGCCATGCGATTTCGGTCACCGAGCGTCAGCGGTACATTCTCAAGATACGCGCCCTGGCCCGGGCCGTGGCCCAGGCCTTTTTTGATTCCCGGCAGGCTTTGGGATTCCCGATGCTGAAAGACACCAAGGAGAAGAACAATGGCTGAGTGTGCCGATCTTCTGTTCGAACTCGGCACCGAGGAGTTGCCACCGGTCGCCCTGAAGTACCTTTCCAAATCCCTCGGCCAGGAGTTCCTCAACGGCCTTAAAAAAGCCGGTTTGAGCCATGGGGCCATGACACTGTATGCCACACCCCGACGTCTCGGGCTGACCATCAGCGAGTGCGAGAAGGCTCAACCCGACCGTCAGATCGAACGACGCGGTCCGGCAGTCAAGGCGGCATTCGACGATCAGGGTCAGGCAACCCGTGCCGCTGAGGGCTTTGCCCGATCCTGCGGTACTTCAGTGGATCAGCTTGATCGACTGAAGACGGACAAGGGCGAGTGGTTGATGTTTAAAGTGTTGGAGAAGGGCCGGTCGGCATCCGAGCTGCTGCCCGACATTGCAGAGAACGCACTCAACCGGTTGCCTATTCCCAAGCGTATGCGCTGGGGCGCTTCCGAAGCGCAGTTCGTTCGTCCCGTACATTGGCTGCTCTTTCTGCATGGAAACGATCTGGTTTCCTGCACGCTGCTTGATGCCGTTGCCGGTCGCGTTACTCACGGACATCGCTTCCATCACCCGGCAACGATAGAGATTCCGGCTGCGGACAGCTATGCTTCCCTGCTCGAGGAAAAAGGGAGAGTAATTGCTCACTTCGATACGCGGCAAGAGAAGATTCGCCAACAGGTGATAAGAACCGCAGACACGCTGGGCGGACACGCCGAGATCGATCCCGCACTGCTCGACGAGGTCACCTCCCTGGTGGAATGGCCTGAGCCGATAGCGGCCAGCTTCGAAGAGAAGTATCTGGAGGTCCCCCATGAGGCCCTGATACTGACCATGAAGAAAAACCAGAAGTATTTTCATCTGGTTAACAGGGATGGCAAGCTGATGAATCATTTCATCGCCATCGCCAACATCGACAGCCCGACACCGGAAGTCATCAAAGAGGGCAACGAACGGGTTATCAGGCCCCGCTTGAGCGATGCCATGTTCTTCTGGGAACAGGATGGAAAACGACAGCTCAGCGACTATGTCGAATCCCTCCGGTCCGTCGTTTTCCAGCAGAAACTGGGCAGCATGTACGACAAATCCCAAAGGGTCGCAGGGCTGGCCAGCTGGATAGCCAGCGAAACGGATGGGGACCCTGAGCTGGTGTCTCGGGCCGGCTCGCTCAGCCGTTGCGATCTCATGACTGCCATGGTGGGTGAGTTCCCTGACCTACAGGGCATCATGGGTAGATATCAGGCCCGTCGAGACGGTGAACCGGAAGAGCTGGCCGTCGCCATGGATGAGTTCTACATGCCCCGATTCTCCGGCGACAAATTGCCCGCTACCCGGACTGGTATCGCCATTTCCCTGGCTGAGCGAATCGATACGCTGGTCGGTATCTTCGGAATCGGTCAGAAGCCCACCGGAGACAAAGATCCCTTCGCGCTGCGGCGGGCGGCAATCGGTGCCCTGCGAATACTCAAAGATCACAAACTCCCCATGGGTCTGGAAGTTCTGCTTGGAAAAGCGGCGGGCCTGTACCCGGATCAAATCGCGGATCCTGAGGCGCTGATAACCGAAGTGAAAGCCTTCATGCTGGAGCGGCTGCGCAGTATCTACCTCGACAGTGGAAGATCTGCGAATCTGTTCATGGCTGTCGCTTCAGTGGAACCCGAGAGCCTGGCCGATTTTGACCGGCGTATCAACGCTGTGGTGGCCTTCGAGAAACTACCGGAGGCAGCCGCTCTGTCCGCAGCGAACAAGCGCATCCGCAACATTCTTAAAAAGGCTGGAGAGGCACCCGGTGAGGAAGTGGATCCCGATCTGTTTGAAGTTACCGAAGAACGAACCCTACATCAAAAGATCATTCACAAGCAGCAGCAGATTCAGCCTTTGCTGGCAGACTCCGACTACGAAGGGGTACTGCTTTCACTGGCAGAGCTGCGTGAAGCCGTGGATCTTTTCTTCGAAGGGGTCATGGTGATGTGCGAGGATCCCCGGCAACGGAGCAACAGACTGGCACTGCTGACCCAACTCAGCGATCTTTTCCTGGGCGTGGCGGATGTCTCCCGGCTACACACCTGAAGACCCTGTTTCGCCTGTCACTCGTTCTCGCATAATAAAGGGATGCCCGGTTATGATAACCGGGGGCGCCCTTTTGGTAGTCTAACAATAAGTAAGTACTTACTCGCTTCATATAACCATGAAATTAGTCGTTCTTACACAGGATGGAGTCATCAACAGGGACAATGAAGACCCTGTTGAACCTCCCGATGAGTGGACCGCTCTGCCCGGCAGTATCGAAGCCATCGCCGCGCTGAACCGAGCCAGTTTTCCGGTCACCATTGCATCCAACCAGTCTGGACTCGCCAGGGGACTATTTGATATCGACCACCTCAATACCATCCATCGTAAAATCCATGATGACCTGGAAAAAGTAGGTGGTCACCTGGAAATGGTGGTTTTCTGTCCCCACGGGCCCTCTGATGACTGCAGCTGCCGCAAGCCCCGCCCCGGTATGTTACGACAGATCGCGGAAAGAACTTTTACCGACTTGACGGATATGATCATGATAGGTGCCTACATCCGGGATCTGCAGGCGGCATTGCATGTGGGAAGCCGCCCCCTTCTGGTGCTTTCCGGAAGCGAGGAGGCCGGTCGCATGGAATTTGCCCGGGACAACCATATACCCGTATATCCCGACCTGGCCAGGGCGGTGGACGCTTTACTGTCTGAGCATGGGAGGATTCAGTAGCATGCAATTGCTCCGCTCCCTGATCTACTTCCTCTTTCTGACCTTCAGCACGGTGTTGTGCAGTCTGGTGATCGCGCTGGCAGGCTGGTTTCTGCCGTTCAGCTGGAATTCTGCGGTTGCCGGTGGCTGGGGTGCCGCCAACCTGTGGGCCCTGAAATGGATCTGTGGATTGGATTATCAGCTGAGAGGTGCGGAGAATATCCCCAAGCAAAACGCTCTCGTACTCAGCAAACATCAATCCGCCTGGGAGACAATCGCCCTGCGCTGGCTGTTGCCCTTCCATCAGTCCTGGGTGCTGAAAAGGGAGTTGATGTGGGTTCCCATCTTTGGATGGGCACTTGCCGTAGTCAAACCCATTGCCATCGACCGGCAATCTGGCCGCAAGGCAGTAAAGCAAGTGGTCAGGGAAGGCATAGATCGCCTGCAAAAAGGACAGTTTGTTATTATCTTTCCCGAGGGTACCCGGGTAGCCCCGGGTGAAAAAAAGAAATACGGCATCGGTGGTGCGTTGCTGGCGTCAAAATCCGGCTACCCTGTCCTGCCGATTGCCCATAACGCGGGGGTTTACTGGCGCCGCCGCGGCCTTATCAAACACCCCGGTACCATTCAGGTCGTCATCGGACCAACCATCGAAACCAAGGGCTTGAGCGCATCGGAGATCAACAGCCGCGTTGAGACCTGGATAGAGACGACCATGGCCGAATTACCAGGCTGATACGATACTTCTCGGGGTATCGGTATCAGAGCCGGGTCCGTTGAGATGGTCAGCTGTCATACGATGACACCGCTGTCCAGGATCGCCTCAACTCCCAATAAGTTGTTTTCGACAGCATTCAGTCTCCCATTCAAGTATTGGTCGAAACAGACACCTCCCAAGTGGTGAAACCACCGTCAGTAACACCCCTCTGTGACCTCCGTTCCTAAAGCCTGAGCTTTTCAAGTCGATAGTTACTGTTAATTAGTGACTGCTCACACCCCAGAGATTACCCCCCATGGGGCGTGAGTAGATACCTCAATTGTTGACCTTGTTGTGTCCGAAACAAACAAAGGATCGGAATTAATGAATTCCCGTGGTTACAGTCTGAGTAAGGCTTTTCTGATCATATTCATTCCCGCAGCGCTGGCAATTGCCGCACTGTTGATGTTTGTATTCTTTACGGAAACAGCCAGCGAACGCGAAATTATCAAGCGAACGGAATCCAGCAACGTGCGCATGCTCAAGGAGATAGTCAAAGCGGATCTGCATTCGGCCGTTTCCGATCTGATGATTCTTGCCAATCACAGCGGGCTGAAAGCCTTTCTGGATGGTGATACACAACGAATCACCGAGGTGGCAGCAGATTTAACCTCATTCTCCCGACGCAAGGGCTCGTTCGACCACATACGCTATCTTGATGAAACGGGTATGGAGGTTCTCCGGGTCAATTACAATAACGGCAGTCCCATTCTGGTACCAAAGGATAAATTACAGAATAAGGGAGAACGATACTACTTCCTCGATAGCTTCGGTTTGTCTCCCGGAGAGGTCTTTGTTTCTCCCTTCGATCTCAACATCGAAAGGGGGCAGATAGAACAACCACTCAAACCCATGATTCGATTGGGTACTCCGGTAACAGACAGTACCGGCGTCAAACGAGGTATCGTTCTGCTCAACTACCAGGGTCAGAAATTAATCAACAGTATTACTCAGGCCCATCAGGGCCTCGGGAACATTCTACTGTTAAACGGCAATGGTTATTTTCTCAGTGGCCTGGATCCCGCCGATGAATGGGGATTCATGTACGAAGATCGCAGGAACATCAGATTCGATACCCTTTACCCGGCAGCAGCGGAAAACTGGCAGGCTAACGATTTCACCACCTGGTCGGATCAGAACGGAATGTTTACCTTCAATCGTATCCACCCGGTTTCCGAAGCAGATCGGACAAGCTCCGGAGCAAGCAATGCCTATGAGCCCAGTCAATCCTCGGTGGATGCCAAGGATTATGTCTGGACCCTGGTGGGATTTGTACCCGATGACATTCTTTCTGCCGGCGTAAATCGTCTCGCCGTTAAACTGGCTCAGGTTTATTCACTGCTGATGCTGATAACCGCTACCGGTGTCTGGTTCCTGGCGAAGGCCAGAAAGGCCAGCATAGATGACAGAACGACTTTAGAGCAGACAGCCAGCGAACTCTCCCGGAGCAATAAAGAGCTTGAGGAGTTTGCCTATATCGCATCACACGACCTTCAGGAGCCCTTGCGCAAGGTTCTGGTTTTTGGTGAACGCCTGGAAACCAAATATCAGAATGAGCTGGGTGATAGAGGAAGAGACTATATACGGAGAATGCGCTCCGCCGCGACACGAATGCAAACCCTTATCAATGACCTGCTGGACTATTCGCGAGTAAACACCAAAGCACAACCATTTACGCCAACAGATTTGACCAAAGTCGTTAATGAAGTTCTTGAGGATTTGGAAACCCGTACCTCCGAGGTCAAGGCAAAAGTGGAAATCAGCGATCTGCCGATTATCGATGCGGATCCTCTTCAGATGCGTCAACTGTTCCAAAACCTCATTGGGAACGCACTAAAGTTCCATAAGCCCGAAGAACCCCCGGTGGTTAAGGTCTCCTCCAGCAAGGCGGAACCTAAAAGCCCGTCTGAACGAATAGACGACATACTCAATGAAATCATTATCGAAGACAACGGGATTGGTTTCGACAGAGCCTATTCCGAACGTATTTTCGGTACTTTTCAACGATTGCATGGACGGAAGGATTACGAAGGAGCAGGTATTGGCCTTTCTGTCTGCCGCAAAATTGTTTCACGCCATGGCGGTACCATTACCGCAGAAAGTGAACCTGAGAAGGGAGCGAAATTCACCATTCGTCTCCTCACCAGACAATCCGAGGAGATTAATCGTGCCGCCTGAGACTGAACTCATCACCATTCTTCTGGCCGACGATGACGAAGAGGACCGGATGCTGGCCATCGAAGCCCTCGAAGAAGCGCGCCTGGCCAATGAGGTCAAGGTGGTCGAAGATGGTGAAGAACTCATGGACTATCTGCATCGGAGAGGACAGTACACAGACCCCGAATCCTCCCCCAGACCCGGACTGATACTGCTTGATCTCAACATGCCGAAAAAGGATGGTCGACAGGCCTTGAAAGAAATAAAAGAGGTGCCTGGCCTGAGAAGTATTCCCGTTGTTGTACTGACCACCTCCAAAGCTGAAGAAGATATATTGAGAACCTATGATTTGGGAGTCAACTCCTTCATTACAAAACCCGTATCCTTCGATCGCTTGACTGACATCATGAAGGCACTGGCACTCTATTGGTGCAGCATAGTTCGCCTTCCCAACTAGTACTACCCGTTTCTACGATGCAACACACAGCGATAAAAGTACTACTGGTGGAAGACGATGAAGACGATTTCGTCATGACCCGGGATCTCCTAGAAGACGTGGAGGGTGCGGAGTACGAGGTCGAATGGGTAAGCTCATTTGAAGAGGCTGTCGAGGTTACAGGTCAGCTGCGGCACGATATTTTTCTCTTCGACTACCGGCTTGGTGCTCATTCCGGACTGGAACTGATTCACACCTGCAAGGAGAGGGCTCAACAAGTTCCTTCGATACTTCTGACCGGACAGAAAGACCGTGAAGTGGATATGGAGGCGATGCGGGCAGGAGCCTCTGATTTTATCTATAAGGGAGATATCAACTCCGATCTTTTGGAACGAAGTATTCGCTATGCCATGGAACAGGTTCGGGCGGAAAGGGAGATTA
>JAAELC010000646.1 GCA_024227135.1 Gammaproteobacteria bacterium
ACCGTCACCGAACTGGCACCATTGAGCCCATCGACACCGTTTACACCATCCTTGTGTACAGCAACAAAGCTCAACGCCCCAGTCAACCCGTCCCGGTTGAATACCGCCAGCGCGTCGTCCGAGCTACCAGTCACATACACCTGCGCACCGTCCGGGCTTACCGTCACCGAACTGGCACCATTGAGCCCATCGACACCGTTTACACCATCCTTGTGTACAGCAACAAAGCTCAACGCCCCAGTCAACCCGTCCCGGTTGAATACCGCCAGCGCGTCGTCGTTCCGACTCACCACGTACACCTGCGCGCCGTCCGGGCTTACCGTCACCGAACTGGCACCCCAAAGCCCTTCGACTCCGTTCACCCCACCTCCGTGTGCCGCGACAAAGCTCAGCGCCCCAGTCAAACCGTCCCGATTGAATACCACCAGTGCGCCTCTGTAATCGTTGCTCACCACGTACACCTGCGCACCGTCCGGGCTCACCGTCACTGAACTCGCATTCCAAAGCCCATCGACCCCGTTCACCCCATCTTTGTGTACCGCGACAAAGCTCAACGCCCCAGTCAACCCATCCCTGTCGAATACTGCCAGTGCCCTGTCCCCCCAACTCACCACGTACACCTGCTCACCGTCCGGGCTCACCGTCACCGAACTGGCACCATCGAGCCCATCGACCCCGTTTACACCATCCTTGTGTGCTGCGACAAAGCTCAAAGCCCCAGTCAACCCGTCCCGGTCGAATACCGCCAGCGCGTCGTCGTTCCGACTCGCCACATACACCTGCGCACCGTCCGGGCTTACCGTCACCGAACTGGCACCCCAAAGCCCTTCGACCCCGTTTACACCATCGTAGAGAGTTTCCATGAAATGGAGCGCGCTCATGGCGCGAGACAGTGGCATCAGGGCAAGCCCGATCATCAGGATTATCCAGATCAAGGCCCTTGTCGGGTGGTTTTGGGTCCTATCCATCATAGTTTTCGTTTTTTATCCTTTAAATCGATATGCCTTGTAGCATAGACAGGCTCACATCAACAATGATTGTGGTCATCAAACCACAATTGAAACTTTTACCTTGGGGGAACAACTGGACACGAAGTTACTTACTTATTCGATAATCATCTGTTATTCAGTTAGTTAAGTCGATTTCGCCGATTTTCACCAGGGTCAGAAAAAACACTGTAAGGCGTGAGGGCACCAAGGATATATGAGTCTGTGTAAACTCGTGGGCGTAAAGCCTGGCGAGCATACTGAGGGCAGCCTTGGAAATGGCATAGCCACCCCAGCCTTGATTGCCCAGCACTGCTGCACCTGATGAAATCATGACAATCTGCTCCATCGGCCTGTTCCATCCATAACGGCCTTGTTGACCCAGACATTGATCTCCATAACCTGTTGCAGATCATCCAGGGATGATGTGGTCAGGTTTCTGATACCTCCCAGGGCACCAGCATTGAGGGCTACTATACTTTAGTTAGAGGCAATACGGGGATGCTGAAAGAGCTTAAGTTTCTACTGGGAAAAATGTCAGTTATCTGTTTTTTTTGCCACTGTACGGAGTGTTGGAATTTGTTGCAAACCGGATGGCATCTTACTGAAGAGCGGTCCAGTAGTGATAGTGATTCCCTCATTCCCTAGAGTGGATTATTGGTATTTCAAGGAGAAGCCTAGAAAGGGGGATGGTCCATGAATATTAGAACGGATGTTCGCGAACTGAATATGACAGACGTTAAGGCAGGTGATGTACTGTTGTCTTATGGTGATGGCTGGATTTCGGATATTATCCGAGTGGTGGATGGCGGTGATTACAGCCATGCCGCGTTCTTTGACGGACAGGATATTGTTGAAGCTGGTTTAAGAGGCGTCGTGATAACGCCCCTTGAAAAGGAGGTGGAAGCACAGAAGTATGTAGATGTTTATAGATTCAAATCGGACACTGGTAGTACATTCTCTTTGCCGGACTGGCCCTCCGAGCCCGTGGTTCAAAGAGCACACTACTATTTTGATAAAGGCACAGAGTATGCTGACAACCAGCTTTACCTGGTGGGACTGCTGATCGTAGTACGGAAATTACCGTATGGTCGGGTAGAAAAGGCTGTATTGCGGGCAATGCTGGCCATGATATTCAAGCTTTTTAAAAGAATTCTGGAAGGAAAG
>JAAELC010000647.1 GCA_024227135.1 Gammaproteobacteria bacterium
CCTGCCACTTGCCACTTGCCACTTGCCACTTGCCACTTGCCACTTGCCACTTGCCACTTGCCACTTGCCACTTGCCACTTGCCACTTGCCACTTGCCACTTGCCACTTGCCACTGTCTTCAAGACCTATATTCGGCGTTAATCCGCACATAGTCATAGGACAAGTCGCAAGTAAGCACCGTTGCGGCTTGTTCGCCCCGTCCCAGCCCGACCCGCACCTTGTAGGCATCCTGCTCCATCACCTGCCTGCCGGCTTCTTCGGTGTAGTCCCTGGCAGGTTCTCCATCGCGCACGATACAGGTATCATCCAGCCAGATACTGACGCCTCCGATATCGAGCTTTTCCACCCCGGCACGACCTACCGCCGCCAGAATGCGCCCCCAGTTGGGATCTGCGGCGAACATGGCGGTTTTGACCAGCGGGGAGTGGGCAATGGTATAGGCCACCTGGCGGGCCTCTTCCCCATTTCCAGCGCCCTCCACAACCACCTCCACCAACCGGGTGGCGCCCTCCCCATCCCTGACGATGGCCCTCGCCAGTTCCATACAAACCTCGGTGACGGCAGCGCTCAGGGCACGATAGGCGTCAGAATCCGGATGCACCACCGGATCCCCACCTGCAGCACCGGTTGCAACAAGTACACAAGCGTCGTTGGTAGAGGTATCCCCATCCACGGAGATGGAATTGAAGGAAGGTGCCACCGCCTGCTCCAGGCACTGCTGTAACAAAGTCTGATCCACAGTGGCATCGGTCGCCAGAAAAGCCAGCATCGTCGCCATATCGGGGCGAATCATACCGGCACCTTTGGCCATACCCGTCACGGTGACAGCGCCTCTCCCGAGTGCCACGCGCCTGCTGACCAGCTTCGGGACGGTATCGGTGGTCATGATAGCCCGTGCCGCCTCCGGCCATGCCTGTTCACCAAGCCCGGCAAACAGACCTGACACGGCATCCGTCACCCGATCGATTGGCAGCGGTTCACCGATGACCCCGGTGGAGAACGGCAGTACCCGATGGGAAGCACATCCGGCCGCTTCGGCAACGGAAGCGCAGGAGTCATTGGCCGATGCCAGGCCTCTTTCCCCGGTCCCCGCGTTGGCATTACCTGAATTGATCAGCAGATAACGGGGTGATTCCTTCTCCAGATGTTGTCGGGCAACCAGCACCGGAGCGGCGCAAAACGCGTTGCGGGTGAAGACTGCGGCACAGCGGGCACCTTCCACCAATTCCATTAACACCAGGTCATGTCGATCGGCGTACTTTATTCCCGCCGCAACAGCGCTTAAACGAACACCTGTAACCGCTGAAAACGGTGCCTCATCCGTCGACAAAATCTACCTCCCCGATGATAGACGGTACGTTCGAAGAACCCACTTGGAGCCTGAACTATTGGATTTTCCCATGACACTGCTTGTACTTCTTGCCGGACCCGCAGGGACAAGGCTCATTACGCCCGATCTTGCGTTCGGATCGTACAAACGGTTTGTGTTCCTCGGCATTCTGCTCCTCGGGTTTATGGGGTTCCTCTTGATCGAAACCTCGAAACTCCTCGTGCTGAAACTGGATCTCCTCCTGTTCCTGCTGAGCCTGATACATTGGCTCCTGGGGCTGTATCTGCACCTTGGTCAATACCGAGACCACTTCCTGTTTTATGGCATCGAGCATACGGGAAAACATCTCAAATGCTTCCCGCTTGTATTCCTGTTTCGGGTTCTTCTGGGCATAGCCCCGCAGATGTATTCCCTGCCGCAGATAATCCATAGCCGCCAGGTGCTCTTTCCAGTTGGCATCGAGAATCTGCAGCATTACCGCTTTCTCATAGAGACGCATATTCTCGGTACCGACCAGCGTCTCTTTCGCTGCATACTCCTGCTCGATAGAGTCCATGATACGGCGGCGTAAAGTCTCTTCGTGAAGATCATCGTCTTCGTCCAGCCACTGCTGGATCGGGTAGTCCAGTTCGTACTCTTTTGTCAGTGACTCTGTCAGACCCGGCACATCCCACTGCTCCTCGAGACTTTGTGGTGGAATGTGGTTTTCGATAAGCCCATGGATCACATCCTGCCTCAAACTGTGGATAGACTCTGAGATATCCGATACATCCATCAAATCGTTACGTTGTTCGTAAACCACTTTACGCTGGTCATTGGCAACGTCATCGTATTCCAACAGCTGCTTGCGAATATCGAAATTCCGACCCTCCACCTTACGCTGGGCGTTGGCAATCGCCTTGGTGACCCAGGGATGCTCTATTGCCTCGCCTTCCTCCATACCCAGCTTCTGCATGATGGTGGAAACCCTGTCCGACGCAAAGATGCGCATCAGGTTATCTTCGAGAGAGAGGTAGAATCGGGTAGAACCTGGATCACCTTGTCGGCCTGAACGTCCCCGCAGCTGGTTATCGATACGACGGGACTCATGGCGCTCGGTACCCACCACATGCAGGCCACCGGCATCCAGCACCTGCTGGTGCCGCAACGTCCATTCGCTGCGGATTTTCTCAACCACGGAGGGATCCGCTCCCAAACCGAGATCGGCGATCTCCACTTCCGGGTTACCACCCAGCACGATATCCGTACCCCGACCCGCCATATTGGTGGCGATGGTCACGATACCGGGTCGGCCCGCTTCAGCAATGACATGGGCTTCCCGCTCATGCTGCTTGGCATTCAGTACCTGGTGGGGGATCTTGTTCTTGTCGAGCAGCCCCGAAATCAACTCCGAGGTCTCGATCGAGGCGGTACCCACCAGTACCGGCTGCCCCCGGGTCACGCAGTCCTGTATGTCCTCCAGGATGGCATCGTATTTTTCCTGGGAAGTAAGATAGACCAGATCTCCCTTGTCATCCCGGACCATGGGTTCATTCGTCGGGATGACCACGACCTCAAGCTGATAGATCTGCAGAAACTCAGGGGCTTCCGTGTCGGCGGTTCCCGTCATTCCCGACAGCTTGTCATAAAGCCTGAAATAGTTCTGAAACGTGATGGACGCCAGGGTCTGATTTTCGTTCTGTATGGACACACCCTCTTTTGCCTCCACCGCCTGGTGCAGACCCTCCGACCAGCGCCGGCCTGGCATGGTGCGACCAGTGAACTCGTCGACAATGACAATTTCATCATTGCGGACAATGTACTCCACGTTTTTCTGGAATAACACGTGGGCACGCAACGCCGCATTCACATGATGGATGAGATTGATGTTGACAGTGTCGTACAGGCTTGACTCATCGTCCAGCAATCCCATCTCCTGGAGCATCTCTTCGATGCGCTGGTGTCCCTCTTCACTGAGAAATACCTGGCGGGCTTTCTCATCGACCGAATAATCCCCTGGCCCGAAATCGGGCTTGCCATCTTCTCCTTCAATCGGATCCTGCTGTGTCAGGTGCGGTATGACCTGATTGATTTTGACGTACAGATCGGAACTGTCGTCCGCCGGACCCGAAATAATCAGGGGTGTCCGGGCCTCATCGATGAGGATGGAGTCCACCTCATCGACAACGGCAAAGAATTTTTCCCGCTGCACCCGCTGATCCGCGCTGAACGCCATATTGTCGCGCAGGTAATCGAACCCGAATTCATTGTTGGTGCCGTAGGTGATGTCGCAGGCGTAAGCCTGCTGACGGGGTACTTGACGCAGCTGGTTATATCCACTCTCAGCGCTTTCATAATCGGGATCGAACTGAAAGGAAGAGGAATCAGGCCCCGCTCCACCGGAGGAATTGATCACCCCGATACTAAGACCTAGAAAATGGTAGATCTTACCCATCCACGCGGCATCACGGCGTGCCAGGTAATCATTCACGGTGACCACGTGCACCCCTTTGCCGGGTAACGCATTGAGATACACGGCTAATGTGGCAACCAGCGTCTTACCTTCACCGGTGCGCATCTCCGCGATCTTACCCTGATTGAGCACCATGCCACCGATGAGCTGCACATCGAAGTGCCTCATTTTCAGGGCACGCAATCCGGCTTCACGAACCACGGCAAAGGCTTCGGGCAACAGGTTATCCAGCTGTTCGCCATCGCTCAATCGTTGTCTGAACTCGGTTGTTTTGGCTTTCAGCTGCTCGTCGCTGAGGGATTGTATCCCCGGCTCGAGCCCATTGATCGTGGCCACCATCTTGGACATGCGCTTGATGAGCCGCTGATTCCGGCTTCCGAACACCTTGCTGAGAATCTTGCTTACCATATACTCGAGGATTCCATATAGAGTGACACAAAAATGACGTTTGACACCCCGAAATCTGTCCGAATCGGCTCTAATCGGGGAGGCGAAGAAGGGAGCTGACTATTTTCTTAAATATTTTAACGGGTTAAGGCTTTTGCCGTTACGAGCCACCTCAAAATGCACATGGGGACCGGTGGAACGGCCGGTAGACCCCATAAGGCCGATTCTGTCCCCTTTGGAGATCAGATCCCCCGTCTCGACAAATATTTTGCTGTTGTGGGCATAACGGGTGGTGTAACCGGCAGCATGACGGATCTCGGCCAGGTAACCATACCCTGTTTTCGGACCTGCCTCGGTGACGATACCGGAAGCTACTGCAAACACCTCGGAATTTTTCTTCCCCGCAATATCCACACCGCGATGGAAGGTTTTCTTGCCGCTGAACGGATCCTTTCGATACCCATACCCGGAAGATACCCATCCTTTCTCCACCGGCTTACCAGCGGGCGTCAATGCCTCACTGACTCGACTGCGCAGTAGCAGGCTCTCCATCACGTCGAGTTTGTACTCTCGATCCTCGAGGGTCCTGGACAATTTCTCCATATCCGACAAAAGCTCGAACAGCTCCACCGAACTTGCGCTGTCCGGATTCTCAAGCCCACCCCGGGCCGGCACCTGGCCGAAATTGAATTCTTCAAGGTCCAGGGATCCTGCGGAAGCCAGTCTCTCCCCCAGGGCATCCAGGCGGAGAATCTGGGATTGCAGACTTCCCATGCGCAGTGAAAGCGCATCCAGATGAGCGCGGGTCTGCTGGCGAGTCTCTTTCAACTCTTTTCGCTGCTTGAGCATCTGTTCGTTCAATAGCGATGCCAGACTGGCTTCATCCTGCGCTGCGGCAAAACCCTGCACGCCGGTTACGTAACCCAGCCACAAAGCGCCGGTCACCGTCACCGCAAACAGCGTCCCCAGAACAGCCCCCAGCCAGGCAAGAGAAAATGCTCTGCCCTCTGCTTTTCGATGTCCGCTGGAAAGAAGAATTATTTTCATTAAATCTACAGCACAAAAAGTTGTCGTTTAAACCTGCAAAGGGTACCCTTAGTGAGAATCACATGCAAATCCGATCCCATGTGCGCGGTGTATTCATCCCACACGGTGTATTCATCCCCCCGGGATAAGCTCTGGTGCTCTATGGCAGTTCGCCCCATCCCACTATCCCGTGTGCTCACCCGGTCAAAAGTCGTCAAAGACCTGCTTTCCCAGGCTCAACAACACAGGACACTGCTGACGGATATTCAAAAGCATCTGCCGCCGCCCATGGGCAATCATTGCCACAGTGCCTTGATGCAGAACCGGCACCTGCTGTTGTTTGTCGACTCATCAGCCTGGGCCAGCAAATTCAGGTATTTCTCCCGAAATCTGAAAAACCAGCTGAGAAAGGCCGGTATTCCTGTCAGCAAACTCTCCATCAGAGTCATGGTCAACGATACACCCCAGCCATCCAAGCGACCTGTTTACCGAAAACTTTCACAGGAAAATGCGGTACTTATCGATCAGATCGCAGAAACAATCGGGGACAAAGACCTCAGTGCCGCTTTGAAACGACTGGGCCGGCACGGACTGAAGCCGCGCCCATGAACCGACCAGCAAGCCAGCCTGCACTCTGCGCTTGACTGCTTTGTGATGGCTCTTCTTGTCAAGGAAAAACAACCCGGTTTCCCGGGAAGTAGCTGATGCATTTTCATCGAACAATCCCTCCGAGTGCAGTCGCTGTCCAGGGTTCAGTCTCCCGGAAGTGGTTCCATATCTGCATCCAGGCGCTGAGCCCTTGTCGACACGGCCTTCCTTCCAGAGCCACCCACAATCAACAGAATCCACCCCAGTCGACGGATCCCATCGGCCCAGCCGCTCAGAGCGTTGTCCGGGAGAGGTGAACAGCACGCTGACAATTCGGCAGAACAAGAATCACTCGGACTTGAGAGAGTGTCATGAGTGCGGACTGCTGCAGCGCGCCCCTCCCTACCCAGGGAGGGGGTCAATACGCTGTGCCCGCTGTGAATGCACACTGCACCGCCATCGCCCGGACAGTCTCAATCGCACCCTGGCTCTGGCGGTCGCGGGGTTCGTGCTTTTCGTCATTGCCAACAGTTTTCCCTTTCTTTCATTCGAGATGCAGGGTCAAACCACCGAAACGACCCTGATAACCGGCGTGATTGACCTTTATCAGCAAGGCATGTGGGAACTTGCGGCGGTGGTGCTTTTCACCAGCATACTGGTGCCGGGGATCCAGCTGACGTTACTCCTGATTGTTCTCATCCCCCTTAAACTGGAGAAGTTGCCCCCGGCTTTCCCCGTCCTGTTCCGCTTTGTGGAAACCCTGACCCCCTGGGGCATGATGGATGTGTTTATGCTGGGAATCCTGGTCTCCGTGGTAAAACTGTCTGATATGTCGACCATCGTGCCCGGCATATCACTTTTCGCCTTCGGCATACTCATATTTATACTTGCCGCAGCCCAGTCGGCTCTGGATCCCGACATCGTCTGGTCAAGGGTACCGGTCCCAGCCAGAGCGAGCACCCCGCTCCGCCCGGGTGAAGCGGTGCGGACCTGCGGTGTGTGTGAGATGGTAATGCCGGAATCTGCAACCACCGACAGCCATCGGAAACTGCACTGCCCCCGCTGCGGTGAAAAGCTGCACAGGCGCAAACCGGCCAGCCTGCAACGGACCTGGGCTCTGGTCATCGCTGCGGTCATTTGCTACATACCTGCCAACCTCCTGCCCATCATGAGCGTTACCAGTCTGGGCCAGGTCCAGTCGGATACCATCATCAGTGGCGTCATCTTCCTTCTCAGTCACGGCATGTGGCCATTGGCACTGGTAGTATTTGTCGCCAGCGTGATGGTGCCACTCCTCAAACTGCTGATACTGATCTATCTATTGGTGTCCGTTCAACTGCGATCCCTGGCACAGCCGAAAGAACGAACCCGCCTTTACCGGATCACAGAACTGGCGGGGCGCTGGTCAATGGTGGATATCTACGTCGTCACCATTCTGGTGGCCCTGGTGAGGCTGGGAAACCTGGCGACCATCGAGGCTGAGTCCGGTGCTGTTTTTTTTGCGGCTGTGGTGGTGATTACCATGTTCGCCGCCATGAGCTTCGATCCCAGGCTTATCTGGGATATCTGGGAGAAAGAGCATGACAGAGACCGATAACCATACCCGGCACCATCCTCAGCCGCTGCCCGATTCGGTGGTCATGCCAAAAAGCCGGATCTCAATGGTCTGGCTGATCCCACTGGTAGCCCTGTTGACCGGCGGCTGGCTGGCCTACAAAACCTACTCGGAGCAGGGCTCCACCATCACCATCAGTTTTACCACAGCCTCCGGCCTCCAGGCCGGTAAAACAAAGGTCAAGTTCAAGGATGTGGAGATTGGTGCAGTGACAGCAATCAGGGTGGCGGAAGACCTGAAGACAGTAGTGGTCACCGCTGAACTGGTTAAGGGTTCAGAGTTGTACCTCACCCGGAACACAAGGTTCTGGGTGGAGCGCCCAAGGGTTACCGCCAGTCGGGTATCGGGGCTGGAGACACTCCTGTCGGGGGCCTATATCGCTATTGACCCGGTTACAGAAGGGACATCGGAAAGGTCATTCGTGGGAATAGAGGAACCTCCCCTGTTCACCACGTCCGAACCAGGGACCCAGTATGCCTTGCATTCTGACACACTCGGCTCTCTGAACGTGGGTTCCCCGGTGTATTACCGCAGTATCCAGGTGGGACAGGTAGCCAGCTATGGGCTCAATAACACCGGTGAAAAGGTCATTATCAATATCTTCGTGGCCGCCCCTTACGATCGACTGGTGCTCACCAATACCCGGTTCTGGAATGTCAGCGGACTGGATTTCGAAGTGAATACCGAAGGGTTGCAGGTAGACACTCAGTCACTTCTGTCGGTTCTCGTGGGTGGAATCGCCTTCGATAATCCGGGTTTTCTCGAGGAAAAAGGGGAGCCGGCCAACGCCAGGTATCGATTCCCACTCTATGCCAGCCAGGTCAAAGCCAATGAAAAGGTCTACCTGGAAAAGGATCGCTACCTGATGTTCTTCGAAGGCTCGGTGCGGGGCTTGAATCCCGGTTCACCCGTCATGTTACGGGGCATAAAAATCGGGCAGGTACTGGATGTACAACTGAAGTTTGACACCGAGGCATTTGAGTTCAGTATCCCGGTTCTGGTAGAGATCGAACCCGACCGCATCGGCCTGACCGGTGATCGCAGCCTGCTGGAAGAGCAAGAGGTGATTGCACGCCTGGTGAGCAAGGGTCTGCGCGGGCAGCTGAAATCGGGAAGCCTGCTGACCGGACAGCTCTTCGTGGACCTGGACTTTCATCCGGAAGCCCCGGCGGCAGCCATCACAACCAGAGGCAATTACTCTGTGGTGCCCACAGTGGCAACCCCCATTGATGCCATCGTCAACAAGGTCGATGATTTGATGAACAAGATACTGGCATTTCCTCTGGATGAAATCGGTGAGAACCTGCAGGGCACACTCAAAGGCACCAACGATTTCATTCACTCCGGTGAGCTCACACGCGCTGTCGCGGAGTTCCAGTTGCTGCTGAAGCAGATCAGAGAAACCACAGAGGGCTTAGAGCAGAACATCAGTCCTGAGGTAACAGCCACTTTGCAACAAGCCAGATCAACCCTGAAAAGCGTGGAAGGTGTGGTAACAGAGGACTCGACACTCTATATGGAACTGCATCACCTCATCAGGGAATTGTCTGCCGCTGCCCGTTCAATACGGGGTATGGCGGAGTATCTCGAGCGCCATCCCGAAGCACTGATAAAAGGTAAAGGAAGATAATGAGCAAAGCTGACTGGCTTAACAGAGAAAGTGCGCTGTCACTGGCGAGGTTGCTTCCACGGCTCGAGAAACGGTACCTGCCCCGCACCGATGAAGCGGAATGGCAGGCTTTTCTGGCACGGGTGAATCGGCATTTTCCACGACTGTTTCTCCTTTTGCACCGCCTCTACGGACAGCAGTATGATTTCTTCTATCATCTCGAGGGAGTTCTGACAACGGCCATAGAGATGTGGCTGGCACGACCCGATGAACTCAAGGCACTGGACGCGGCCCGTGAAGCGGATCCCCTCTGGTTTCAATCCCACCGTATGGTGGGCGCCATGTGTTATGTGGATCTGTTTGCCGGTGACCTGGAAAAGTTCCGGGCGTGTATACCTTATCTCTCGGAACTGGGCATTACTTATCTTCACCTGATGCCTGTATTCAAATCGCCAGAGGGTGACAATGATGGTGGCTATGCGGTGAGCAGCTATCGTGAGGTGGACCCGCGGCTTGGTACCATGGATGAACTGGCATTGCTGGCGGCCGAACTGCGTCATCACGGTATCAGCCTGGTGCTGGATTTCGTATTCAATCATACGTCGGACGAACACACGTGGGCCAGGAAAGCTCTGACCGGTGACACCGACCACCAGGCTTACTACCGCATGTATTCCGACAGGGAACTGCCCGATGCCTTCGAGAAGACCATCAAGGCGGTTTTTCCCGACGAACATCCCGGCTGTTTCACCTACCGCAACCGCATTCGCAAATGGGTATGGACCACGTTCCACAATTATCAATGGGACTTGAACTACGAAAACCCGGTGGTCTTCAACGCCATGGCAGAAGAGATGCTGCTGCTGGCCAATCAGGGTGTCGAGGTGCTTAGGCTGGATGCGGTCGCTTTCCTGTGGAAACGGGTAGGTACAAGCTGTGAAAACCTGCCCGAGGCCCACTGGATCATTCAGGCCTTCAATGCGCTGGTACAAATCGTCGCACCAGCCCTGGTCTTCAAATCAGAGGCCATCGTACACCCCGACGAAGTGATGAAGTACATCGACGAACATGAGTGCCCACTATCGTACAATCCTCAGCTGATGGCCTTACTCTGGAACGCGCTGGCCACCCGTGACGTCAGCCTGTTACGACAAGCCATCGCCAGGCGCTTCGACATTCCGCCCGGGTGTGCCTGGATAAACTACATCCGTTGTCACGATGACATCGGCTGGGTATTCTCGGACGATGACACCCTTGAGCTGAACATCAATCCCCAGGACCACCGCCGTTTCCTGAGCGCGTTTTATTCCGGTAGCTTCAAAGGAAGCTTCGCACGCGGCCTGCCGTTCCAGGAAGACCCCGTCACCGGTGACATGCGGATATCGGGCACGACCGCTTCGCTGACCGGTCTGGAAGTGGCTTTGGAACAAGACGATCAGGAAAAGACCGATCTGGCTATCAGCCGGATTTTACTCCTGCACGGTGTCCTCATGACCATCGGAGGCATACCGCTTGTTTACCTGGGTGACGAAATTGGCATGCTCAATGACTATAGCTACGGGAACAATGCCGAGAAGGAAGGCGATACCCGCTGGGCCCACCGGCCTGCTTTCGATTGGGAACGCGCCTCACTGCGCCGGGATCAGAATAGTATACCGGGTCGTATCTTCAGAGGCCTGCAGCGGCTTATTCAGATCCGGCAACAGACACTAGCCTTTACCCGCGCAGAAACGGAGATCATCGATTCCGGCAACGATCAGATTTTTGGCTACTTCCGCCAGCACGAAGATCAGAGCGTACTGGTGCTCGCAAATTTCAGTGAGCACGAACAGATCATCGCCGCAAAGCGGTTGCGGCTGCTGGGGCTGCGCAAGACTTTTACCGATATCGTTGCCGGCAAGACCATCACGGCCACCCAGCAACTGGTTGTGGAGCCTTACCAGCTTATGGTGTTGCTGGGGTCACCATCGGGTCTGCGCTGAATTGCACGGACCAGAGCGATCCGCTTTCACCCCGGAGAAGTTGGAACAGGCATCCGCCCCACCGTGGAAATGCCGGACCGGCTGTGTTTCAATCCACTCAAAAGCCGTAAATCAATGGCAGCAGGAAGCTCAGGGAAAACCACATCAGCAGACTGAGGGGCACCCCGACTCGAACAAAGTCTGAAAAGGTGTAACCCCCGGCATTCATCACCAGCAGATTCGTCTGGTATCCCATGGGTGTGGCGAAGCTCATGTTGGCGCCGAACATCACCCCGAGCACGAATGCCTCAGGCGGTAACCCGAGTTCCTGGGCGATACTGACTGCGATCGGCGTGCCTATCACGGCTGCCGCGTTGTTGGACACCACATTGGTGAGTACAGCCATCAGCAGCATGAGCCCACTGAGGACCACACCCGGCGTCGCACCATGGGACAGATAAAGGAATACCCGGGTGATATAGGCGGTACCACCGGTATCCAGCAAGGCGCTTCCCAGGGCAAGGCTGGCCACCACGATGAGAACGACCTGGGGGCTGATAGCACTGGCCGCATCCCGCCAGGTGAGACACCCGGTAACGATAAGCAGGGACACACCAAACACCGCGCTTACCGCAATAGGAAGAATACCCACCCCCGCCAGTATGACGATCATTGCCATGATCGCCAATGCCAGGGGGGCCTTGTTCGTATAGGGCAAATCACTGGTCGCGTCCAGCACCAGCATGTTGCTATCCTTCTTGAGATTGGCAATCTGCTCTTTGGATCCCTGTATCAATAGAACATCACTCACCTGAAGCAGGATATCGGCCAGCTCACTGCCGCCGCTCCAGACCGCCCTGCCCTGACGGTGCAAAGCCAGCACCACCAGATTGTAACGCTGGATGAACCGGGCACGACGAAGGGAAACACCGCTGACTGACGAACCACGTACCACTACCACCTCGGCGATCTGCTGGTCTTTAGCCTGTAGCGGATGATGCTCGTCCACCAGATGATCACCCGAGTAAAGCGCGGCACCCAGAACCTGCTCCAGCTCCTTTAGACGCTGGGGTGTTCCGTTGATCAGCAGCCGGTCACCGGCCCTGAGGGTTACATCGGGGATAGGCAGGAGAAACGTATGGGTGCCCCGGCGTATGCGCTCGACTTTCAGCCCGCCATCGGTGCGCTTGATTGCCACCGCAAGGGTCTCGCCGACCAGCGGGCTTTCCTCCGAGATACTGAGTTCCGCCGAAAAGATCCGTGGAGAAACATCACTCATGGGTGCCGACCGGGTAGGCAGCAACAGGGGAGCAATCCCCCAGAGATACAAGATTCCCAGAGAGCCGGCAATAGCTGCCGGCAGCAGAAAATCGAACATCCCGATCTCCTGCAGGCCCATGTCGGCGGCGACCGAGACCACCAGCAGATTGGTTGATGTCCCGATGGTGGTGCCCATTCCCCCCAGAAGGGTGGCCAGCCCCATGGGCATCAGTACACTGGAAGGTGAGCGTCCGGTCCGTAGCGCCACACTCACCAGGATGGGAAGCAGTAAAACGACAATCGGCGTATTGTTGACGAATGCACTGAGCACCGCGGCCAGATAAAGGGTAACCAGCAGGGAGAGCCCTGGGCGACGAGCCCAGAGTCTCGACAGAATTCGGCCCAGAGGCTCCAGAGCACCGGTTCGCACCAGACCCTGCCCGGCCACCATCAGGGCGCATACCGCAACCAGTGCCTGGTGGCCAAAGCCGGAAAACAGATCCACCGCGCTCAGTGTCCCCTGCTGAGTTTGAAAGGGAAACAGGGTCAACCCAAGGGTCAACAGGACCAGTATCACCAGACTGGAGGTTTCCAGTGGAATGCGATCGCGGGAGAACAGCACCAGCGCAAACCCTGTCAGTATCAGGACGAACAACCCATGAGGATTCGGCAAGTCGGGGAATATCACTGGATTTGGAGGTGGTTCTTTCAAATGTCGGGGGGGCAAGTATAACCTGCCTTTATGCATGAATCACATTTACTCATGACCTGGTTTTGACTTGTCCCGATCGATTCCACACCGATTAATTCTTCGGTTGAAAATGAGATTCACCCTGTCAGACATTCAGAGATACCTCGAATCCTGCAACCCAGGTAACTGCTGCCCTCGACTGAGAGCGCCAGGGATTCATCGAAGGTATCTACTCACCCCCATGGGCGATCTGTTCCGGAAGACGTCGTCAATACCTTCCTGTAGACTTGGCTTCGGCATCCCTGCCAGAGACACTTCCTCCCCAGACCGCCCATGGAGGAGTCTCCGGGGGGTGAGCAGTTACCTATACAGTAATAATTCACAGGCACCGTCCGACAGCGCTTCGAGTAGTGCCAACTGTTTCAGGACTCCTGATCCCTGGGAACTTTCAATGGAACGGTGCTGCTGTCTATCGGTATTGACCAGCGTCTACATTCCACACAGCCAGTTGCAGGATATTCCCAGGTAATGAACGACCAGGAACTGATCATCTCCAGTGATGATTTCGATGCGGCAATCTTCAATCTTGATGGTGTGGTCACGCGTGCCAACAAGATCCATGCAGCCGCATGGAAACACACTTTCGATTCGTTCATGCTTGAACGCATTGCTCATGACGGAGAAGATTTAAGACCGTTCAACATCGACCTGGACTTTCGTCGCTATCTGGATGGAAAACCTCGAACTGTGGGAATGAAGCGCTTCCTGGCTGCCCGCCACATAACACTTGCACCAACCGATGGGAGAGATCCTTCAGAACCGGCAACGCTTCGCAGCCTGGAAAACCTGAAAAAGCGAACTTTCGATACGATAGTCGAACAGAAGGGGATCGATGTTAATGGCTGTGCCATTGCCCTGATTCACCGACTGCGCCATGCGGGTATCAAAACCGCTGTGGTCTCAGCAAGCAGTCATTGCAACATGATCCTCGAACAAGAAGGGATCGAAACCCTGTTCGATGCCCGAATCGATGGCATTGAAGCCGAACTGCTGGAACTCGACAGCAAACCAGACCCTTACACCCTCCTGGAACTATCGAGCCGTCTGGGCATCGACCCGTCACGAACAATCGCCATCGAAGACAGCGTTATCGGGGTGAGTGCATGCCATCGCGGGCATTTCGGGCTGGTTATCGGGGTCGATGACGGTGAAGAGCAGGTGCTGATGCATGAACATGGCGCAGACTACGTGCTCAAGGATCTCTGCAGCGTCCAAGTAGAAGAGCCTGAAGCTGATGACATTCCGCCTCCCGAGCTTACCGATATGGAGCAGATATCGAATCAGATGGCCGGTAAGATCCCCGCACTGTTTTTGGACTATGGAGAAACACTGACAGCAGTGACTGACAGGCCCGAAGATACTTCGATCTCCAAAAAAATGCGCCACATTCTGAAGAAGATCGCCCGTTCGATGCCTGTCACCATAGTCAGCGGACGTGATGTGGAGGAAATATACCATCAGATAGGGCTGAAGGAGCTTTTCTATGCGGGGAATCACGGCCTGGATATCCGGGGTCCCGATTTACACCTGGAACTTCCGGAAGGAGCCGATGCCCTGGACGACCTCGATCAGGCCATGAAAGATCTATCCCGGCTGCCGGCAGATGTACCCGGACTACGTATCGAACGAAAGCGATTCGCAATCGTTATTCACTACCAACATGACAATACGGCCAGTGCAGATCTGGCAGCTTCAGCCGCACAGCGAGTTCAATCCCACTTTCCGCGACTTCGGATCAGTGGCGGAAAAGAGGTGCTCGAACTACTCCCGGATATCGACTGGGACAAGGGTCGTGCAATGGACTGGCTATTGTCGGAAATGGATCTCGATGATTCGAAAGTGTTACCTGTCTACATTGGCGATGACGTGACCGACGAGACGGCCTTTATCACATTGCACGGCAGGGGCATCGGCATTCTGGTGGCAGAACAACCGGCACCGAGTGCAGCAACCTACCGGGTGAAAAACACCAAAATGGTAATGAATCTGTTGAAATATCTGAACAGATACCTGGATGACTGACAGTCATGGGAAGGGGAAAACAACATCCAGAAAGATCGGGATCGACCTTGATTTCTTCACGACAACGGCCCATTCTGGAGTGGCACGCAGTGCTTTCGCTCGCCTTCGAACAGGCTGTAACCTTCCCTCGCTTCCAGATAGCCAAGTAACACCGCAAGATTTCGCTGAACCCCACCCAGTCGCCCACTGCCGGACATACTGGCTGCATCGACTGCCGTGCGTAGCGCATCCAGGCTCTGATTGATCGATTCGCTCTCCGAGAGTGGTGGTGCTTTCAGTCGATCCTTGAACTCGTAGTAGGAAATCGTGTCGAGTTCGATACCATACTGCCCCCGGACCCTGCGAATGACCATCTTTCCCAATGCCCTCTGCTCCGGCTGGAAAATGTTAAACGGACCCACCGGGTTATCCGAATCGGCAATGGAAAGTGCTCCAGTGACAGCTGTTGCAAGCCGTATGGCTGTCGCGTCATCGGTGTATGGGCCGTATCGCTGCAGGGCGGTCACCCATCCAAGATAACGAACAAGAAGATAGAGGGTCTCTTCGGCATAGGAGCCGTCCGGGTAACGCTCCCTGAGCGTCTTCAGCCCCGTACCATCGACAATGTTGTAGATACGGCTTTGCAGATCTTCGCATGCCGCCAGGAAGGGTCTGACGAACAACGCAGCCTCCACCGCCCGTTTTCGTTGACGCTCCTGCTCCTGGCCATGGGCCCAGGTCCAGATTCCCCACGCGCCTGTCAGAGCCGCGACCAACCATTGTCCGGGTACCATCAAACTCCCTCCTGATACTTTGTACGCCACCATCAAGGAGCCTGTCCGAGAACAGTGAGTCTACTGCGAAAAAGCTGGATTTGGCCAGATTCTCCGATAATTTTGATGTGGCACATCCCTGTGCCACACCCCTTCGGGGCGGCTAAAGCCGTCAGATCGGCATCCTGCCGATGTAATCGTTAAATATGCCCAATATTCGCCTCAAATGATCA
>JAAELC010000648.1 GCA_024227135.1 Gammaproteobacteria bacterium
CGGGAGGACCTTTTTACAGTGGTACATGAACAGGTGATGACTCCCACTGCGAAATATGCTGACCTGCTCCTGCCCGCGACCACGTTTCTGGAAAACAAAGACCTGTATACCGGATATGGTCACTTTTACATGGGATGCGTCGACAGGGTTATCGAGCCACTTGGTGAGGCAAGGTCCAACTTCGACCTCTTTCAGGAGGTGGCTGCCGAACTTGGTTTTAGGGACGAACCGTTCCTCCAGAGCCCGGAGAAGCGTCTTGCTTCATATGTTGCAACTATGACTAGCCTGCCTGACGGTTTCGTCTTCGATCCGAATGCGGAAACAGGCTGGATCGAATCGACCAGAAAACGCACGGAAAAATCGGTGAAAGAGATGTTCGGAGTCGATTTCTCCTTTTGCGCCGATGTCGAACCTGGTGTTCCTGTGTTTGCCTGCGTAACCGAAGCTGCAGAGTTTGCGGACCCGGATCTTCTCGCCCGTTTCCCTTTCAAACTCATCACACCCCCACACAAGGACCTGCTCAATTCAACTTTCGGTGAGCGTTATCCAGGTGTAACGGGCGAGGTGTTCATTCATCCGGATGATGCTACTGACTTTGATATTCCCGATGGAGCAGTCGTCTACCTTGAAAACCTGCGGGGGAGCACGAAAAGGACCGCCCGTATCACCGACATCGTCCAGAAAGGGCTCTTGGTGGCAGAAGGTATCTTCTGGCAGACGGGCAA
>JAAELC010000649.1 GCA_024227135.1 Gammaproteobacteria bacterium
GCTGCCACGATAAAAATAGATCCCCGCCTCACTGGCGTTATCCGCTATCCGGTTATCCTCCAGCACCATCGTGTTGTCCTGAAGGTACAGACCGTAGTAAGCACTGTGGGTGATCTCGCTGTTACGGATCGGAAAGTTGGCACGATAAATGTAGATGTTGTAGCTGCTGCCATTGCCGCCGTAGCGGACATCCACGTAGTTCAGTTCGGTGGTCGATTCATTGGTGGAGTCGTTAAACTGAATGCTGTTCCAGTCACCGGGCTGACCCGTGCTCGCTCCATCCCCATTGGTGTCACCACCGATGGAATCGTCCCGGTAGGAGGTAAATACGATTCGGTCTTCGGCCGTTCCCACCGCCGACAAGCCGCCTTGAATAGTCAGATATTTACTTGCATTGAACTTGACCACAGCTCCGGGAGCGATGGTCAGCGTCGCGGCGGAACTAACGGTGACATTCCCCGTTATCAGATGAACATCTGCCGCACTCCACGTGGTATTGACACTGATCGTGCCCGAGTGGTTCTGAACGGCGAAAGCCGCCTCCGGCAAACACTGAAGCATGAAAACGAGTAATAGTCCGGTCAAGCCGGCCTGGGAATACGGCTTTTCGACGGCTTGCTCCTTGATGGGGAATGAGTACTTTGGGGGGGGATATTTCTGCCTTCTGGAGCAGCAGTTGAATGCCGAAGAGATAATGCGTAATCGGTTACGAACCATGCGATGCACCAGTAAGCTCAGCTATCAATTCAATAAAAAAACCCATCCTTGATCAGGGACGGCCATTGTCGATATCTCTTTAACGATATACCTGCATCCGCCTGACAGTTACCCGCCTGAAGACATAATATTGGGAAAACATCATGGTAAACATCTTCGCAAACATCTTGGTAAAAGAGCCGGTTCCTTCCTATTCGGAATAACCGATGCACTTTTCGTGCCCCCCGCCAGATTCAGCGTTTACAACGGGTCTGTGGACACTGCAACTGTGTCAGGTGATGCTTGAAATAGACGCCCACCAGGGAATAAACTTATAGTTTCATAGGTTTATCAGGGTGTTATCCGGAAATACCAGGAAAGTGAAAAAACAAACGATCCAATGGATTCAATAGTTTGATTCCCGCCGTAGGAATGAACCTTCTATACGGGCTGTAAATCTATTTGACAAAAAAGTATTGATCCAGATCAATGGAATCACAAACCACTCTGCCATCAGTCCGGTATTTTCTATTTTTTTCAGCAAGCTGACCGGGAAAGCTCACAGTAATATTCACTGTAAAACTTACTGACAAACTTATTGATCAGGATACTATTGAATTGAAGTCGCACCAGGCTGCCGGGGACCGGCAAGCGCTCAGGAATGAAACAGTTATCCGGTCAGGGCCTGAAATCCGGCAACTGCTCTCTCATATGGAGTAAGTAGCCTTCGCCGATGCGAATGGGAAAGTCGGTACCTGTCAGCTGGTCATCCAGAAAAGCGGCAAACTCAAATCTGCCCGTTACAGGATTAAAACTCTGGATGGCCGACACTGCCGTTTCGCCCCCCATGGACTGAATCCACTGATAGGCGGTGGCATGTTGAGGTTCACACAGAACACCGATTAAATTCGAACCCTGCTGCAGATCGATAGACGGGCAGATTCCCTGGATGTCGGAAGCAATCGATCGATCTCTTCTGGCCCGTACCAGGTAACCCTCACCGTTGACAATATTGAAATCCTCACCCTGGGGGTGCCCCGAGGAAGCGTATTCCACGCGCTGGTAACCACCGGTTGACGGATCGAGTCTCTGGACACTTACTATGTCGCTCGGCCCACCCAGTGCCTGGATGAGGTCATAGGCTGTCATATGGGAATCGGCGCCATAAGCGATAAGGTTGAGTCCCTCGAACAGAGGGATCTGTATATTGCCTGCCGGAGGAATCCGAGGGAAACCCAACTGCCCCTGCCATTGCCTGCCTGAGACAGAAACCGGAACCTTCTGCCGGAGCGGCTCCCCGTTCCCATCTATCCCGTCGACCCAGATCGTTACACTGTCCCCATGATCGAACGTGCCGTCCTCATTCAGATCGAAGGGAGTTCTGTTGAGCCTGGAACCATCCATTGCATCGACCTGCATCATCCAACCACCATAACCCCCATTGCAAAGATCGGAAGAGTGGATAACCGAGTGAAAAACCACTCTGTTTTGAATCAGCTGGGCATCATGGACCACCCGTTCGCCTTCCCATTCGAGTACCGGTGATTCAAGATCCATGTACCAGCCCTTGTGGGTAGACCAGTCAATCTCATTGTTCGAGCTGACTCTCAGATCAACCGGAAACGGATTGTCGGTTGCGTTTCCATCCCCGTCTAGAATAACCCGATGAAAATTGCCGTGCTGGCTGATTGTCCTGGATTCATGGGTAACCCGTTGTTCCAGCAGCCTGTGCCTTCCAATATCCGATGCCGAAACATCGGTATTGAAATCGTCCCACAAGCCGTAGAAAGTGTTCTTGAATCCTGGATTACCGGCAACCAGCCCATGATCACCATCGGCATAATATCTGCCGGTCCCGAAATAGATCAGCACACCATCCTGGGAGTGAGGCTGTACCTGGGGCATGACAGTGATGGGCTGAATCAGCCCATCTGTCGATCTGGTTTCAAACAGCGGCATCGGAAAACCGCCATGGGTATGATAGACACCCCAGTCGCCAGGGCTGAAACCGGAAACATCGAATACCCAGAGTTTGCCCAGCAGATCCCCTGCATAAAATCGATCGATAATCCTGTCACCATCAAGATCCACGGCCACGGGTGCTGACAATCCGTTGGGTTGCCCTGGATCACCGGCGAGGGTATCGATTCTGCGAATCAGGGAACCATCCCCAAGATCGACGATATACAGTACCGCTCTGTGATTTTCTGATTCGTACCCGTTTCCGAAAACCGCAGCCCATCTGCCATTGGCCAGACGGACGATAGAAGCCTGCCTGATGTTGTATCCAAGATCACCATCATGGGTGCTGACACTGACCGCCTGGTTTTCAGCCCCACCGAATTCCCACATCACATCGGACTTATCAAAATTCACCGGATCGGTCACATCCAGGGCAAACACCCCTCTGCCCCCTGCCCCCAACGTGCCCACGAGTATGGATTTCCAAGTGCCATCGACAAAGGCGTCCCCAATGACCGGATTACCATCGACAAAGTACCGGTGGGTATAACCCGGATCGGTCAACTGCCAAAGCTCCGGAAAAATACTTTCAGGTATGTAGGCAAACAGCTCTTCACCGGTGGTGGCATGAAAAGCATGAAGCTTCCCTTCATTGGTACCGATAAATACCACCTCAGGACGGTTGTTGTAGACCGTACTGTTACGAAAGCCTGTGTAACGGGTACCTTCCTCTCCCGGCAGCACACCGTAACCAAAATCTTTATGTCCCTGAACCCGGGGATAGGAATTGATGATATCCCCCAGAGCCGATGAACGATTGCGGAAAAGACCGCCGTTGGCCTGTTCAAACCCTCTATCCCCCCGCAGATAAGCCAGTCGCTGCTCTCCCAGGCAGGGCTCCGGACCCAGTCCACATCCGGGATGATGATCCAGCTGTTCCTTGACGGATCCAGGCAGTTGCTCGTTCCATAGGAATTCAACACCGGGATGGCCGTCACCGTCGCTGTCCGCCGCGTCGTGGGTAAAGACTGCCCGGCTGTCCGGGTTACGTTGATCCAGCAACCGCCCGGCCCACCAGAAGGGTCCCGGGGCGGGTACTCCCAGTTCATCCACTTCGAAAGCGGCCAGTTCACCCATCCAGCGGGTGCTGTCAAAACCAGCCCGATATAGACGGGTCCTGTCCGTGTTCAAACTGCTCGTGCTGTCGGTGACACCAATGACTGAACTCACCGGCCCCTTCACGATACGATCGAGACTTGCCTTGATGCTGTCAACGAGTTCCCGGGCATTCGATGTGGAATGAAACTCCCCCCGGCTGTTGACCGCTGCATGCCAGACATCATCGATGGTCGTCGGACCGTCCGGCACGATGGCAGGCCACGACCTGGTGCCATCTGTCAGCGCGGGGAGATCTGATTCAGGGTCGAGTGTTCCGGACCGGCCCAGTACGATCATGTGATTGACCAGGTGCTGCCAGAATGCGGGATTCTCCGTGCTGCGCCAGAAGTCCTCTCCTCCTACTCCCAATTCACCGACCGACACCCCGGTATCATCGATCGGATCCACGGGGACATTGTTGTCGAGAGTCGTATGCAGATCCCGTTTCCAGTAAAACATGGCAACGTCAGCCAGGGTCTCGCTCTGCGAGTCGGAAAACGGAAGCTCGGGTGTATACTGGTACTGCTGCTCTCCATAGCTATACATCGGTCCAGCGGTGTCGTCACCGTTGACCGGGCTTAACGCACCGTCAACAGACGTCTCCCGGGAAGGTGCACCGTTCCAGTTGCCATCGGTCATCAGGATGTTGTAACTCTGACGGCAACTCCATTGCGGAGTGGTATCTTCCGTCCCTGGATATTCACCCCAGGGTCCCTTGTTGTCCTCACGCTGGAAATACTGGCCCACATCATCCAGTGCCTGACGCAATGGTGTGTCACCTTTCAGTGGGTGTTGGTAGAGGTTCTCGAAAAACTCCGTTCTGTTGTTGACAGGCAAACCTGCTTCGTCAACATAATCCACGAAAGGCCGCACGCCTTTGACAATGGTCCCGGCGCTGGCTACACCATCAACCGTTTTCCCAGGGGAGTTAATAGCGGCAAAACCGATTCGGAAATTATTATTGATATTCTGCGAATCCTTGGCTATCCCACTGAAAGCACTGCCGATACCGGCACGGGCCAGCAGAATTCTGGAACGGTAATAGGTATACCAGTTTGCATAGTTCTGTATCTCTTCTTCATAGGTGCAGATAGGCACATTTGTGCAATCCCGCCTGTTTTCACTGCCGGTATAGGTTGCGCCCGAGCGGATTTCCACCTTCGTGTAATCGGCCGGATTCCAACTGCTCTCCACACCATTGGACTGAAAATAAACCGCCGGCCAGTAAGTTCTCGAACCTACCGATATACCATTGGGGTACACGGGAGGGTAACCGGCTGTTCCGTCCCCATCGTAAGATTGCCAGAGTGCGATCGGGACAGCATACTCTTCAGTCAGGGGTAGACACCCCGCCGCCGGTACCACCGGATTATGCAAAGCACAGTTAATATTGGCCGGGTCCATCAAGGTACTGTCCGGATTGGACCAGGGGACATATTCAAGAGCCGGATTGTAATAGATGCGGTTGACCGAGTTGCTGCGGGCCCGCCTGCTATAGGCATTGGTTTTTATCTCGTTTCCTGCATCGTCCGTCCCCGTAACGATGGTATCGGGTAAACGTATATTCGCAGCCTGATCGGGAGCATACACGGCGGCGGCCAATGGAAATACAACCGTCGTCCATCCGTCATCCGGCATCACTTCCAACGCCATGGAACTCGAATCATCAAGGGTGAACATGATGTTGGGTTTCACGGTGTTAACCAGAAACAGGGGGGTCTGGGCGATGGTGCCCTGGGAGGTTCGTACCATCAACCCGGTGATCAGACTACCGATCAATACCCCTGCAAACCTGCCAAAACTGTTCATTGATGACAACCTGCAAAACCCAATCACAGCACATCTACCCACTCTGAGTTGATCCCCCTGGTTTGCAGGCACCCGGACTCCTGGCGACTGACCCAGGACAGGCGTGTGTACCCTTTTAAGGCCCGTGGTGTGGAACAAACCTCAGCTTAGACGGCTTACAGGCAGTGTACACCAAAGAGTCCCTGGACGATCAACCCACCTTTCATTCCCGCAATAGCAGCAATAGCGCAGTATGGTTGCACCATCAGCGATGCCGAAGAAGAAACCCAGGTTAATCTGTCAGTTACAAAAAAGTCTGGTCCGATTCTATACTTTATTCAGGAGTGCAAACTTTTCGGACCTGAAATTTCTGTTGTTCAGCAGGAACGAACAGGCTTTATCGAATAGGAAGACCGGGGTGAATACCGATGCGGATTTGGTCACAAGCCAGGGAACTGGCGGCTCAAACACCGCCTGAACGGAATCGATATATTGACTTTCTCCGTGCCGCGTCCATTCTGATCGTCATTGTCGGTCACTGGTTGATAGCCACCTTCTATTTCACCGATAACAGCATTGCATTCGGGCTTCTCCTGAAGAGCCATCCCCAAACCCAGTGGCTGACCTGGGTATTCCAGGTCATGCCCGTATTCTTTATCGTGGGCGGTTACTCCAATGCCTTATCCCTTGAAAGCGCGCACCGAAAAGGAATCGGCTATGGGGGTTGGCTGGCGGGAAGGTTAAACAGGCTGGTTACTCCGCTCCTTGTCCTGGTCGCCTGTTGGGCTGCCATCAGCATGATCATGTATCTTTTCGATGCCAGCCCTGAAGTGATTCAATATACTTCCCAGGCGTCCTTGATACCCACATGGTTTCTAGCCATCTACATCATGGTGGTGTTGCTCGCCCCTGCCACCCACCTGCTCTGGCAACGATACGGCTTTCGATCTTTCGGTTTGTTTGCCGGTAGTGCCCTGCTGATCGATATCGCCTTTTTCGCTGCAGATCTACGCTGGCTCGGATGGGTCAACTATGTTCCCGTCTGGCTCGCGGTACATCACCTTGGCTATGTCTGGCGGGATGATCGTATCAATAGCAGGACCCACCTTATGGTTTACTCGGCCCTGGGACTGCTGGCACTCACCTTACTGGTATTTATCGGGCCATATCCCCTTGCTATGGTGGGTTCACCTGATACGGGATTGAGTAACTCCACACCTCCCAAAATCACTATTCTGGCACTCGGCCTGTTTCAATTCGGCCTGCTACTCGCACTGGAAGCGCCGATGAGACAGAAGCTGGAACGTCTGGGTTTATGGACTGCGACGGTACTCATCAACAGTATGATCATGACTGTCTATCTCTGGCATATCACCATCATGATCATTTTTGTTTCACTACTCTATCTTACGGGAGGTGTCGGCCTGGAAATTGAACCAGGCGGCGTGACCTGGTGGCTGACAAGACCGCTATGGATAGCCGTACTGCTGGTGTTTCTGGTGCCCCTTGCATTGCTGTTGTCACCCCTTGAGCGGCGCTCCCGCCGCCGAGAGGGGATTCCGGCATCCCCTGGCAGGCAGATAACCGGAGCGATTATGGTCTGTCTTGGTATCGCACTACTGGCCAGGTTCGGATTCGGAAATGCACCGCTTTCCTATCTGGATATTGTGGCATTTACATCGGTGGTTTTGGGTGCTGGAATCTGTGGTGTTCTGGGCAGTTCCATGCCAAAGGAAATCTAATACGGCATCGCTTTTTCCATCCCGCGATGAGTTTCACCATCGAAGCCCGGCCTGACGGAAAACCAGCGGATAGAAACGGAAGGTAAGAGTAACTACTCACCCTACACAAGCAATCCATTGCGGAAGACGCCGTAAATCCCTCCCTGTAGGCCAGGCTTTGGTATCCATGTCAAAGGCACTTCCTCCATAGACGATCCATGCGGGGCAATCTCTGGGGAGTGAGCAGTTACGTCCACACTTCGCACTATTGCTTCGCCAACAAATCCAGTACTTCCTTCAATGCGGGCGCGGAAGCTGACGCGCCGATCCTGGTCGTTGACAGCGCACCGCAGGCTGCGGCGAAGCGCACCGCGTTGCCCAGTGTCTGACCCTCGGCTAATGCGAAGGCCAAGCCACCGTTGAAGCAATCCCCCGCCGCGACGGAATCAACACTGGCAACGTTAAAGGGCGGGACGAAACCATCAGTATCTGCGCCCTGGTAGTAAACGCCATCGGCGCCAAGTTTGATCACCACAACCGCCGCACCATCAGCCCGAATCCGCTCCGCGGCAACCTTGGCCTGTTCGAGATCAGTCGGGCGCAGACCCGTTAAGAGTTCGGTCTCCGTTTCGTTGGGCGTCACCACGTCGACTCGCGCAAGAACATTAGAAGAAAGGCCGCCAGCGGGTGCCGGTGCGGGATCGAGAATCACGCTGCCCCCCTTAGCTCGAACGATATCAGCAGCCGCAAGACCGGCTTCGAGGGGTACTTCCAACTGTAAAAGCAACACATCGGTCGCTACCAGCTGATCGTGGGCGCGTTCGATATCAGAGTCGTCGATGGCCATGTTGACTCCGCCAATTACAATAATGCTGTTTTGTGCCTGAGCATCGACGCCGATGACAGCGATACCGGTGCCTGCGCCGGCATCTACGAAGACACCATCCGTCGGAACACCGAGATGATCTAACTCAGCGAGGGCAGTATCGCCGAAGTTATCCTGCCCGACCCGACCAATCAACGCTGTCGGTGCACCCAGCCGTGATGTCGCTACAGCCTGATTACACCCCTTGCCGCCCAGGCCGATGGCGTAGCGGTCTCCATGCAAAGTTTCACCGGGTTGGGGCAAGCGAGTGCTATAGGTGGTGAGATCGATGTTGATACTGCCGAAGACGGCGATGGACATAAGAAAACTCTCTATCTACAGGACCGAGTTTCGGATGATGAGTTTGGGAATCAGTTGAATCTGAGGCGGTATTTCAACCTTATTCTCCAGATGACGAATCAGGATTTGCGCCGCTTCGAGGCCAAGCTCAAAACTGGGTTGCCGTATCGTGGTCAGTGCGGGAAACAGCAACTTGGCGATCTCCAGATCGTCGTAGCCGACAACTGAGATATCGTCCGGTATGGAAAGACCGCGCTCCATGACCGCGCGATAAGCTCCCAGGGCCATCAGGTCGTTAAAGGCGAACACTGCCTGGGGTTGTGGACCGGCATTGAGAATCCGGGTCATGGCCTCGTATCCGCCTTGGGCGGTGAGGTCATTGGCAACAATCCAGTCCATTTTGATCGGTTGCTCTGCCACACCCATTGCCTTTTCGAATCCGCAGAACCGATCGCGAGACCGGGGATGGTTTTGAGGCCCCGTCAGACAACCGATTTCCCTGAAACCGCGCTCAATAAGGTAATCGGTGGCTTGACGGCCACCGAGAACGGAGTCATCACCAATTGCGCAGGCATTGGGGAAGGGCTCTGAATCCAGGATCACCTTAGGGAGACTACCGAGACTACCCAATGCCTGCTGGAAATCAGGATCGCGGCTGACGGTCATGATTACCAGGGCGTCGATTCTCTTCTGCATAAGCATATTGAGATAGGTCAACTGGCGGCCATGCTGATCCCGGGAAATACAGAGGATCAGACTGTAACCCCTGCGAAAACACTCTTCTTCCACACCACTCACCACCTCGGCAAAGAATGGATTGGTACTGCTGGTGACCAACATACCGATGGTCTTGGTACGCTTGCTTCTCAAGGCGCGAGCTAAAGAGTTGGGTTGATAACCGAGTTCCCGGATTGCCCGTTCCACATTCTCTCTGGTCTCGAGCGCGACGAAACGAGTTTCATTTATGACATGCGAGACCGTCGAAACCGAAACACCCGCCGCCCGCGCCACATCTTTGATACTGCTCATAATTCCTCAGCTTCGTTGCAAGGAGGGGGCTGACGCCGAAGCGGCCCTCACCCTCCCCCATTGATTGGTGCAGCCCCGGTTTACTTGGTAATCACTTGCAGGGGAACAGGCGTGTACTTAGGAACAGTCTTGCCTTTAAGGATCATATCGGCAGTCTCAACACCGATGGAGCCAATCCTTCCCGCCTGCTGAGCGACCGTGGCCAGCATGGATCCTTTCTTCACCGCCGCCACAGCGTCGTCGGTACCATCGAAGCCGACCACGATGATGTCTCGCTTGGCGGCCTGAATGGCCTTGATGGCACCCAGGGCCATTTCGTCGTTTTGGGCGAAAACGGCATCGATTTCAGGCTGCGCCTGGAGGATGTTCTCCATCACATTCAGACCCTTGGTACGGTCGAAGTCGGCGGTCTGGCTGGCGACAACCGTGATACCCGTTGCTTCCTTGATGGACTTGTTGAAGCCTTCACCCCGGTCACGAGTCGCGGATGCGCCGGGAACGCCCTGCAGTTCGACCACCTTGCCCTTACCGTTGAGCATCTTCTTGACCAGATCGCCAGCCATCATGCCACCCTGGACGTTGTCGGACGCAACATGTGAGACCACCTTGCCACTGTTGGCGCCGCGGTCGAGGGTGACGACGGGAACCTTCTTTCGGTTAGCCGCGCGAATGGCACTGCGCACAGCGTCGGAATCCGTCGGGTTGATCATCATCAACGCGATCTTCTTGTTCAGCACATCCTCCACATTGGCCAACTCCTTGGCCGGGTCATTCTGGCTGTCCAGGACCAACAGCTTGTAGCCGAGTTCGCCAGCCTTCGCCTCTGCACCTTCTTTAAGGGTCACGAAGAACGGATTATTCAGGGTCGATACCACCAGCGCCAGGGTGTCGTTGGCCAAGGCCGACGTGGTGGACCCGACCAGGACCGCGGTAGCGACGGCCAGTCGAAGAAGCTTTTTCATGATAGGTCTCCTGTTTGTGGATTGAGATTACTCGGTTGTTTTACCGCGACGATCAAGGACAACCGCGAGAAGGATGACCCCCCCTTTAGCGATCATCTGGAAGTAGGACGAGACGTCCATGATGTTCAGCGCATTGTTGAGCACGCCGATAATCAGGGCGCCGATCAGGGTTCCGGTAATGCGCCCACGCCCCCCCATGAGGCTGGTCCCGCCGAGCACGACCGCAGCGATGGCATCAAGTTCGTAAGCTAAGCCGGCCGTGGGTTGGGCCGATTCCAGACGGGCGGTAAGAATGATCCCCGCCAGAGCTGCCAGGGCGCCGCTGATAGCAAAAACCGTGATCTTGACCGCAGAAACATTGACGCCGGCCAGCTTGGCGACCTGTTCATTACCGCCGATGGCATAGACGTGACGGCCCATGCGGGTATGATTCAACACATACCAACAGACGAGGAAAACGACACCGGCGATGATCACAGGAATCGGGATGCCCGCCACATAACCGCCACCTAACTCGTAGAACGCATTGGCGACCTCAAAATCCCCGGTCGAGATAGGTCGACCATCTGTATAGACCAGGACGGCACCGCGGATCATGGTCATGCCAACCAGAGTAGCAATGAACGGTTGCACACCAAAGAAACTGACAATGGATCCGCTAGCGGCACCAAGTGCCGCGCCGATGGCGAGGGTTGTAAACAGTGCGACTAGCAAGGGCGTATCCGCGCCGATCATGCTGGCACAAACAGCACCGGCGAACGCCAGGATCGAGCCCACTGACAAATCGATGCCGGCAGTGAGGATGACGAAAGTCATGCCCATGGCGATAATCGCGTTGATTGATGTCTGGCGCAGAATGTTTAGAAAATTGTCTACACTGAGAAAGCTCGGGCTGGCTAATGACACGAGAATCATTAGGATCACAAGTCCGATTAGAGGAATATTCTCGAGGGCGAATTCTTTGATTTTCATTGGACTGTTGCTTCCTTTAATCCTGCGACCGTGCAGCGCATGATGCTTTCCTGGTCGGCCTCGTCGCGACTAAACGATCCGGTCAGGCGGCCATTCGAGAGGACCAGGATGCGGTCGGAAATTCCCAGCAACTCCGGCATGTCTGATGACATAAGCAGGATACAAAGGCCCTGCGATTTAAGCTCATTGATGAGATTGTAGATTTCACGCTTGGCCCCAACGTCGACGCCGCGGGTGGGTTCATCGAGGATGAGTATGCGAGGTTCTGCAAGCAGGGATTTAGCGATGGATACCTTCTGCTGATTACCGCCCGAAAGCTGGGAAACCATTGCGTCGATGCCATGGGTCTTGATGGAAAAGGCGTCGATGTAGCCAGTGATAGTCTCTTTTTCCGCTTTCTTGTCCAATGCACCCAGCAACCCGGAGAACCGGAATAAACCGATCAGGGACATGTTGCTGCGTAATCCATGGGCCTGAATAAGGCCTTCGTGTTTCCGGTCTTCGGTGACATAGCCAATGCCGGCGCCCACGCCGTCTCGAGGGGTGCGCAAACGGGTTGCAGCGCCATCGACTTCGATGGTTCCCGCCGTTGTCGGATTAGCGCCAAAGATCGCTTTGCCAAGCTCCGTACGGCCCGCACCAACCAACCCCGCGAATCCGACGACCTCGCCGGCATGAGCCGTGAAGGATACGTTCGACACGCCATGCGCAGAGACACCATCGACCTTCAGGCGCACCGGGCCCGGCTTGACCCCATCATAGGGGTACTGCTGGGAAAGCTCGCGTCCGACCATATGACGAATCAACTCGTCTTCATCGATCTCCGAAACGGGACCCTGGTGGACCATCGCGCCGTCGCGCAAAATGGCAACATCATCGCACATCCGGAAAATTTCACCGAGCCTGTGGGAAATAAAGACCATGCCCTTGCCTTGTTCACGAAGATGGCCAATCACGTCGAACAAAATCTTGGTTTCCACGTCGGTAAGGGCATCGGTAGGCTCATCCATAATGATCAATTCGGCATTCATTGACAGCGCTCGGGCAATTTCCACCATCTGCTGTTGAGCGATGCTCAGGTTGGCGATCAACTCAAGAGGACTAATGTCCTGTTTGAGTTGGCCTAGCCAGTAGCGTGACCTCTCCTTGATTACAGGCCATTGGATGCGGCCCATACGATCGGTTGGTTCGCGTCCGAGGAAAATATTCTCACCGACTGTGAGTTGCTGTAACAAGTTGAGTTCCTGATGGATCATGGCGATACCGGCATCCATCGACTGCCGCGCGCTGGTAAACTGCACATCACTTCCACGGTATCGCATGGTGCCAGCATCGCGACGATAAATACCGGTGATGATCTTCATCAGCGTCGATTTACCAGCACCGTTTTCACCGGCAAGTGCAACGACACGGCCGGCCTTGATGACAAAATCGACTTTCTGGAGTACGCGGACATTGGAGAATGCCTTGTCCACGCCTTTGAGTTCAAGCAACGCAGTCATCTCAGTGTCCCTTCCCGGGTAGCATCAGAAGGTAACGCCAGCATAAAGAAGAATATTGGCGTAAGGCGTGCATTCTCCCGTACGCACTACCGCCTTGCAGTCACGAGTGAGGTCTTTGAAAGACTCGTGGGAAACCGTTTCTATAGTAATGTCGTTACCTTGCTCCTGCGCCAGATGCTTTATCACTTCTCTAATCCGGGCATAGAATTCCGGTTGATTTTCCAAAAGCTCGGTGGCAACCACGGCGCGTTCGACGTACATCTCGCTGGTGATCGTGGACAGGGTTTCAAGAAAAGATGGGAGACCGGCGTGAACCGCCAGATCGATACGCTCTACTCCATCGGGAACCGGTAGCCCAGCGTCGCCGAGGCATAAATAGTCCCCATGGCCCAGTAGGGAAACCACACGTGAAATCGGTGCATTCAGTAGAACAGCTTTTTTCATCGCTCTCTCCCTCAAGCAGCGTTGGCTAGCAGTAAAAGTAGCAAAATAAAAACGTTTGCGCAAACGTTTTCTTTCGTAGGAAAAAGATATCATATTCCCTATAGTAGAGAGGTATCAAAAATCCCTGAATAGTTCTCAATACCGCCATGGCATAACGTTTGAACCGCGTATTCTCGGCAAATCCCACTTTCTGTAGAGGTTTTTCCCAGAAAGATTACGGTTTTCAGAGCATCAAACACATTAAGACCTTACCGTATCGATGGCGACCAAAACGCGCATGGTTGGCGAAGGCTGCTGATACAACATATTGTTTGAGAATGATTGTTGTTGACCAGCAGATCCGCTGCAGTTTCCTGAGTTAGGGAGGGATTGTAAGCAAAATCAGCCGAACAGAACCGCTGGTGCCGGAGCCTGGGATCGGGACAATACTGCCGACTCAATGCAGCCTTGTCGTTCCGGTGGGTGAGTATCTCGTCGGTGACTCTGGCAGCATCACCACAGATTCTGTAAATCTCGACTTCCCAGTTTTAGACAGTATCCAACCAGACAGTCCTGTCAAAACTTTCTGCCGACTCGATTTGCTTGAAACGCACAGCGGAACCCAGGCCAGGGAAGCCGCCAGGTCAAGAGTCAACCTGATGCTGCCCACACTGCCTGGAAAAAAAGCTGTTATACCCCGAAAGCCACCACTCAGGTTGGTAAACTTCACGCCTCTGTTTGGAAAATCACCGTGAATGAGAGCATCATCCCTTCCAAGCCTCATCCGGGCGCCAGTTTGATATCCACGCGGGCATTTCTGCCGCTGGCATCGGCCGGGCAATCCCGTACCCTTGAGCAAGTATACAGCCCATTGGCAGCAGTTGAGTGCCGTGAGCAATGGTCTCCACTCCCTCCGCAATGACTTCGCGTTTGAAAGCAACAGCCAAACCAATTACACCCGTCACTATAGCCCTATCATCCGGATCGTCCAGCATGCCACTCACAAAACTCTGATCAATCTTCAACAAGTCGGCAGGCAAGCGTTTGAGATACGTCAATGAAGAGTATCCCGTACCGAAGTCGTCCAGTGCAAAGCTCACCCCAATCTCGCGGCAGGCATGCATGATGGATGAAACTTCGGCTATGTCTTCCAGTGCGCTGGTTTCCAGTATTTCCAACTCCAGCCAGCCGGGCTTTACGTCAGGATACCTGGCGAGTGCCGCTGATAGCCTCGGTACGAAGCCATGCTCTTGCAACTGGCGAGCACCCACATTCACGCTGATGGGGATATCCAGCCCTGCGGTATGCCATTTTGTCATTTGCGCTAATGCGGTGTCGATGACCCATTCGCCCAGTTCCACGCTGACAGGGTGATTCTCGATGATGGGCAGGAAGTCTCCAGGTGGTACTAGACCACGCTCTGGGTGCTGCCAGCGTATCAGGGCTTCGGAACCGATTACTTCACCGTTCTTCATGTTCACTTTGGGCTGGTAGTACAACACGAACTCTTGGTGGTCGAGGGCACTGTGAATAGCATCAAGACTCTCTCGCTGGGTTTTGGTGGCTGCGTCTTGATGTACGTCAAACAGATGATAGCGGTCTTTGCCCGCCTGCTTGACCACATACATGGCCTGATCGGCGTGACGCATGAGCTGATCGGCATCTCCCCCGTCTTGCGGGTAGAGCGTAACACCGATACTGGCGGAAACCTGCAGGGTTGCGTTCCCTACAGTGACCGGATCAGCTGCTCCCTTCAGCAGGCGCGTCAATACCGGCTCATAGTCGATAGTCTTTTCCATATCCACCAGTACCGCTACAAACTCATCACCGCTGATGCGGGCAAGCGTATCACCTTCACGCAGGGCTTCATTCATGCGCTGTGAAAGTGCTATCAACAGCTCGTCACCCACTTTGTGACCGTGAGTATCATTGACAGCTTTAAAGCCATCCAGATCAAGATAGGCTACAGCCAACGATTGCTCACGCCGTTCACTCTGGTTCATAGCTTGTTGCAAGCGGTCAGCCAACAGGACGCGATTGGGAAGACCGGTGAGCACATCGTAGTGGGCGATGTGTTCGAGTTGTTGCTGGTGTTCCTTCATCGCAGTGATGTCTGTGAACAGGGCGACGTAGTTCTTCGTCTCGCTAGCTGCATCTTGCACGGCGGAAATATTGAGCATTTCCACAAAAATTTCACCATTCTTTCTGCAGTTCCAGACCTCCCCATACCAATGACTTTTTTCAACAAGCGATTGCCACATGGCGGCATAGAAGTCTTGGGTGTGGCGACCCGACTGGAGGATGCGTGGGTTCTGGCCGACTGCATCTTCACGGCTGTAGCCGGTGATGACACTGAAGGTGTTGTTGACTTCGATGATAGTACCCGTAGCATCGGTGATCATGATACCCTCGCGGGCGTGGGTGAATACACTAGCGGCCAGTTGCAGGCGGGCCTCGGCTTGCTTCTGCTCGGTGATATCTCGCACCGTTGCCTGGATCAGTGTCTCTCCCTCGAAATCCATCCGGCTTAACAGCACCTCGGCAAAAAAAGAAGCACTGGTATCGACTCGACGATAAATCCACTCAAAGGCACAACTGCCGCAGACCAATGTCTGATCCATATATCGATCAGCCGCAATGCATGACTCTTCTCCGCCTATCTGCGTGCTGGAAGAAACATCCTTTAAATGCCCACTCACTATCTCTGCACGGTCATTGGCGCCGAATACTCTCAATGCAGCTGGATTGCAGTCGATAAATACCTGCCGGTTAAGAATCAGGACCGCATCGGCGGTTGACTCAAACAGGGTGCGGTGGCGCGTTTCGGATTTTTGTAGCTCCGCAGTTCGTTCGTATATGCACCTCTCAAGGCCTACATTTATTTCCCTCAATGCAGTATCTGCAATCTTCCAGCGACGACCGAAGTACAACGCCATGTATAGAGCTAGCAAGCTAGGCAAGAGAAGGATGCAGGCAGCAAGGATAGTTACACTTCTAACCTGTGGTGCAATTTCAGTTTGTAAGTAGTCCAGTCGCCGCAACAGGAAGAGATGCCAGCCGGGTTCCATTTTGGTGTCAAAAACAAGCCATTGAGCACCAGCCGAGTCTGTAACCCGGACAATACCGACCTTGGATATACCCACTTGCGTTGGCTTACCAAAGTCAGCGACATTCTTGAATCTGGGATGAGATGCCAGCAAATCGACGGATTCCATGTTCAAATGATTCGGATCGTTCGCTGCTATGATATTACCTCGTTGATCGGCGATTACTGCTTCATTGAAAGGTGAAATACTCCTGGGTGCGAGCACAGACGACAGATGAGTTAGATGCATGACCCCACCCAAGTGGAGGATGATCTTTCCATTAGCATCCAGCACCGGCATATCGATCGCAACAGCCTTGACTCCATCAGCCCCGACAAAGCTGTCAGAAACCACAAGATCACGGCTCTGGGAGGCCTTCTGAAAATAGGCCCGGTCAGCAAGGTTGTACTTTTTCAACGATTTCTGAACCCTAAATGGATGGGAAATGTAATGATCACCCGAAGGGGTCAGCACAAAGACAACAGCGAGTCGTCCCTGGGTACGCAGTAACTCCAGCATGAACTGCTTGCCGGAGTCGAGATGTTCAGGCAATCCATTGATGGCACGGTTGATACGCGCCAACTCAGGAAGCGCAGAAAACTCTGGAGATGCTGCAGCAAATCGAATCAGCCCAGTAGCCTGTGCGATGTCGGCACTGATCTTGTCTTCAAGGGTCGAGACAAACGTGAGATGGTCACGTGTCCAGTTATCTGTGGCCCACTCGTTGAGAAAGTGGCGGAGGACGAAGACGAGCAAAACCACCGGCACCACAGCCGGAATGGTAACAATCGCGAGAATCTGTTCCCGTTATGCAAATTGCAATTAGTCAAAGCCCTCAAAACAAGAAACGGATGCACTAAGCTCTTGGTTGATCCAAACTTTTTTTTCATTGTCAATTCAATTGTGCCTATATACGCAGTACTTGCATACAATAAGGCTGTATGGAATCTGATTATAATCACTTTGGTACTATAATGCTTTAACGCTCACACCGGCTGACCCGAACCCTGCTCACCAACCTAGACCACCGCTGCATTCGTCTTAGCCCGACTCACCATTTCTGCCCCCCCCCGCCGCAGGGAATCTCTTTGTCTTTACTGATATAAGCGTTCCGACCAAGACTATCGGAATCGATTCCTGTCGAAGAGAGGCCTGGCATGGAAAAGCGACGTTGTGCCGCTTGTCACAAACTCTTTCACCCCCGTTCTCAATGCCCCAAGCAGAAATTCTGCGCTGCCGCTGGCAGAAAGCCCGGCGAGCTACCGATCCGGACTATCGGGACAACGATGTTCAGGCCAGCTGCCAGTGGTGCCGCCATCCCGACTACTGGCGGGCCTATCGAGGTCAACACCCCCAATCGGTGATTCGCAACCGGGATAAACAACGAGAACGAGACCAGGCCAGACAGCTCAAAGCGCCCCGGCCGCCTGGGTTCGATCTTGCCAATGAGGACGTGTCAACGCCCCTATTTTCCATTGAAACAGGCACTTACCGAATGATTCCTGTCACCGGTGACGATCTTGCCAATGAGAACGCGTGGCTGGTAAAAATCGCTTTACTATCGTGAGGTTAAGATCGTTTTAGTATCATCTTGCCAATGAGGACTTTATCGCCATAGGGTCTGAGGGCGAGTAGGGTTTGAGGCATGAAGCGTTTTGACACCCAAACCCTGGAATCGGATCTACACCAGCTGGAACTGCGTTTTGCTTCACTGCGGATGCGACAGCCCCGGGTGGTCGACCGTCTGACCCGCTCGATCGAGCAAAACGGTCAATTGGTCCCGGTGGTGGCGGTGGCCGAGCAGCACAACCGCTGGGTGCTGATTGATGGCTATCTGCGCATCGAAGCCCTGCGCCGTCTGTCGCGGGATACCGCCCAGATAGAGCTGTGGGATTGTCCCCTCGCGCAAGCCTTGCTGATGGTCCTGGTCCGCGTTCAGGGACGCGCCTGGGAGGCGATCGAAGAAGGGGCCATCATCCGGGAACTGATCACGCGATTTGAACTTCCGCAACGGGAGGTGGCCCGGCAACTCGGTCGGGATGTCAGTTGGGTCAACCGCCGACTGAGCCTGGTGCAGGGCCTGTCCGAGGCGTTGTTCACCGCCATCTGCCGGGGCGAACTCTCCACCTGGGCCGCCAGCCGGGTGCTGGTCCCGTTGGCGCGCGCCAACAACGACCAGGCACAGACGCTGCTCACCGCCCTGCAGCGCGATCCGCTCTCCA
>JAAELC010000650.1 GCA_024227135.1 Gammaproteobacteria bacterium
AAAATACAGCGCAATTTCTGGATACTTATTAATTTCCGCGGCCCCTATTCAGTGATACCGGGATAACCTGCAATGGTTTCAACGTACACACCAGTGGCCCTGCCCTGGGGTGGGTACCCCATGGCATCAATGAGAATCTATGTAATGACATCCGGCTCGGTGCGTCCCGTGTGTTTTTCCACGTTGGCCAGCTCCCGTCCGAGAGCAACCAGTGGTGCCATGACTGCAGCCGTCTCCTGGTTTTGTTTTTCCGGGTCGGGTTCAAAGCTCTCCAGGTATATTCTCAGTGTCGCCCCCACCGTGCCAGTGCCCGACAATCGGTACACGATTCGGGATCCCCCAGAGAGCCCGATACGAATCCCCTGATTGGCGGAAACACTGTTATCCACCGGGTCTGTATAAGAAAAGTCGTCCCCATACTCAACCCTATATCTGCCCAGCCGTTTCCCTTTGATATCCAGTACAAGGCGCCGCAGATTCGCCATCAGTGCTTCTGCAGCGTTACTGTCGATACCCTCATAGTCGTGTCGGGTGTAATAATTGCGACCGAACTGCTGCCAGTGATCGTTGAGAATCTGGGATACTGACTGCTGTTTGACCGCCAGCAGATTGAGCCAGGCCAGGACTGCCCAAAGACCGTCTTTTTCCCGGACGTGATCCGAGCCGGTGCCGAAACTTTCCTCACCACAGACAGCAATTTTTCCGGCATCCAGCAGGTTGCCAAAGAATTTCCAGCCAGTGGGGGTTTCGTAACATTCGATACCCAGCTTCTCTGCTACCCGGTCAGCGGCCTGGCTGGTCGGCATGGAGCGGGCGATGCCGGGAATTCCCGACCGATAACCTGGTATTAAGTGGGCATTGGCGGCCAGCACAGCCAGGCTGTCGCTGGGGGTGACATAAAAGTTTTTTCCCAGAATCATGTTGCGGTCACCGTCTCCATCGGAGGCCGCGGCGAAGTCAACAGGATCGAAGCCCTGGGTCAGTTCCACCAGCTCCTGTGCGTGAGCCAGATTGGGATCCGGGTGGCCACCCCCAAAATCCTCTTTTGGAATGCCATTGATTACAGTGCCAGGCTCTGCGCCCAGCATTCGCTCCAGAATCTCCACCGCATAGGGGCCTGTGATTGCGTGCATGGCGTCGAAACGCATCTGAAAGATTCCGGAATTGAATAGCTGGTGTATCGCGTCGAAGTCAAAGATCTCACGCATCAGATGGGCATAATCTACAATGGGATCAATAACCTCTACTTGCATTTCACCCAGCATATTGAGCCCGATAGTATCGATGTCAATGTCTGGGGCTTCCACTTGCCGGTAGCCACTCATCAGCAGTGTGCGGTCGTAGATGTCCTGGGTCACTTTCTCGGGAGCGGGACCTCCGTTGGCTACGTTGAATTTGATTCCGAAATCTTTGTCAGGCCCACCAGGGTTGTGACTGGCAGAAAGGATGATGCCGCCCTGGGCGGCATATTTGCGAATCACGCAGGAAGCTGCGGGGGTAGATAGAAGTCCACCCTGTCCCACCAGGACTCTGGACACTCCGTTACCGGCAGCCAGTCGGAGAATGATCTGTACTGCTTCGCGGTTGTAGTATCGTCCGTCGCCACCTAGCGCCAGGGTTCCCCCTTGGAGGTCCTTCTGGGTCTCAAAGATGGCCTGTACGAAGTTTTCCAGGTAGTGAGGCTGCTGAAAAGCACTGACTTTCTTCCTGAGCCCGGAAGTGCCAGGGCGCTGATCTGCAAATGGATGAGACTGAACCTGATCGATTTTCATTTAGCTGAGCTCCGGATGTCTGCGCCACAAAACGTCTAATTCAACCACAGGCAGGGCATGGATGCGAGCGGCTCGCTTTCTTGTGGAGAGGTTCCTAAGGAGACCCTGAGCAAGTTCAGAAATGCCGCAGTATGAGGGGGTGTATTCTGAGAAACACAGGATGGTCTCTTCACCGCTTATCAGGTGGGAGCCGGCGTCATGGCGCGCCTTGCCCATTCTCAGTATTAAACTACTTAACATACTGTATGTATAGGTAAAATAGTAGAATGTCGTCTGGCTTGAAGAGGGAAGGTTATTGATTCGAAGGTGTGCACCGGGCTCAAATGAGAAATTCAACCACTTTAATACTTGTTTTTTCTTCGGGCCGTCCCCACTTTTCTTGGTCAACCCTGCAGGAGACTTACACGACAGGCAGTATTCGGGAGCATTCTTTTTTGGAATCTGCCCGGATACGGAACCGGGAAGCATAATTCTCCGGTTCTTTTGTTTTCAGGCCTCACAGCTTTGAAAATGATGGCATCTGAGGATGCCGCGCAACTGTACTGTGGGTTTTGAGGGATATTCAAGGTTTATAATTCAAGTGTCAGATTTGCTTCAGGAGGCAACAACAGCCATGACAGTCGATGCTCACAAAGAGACTATGGAATTTCAGGCAGAAGTCAGTCAGGTTTTAAACCTGGTCATACGCTCTCTGTACAGTAACAAGGAGATTTTCTTACGGGAACTGATATCCAATGCATCTGATGCCGCTGAAAAACTTCGTTTTGAGGCACTGACCGATGATGCCCTCTACGAGAATGAAGCAAATCTCCGAATCCGGGTCTCAGTGGATACGGACCGAAAAATGGTCACCATAGTGGATAACGGTATCGGTATGAGCCGGCAGGAGGTAGGCGAGACCATCGGTACCATTGCCAGCTCGGGTACCCGGAAGTTCCTGGAATCGATGAGTGGTGAAGAATCCCAGGACAGCCAGTTGATAGGGCAGTTTGGTGTGGGTTTCTACTCAGCTTTTATTGTTGCAGACAAAGTCACACTGGAGACACGCCGTGCCGGGTTGAGCAGCGAACACGGTGTCCGCTGGGAATCCACCGGTGAAGGGGCCTATTCCATAGAGACCTGCGAGAAGCAGGAGCGGGGGACCAGTATCACCCTGCATCTCCGAGACGAGGAAGGGGAGTTTGCAGAACCCTTCCGTTTGCGCAGTATCGTGAGTAAATTCTCCGATCATATTTCCATTCCCATTGAAATGCTCGGCGAACCGATTCCAGCAGCAGGTGAAGGTGAAGGTGAAGACAAGGAGGAAGAGAAAGCACCCGAATGGGAACAGGTCAATAAGGGAACGGCACTGTGGATGCGCAGCAAATCGGATATCTCCGATGAAGAGTACAACGAATTCTACAAGCATATCGGTCATGATTTTCAGGATCCACTGACTCATGTGCACAACCGGGTCGAAGGAAATAATGAGTACACGTCGTTGCTCTATATTCCAGGGCGTGCGCCGTTCGATCTATGGGACCGTGAACAGAAGCACGGGGTAAAACTCTATGTTCGCCGTGTGTTCATCATGGATGAAGCAGACAAATTGATGCCCCACTATCTGCGTTTCGTCAAAGGGGTCGTGGATTCCGATGACTTACCGCTCAATGTGTCCCGTGAGTTGCTTCAGCATGATAAGAAAATTGACACCATTCGCTCGGCAAATGTGAAACGTATACTGGGCGTACTTGATAAAATGTCCAGAAACGAAGCCGAAAAGTACCAGGCGTTCTGGAAAGAGTTTGGTAATGTCATCAAGGAAGGGCCAGCTGAAGATTTTGCCAACAAGGAACAGATTGCTGGCCTGCTTCGTTTTGCTACCTCCAAGTCGGAGGGTACGGAACAGACTGTCTCTCTCGAAGATTACATCGAGCGTATGCAGGAGAAGCAGGAAAAAATATACTATATTACCGCCGATAATCATGGGGCAGCACTTCACAGTCCCCATCTGGAAGTTTTCAAGCAGAAAGACGTCGAGGTCCTGCTGCTGACAGACAGGGTGGATGAATGGCTGGTGTCACATCTCAGTGACTACAAGGAAAAACACCTGCAGTCGGTTGCCAAGGGGCAGCTCGATCTCGGAGAACTGGAAGACAAGGAGGGCAAGGAGAAACAGGAGCAGGAGGCAGAGGAACACAAGGGGTTGGTAGAACGTATTTCCAAGGCGCTGGGCGACAAAGTCAAAGAGGTTCGCATCAGCAGTCGTCTCACCGAATCTCCTGCCTGCCTGGTGGTAGGGGATTATGACATGAGCGCCAACCTACAGCGGGTGCTCAAACAGATGGGACAGGACGCACCTGCAGCACAACCGATCCTCGAGGTAAATACCGGACATCCGCTGGTGGAAAAAATGGATCAGGAACCGGACGAAGATCTGTTTGGGGAACTGGCCGCTGTGCTGCTTGACCAGGCTACTCTTGCAGAGGGTGGTCAACTCGAAGATCCGGCAGGCTTCGTTCATCGCCTGAATAAATTGATGCTGAGTCTTGCCAACTGAATCTGCTCCGTCCACAGACCGGTGGTCGCCCGCCGGTCTGTCTGGTAGCCCCACAGGTCGGGCATGCCGTATTAGGGCCGCGGAAAAAATGAATCATCCCATCCTTCTCTCTCACCTCAGCTATCACTACCGGCATCCTGCCTCGCGTGAATCTAGTCCATCCATGGACATCGTCTGCGTTGCAGATTCAGTTGCATAATCAATGATATGTGCTTTCATCTGCGCCTTGGATCTGAGCTGATACCCCGCGCATTATGGGACGATACATGATTTCCGAGGCCCTTAGTCCAGCCTGTGTGGATAGACGGTCTCAGCGGTTGGTCAATCCCTCTTCTCCGGTATCATCGAGCAGGTTTCCATCTCGAGTAATCACGAGGTAGTGGAAAAAGCCCCCGGTATCCGGCGGAGATTTCTGATGGGCTGTGGGTGGGGAACGATCAGGGATACCGAGCAGAAAAACTGAACAATAGTGCTTAGTTGATTGATCAGGCTCTATTTTTAGTACTGAGACAAGGTTGCTGGGGTAGGCCGGCGGGTTGTTTCCGTGTTTTCTACACGGATTCCATAAAGAGTTTGTATCTGCGCATTCGGATACTCGAGTGGTCTTCCGTGTTGGTCTGTGGCAGACTCCCGGCAATTGAAAATCCCAATCAACAGCTAAGGAGTGAACTGATGCGTGTAATTCTGCTCGGAGGTCCCGGTGCCGGTAAGGGGACACAGGCCAACTACATCAAGGAAAAGTACCAGATTCCCCAGATATCCACCGGTGATATGTTGCGTGCTCACGTTAAATCGGGCAGTGAGCTGGGTGTTGCAGCCAAGAAAATCATGGATGAAGGTGGGTTGGTGTCTGACGATATCATCATGGGAATGGTGAAGGAGCGCATCAAGGAAAGCGATTGTGTAAACGGGTTTTTGTTTGACGGATTTCCACGCACCATACCCCAGGCAGAAGCGCTTAAAGATGCGGGAGTAGTCATTGATGCGGTGGTCGAGATCGACGTGCCGGACGATGAGATCATCAAGCGTATGTCCGGTCGCAGGGTTCACCTGGCATCTGGCCGAACCTATCATTTGGTTTTCAATCCACCCAAAGTGGAAGGAAAGGACGACGAGACCGGTGAGCCCCTGATACAGCGTGATGATGATCAGGAGGATACCGTTAAAGCCCGTTTGAAGATTTATCACGATCAGACAGAGCCGCTGATCGCGTTTTACGCAGGCCAGGCTTCTTCCGGTGATCCCGATGCCCCCAAGCATCATAAGATTGCAGGAGTTGGCGGTGTTAACGAGATTCGAGACAGTATTTTTACCGCCTTAGGTTGACGATCAACTCAGGTGGGGTGATCCTTCTCGGAGAGAAACATCCGATTCCCATCATTTGGGGGGGTGGTTTCACCAATTCATTGAGGGACTGAATCGTGGTTCCGGTCGAATCAATGAGCTGTCGGATCTTAAGGTTTAAGGACACTGTTTCGCCCACCTGCAGATTTCGGAAACACCCCGTTTCGGGGTGTTTCCGGTTACCAGTTCCCACATCTCGGGTTTTACCGGCACCGGCCTTCAACTCTGTACGGATCATGGATTAGCTTGAAGATTGATCCGTCACCGGACTGCTCAGTCTTTTCTCCTTTTCATAGTGCCCCGCAGTACCTGTTTCACTGACAAGTTGGTGATTGTTTCAGTTATCACAAAATACCTGCATATTCATTAAAGTCATAGAAATAGAGGGTATATTTCGAGTAAACTCTAAGTCGCTTGTTGCTGTGTTGCTTTTCACCGCAGGGGTTGTGCAGGCGTTGCTGTCATTAAGCCATGTATTTATTAGAAGCTTCTGATATGATTACGTAATCTTATAAAAGATCACCCCAATTACAGGGAGAATCCCGTGGCCGTTGTTGAATTAAACCAAAGCAATTTCGAAGAAATAGTGAGTGGAAACGACTTCGTGATTGTGGATTTCTGGGCACCCTGGTGTGGACCTTGCCGCACATTTGCACCTACCTATGAGAAGGTATCTGAAGACCATCCGGATATTGTATTTGCAAAAATCAACACGGAAGACGAAAAAGAAATAGCATCCCATTTCAATATTCGTTCCATCCCTACTTTGATGATCTTCAGAGAGAAGGTGATCATATTCAGTCAGCCCGGTGCAATGCCCGAAGGTGGTCTGAGGGGGCTCCTGGAAAAGGCTGGAGAACTCGATATGGCAGAAGTTCACCAGCAGATTGCTGCAGAGGCCAGTAAAAGCGCCCAGTCATAACCCTTTAACTGCTGATCCGAAAGAGGCCGGCTGTTCCCGGCCTTTTTTTATGTCCGACTTGTTGGCTGCCACCGTGGTGGTATTGAGGGCATCCTGAGGGAGGAAAAGGTAGCTGCGGGCACTTTATGTTCGTAGATGATACGCCACTGGGAAGCCGCTCATCGGAAGACTTAGGGCCTCGGAAACTATGTGTCGTCCTATTTTTATCAGTTATCGAGTAGTCGTGCAGCGGCTGGATTGTGCGGTGAAATGGATACCCCGGATGTTTCTCCGATGTTTTCGGACTGCCGAATAGTGGGATTGAGAGGGGTAGTTTGCTTGTGCCCTGATATAATCAAAGCACCGCAAGCGAAAGTATCCGGGGACTTCATACCCCTGTATTCTGGTCGATAAGGGAGCATCGCCCAGGTGAAGCGCCCAGAAAATTACGAGGAGGTAGGCTGGTTGAACTGTAAAAAAAACTCTATTAGGCGGTGCCCGGGTTATTTGAAATGAGAATGCCCTGTTATCCCTGGTTGTTGAAACCTCTGTTTGAGGGCCGACCGACGGTAGGGTGGTTAATGGATCTGTGCGACGAGAATTTCGGACATTTGATGCGGTTATCTCCGAATCTCCGGGAGATGGAAGGACTGTACATCTCGAGACATGACACGGCGATGGATCTGTACCTGGAGGTGCTGGAACAGACGCCCTACACCACTTTGATCCATCTCACCTACTACTTTGACCTCGATGCGGGTCAGCAGCCCGACCCGGATGCCAGGGTCAGAATCTATCATGATTCGTGTCAGGCAGAAGTGGTAGAACTGAAGCAGAAAGCACTGCCAATGAATACGGGGTTGCAACGGCCCACGTTGGAACAGAAGTGGAAAATCAATCTGTTCCTGTCAAAGTGGCTGTCCTACAGTGTGCAACGGGGGCATTGTTTTACACTGGACGAGCCGGCAGAAGGGCTGCAAAGACGGCCTGCGAGCTTGCCCCAGGTCTGTTGACAACGGCACTTTTTTCCCGCACCGATATAACTTGACAAAATTCGTGGATAAAGCTACTTTTATAACCTAGTGGTTAACTAGGTATTGGCTTTTAAGTAGAACATAAAGAGAACTTAATCATGAGACTTTCGACCAAAGGGCGTTATGCTGTAACCGCAATGCTGGATCTGGCACTTCAGGATGGAGACGGGCCTGTGACATTGGCGGAAATCTCCGAAACACAGGGTATTTCACTGTCCTATCTGGAGCAGTTGTTTGCTTGTCTGCGTGGCAAGAAGCTAGTACGGGGCGTTAGAGGTCCTGGTGGGGGTTACTACTTGGGTCGTCCGTCGAAGGAAATATCAATTGCCGACATCATATGCGCAGTGGATGAGTGGGTTGAGTTTACCCGCTGTGGTGGCAAGAAGGATTGTAAGGATGGAAAGCGTTGTCTGACCCACAATCTGTGGGACGATCTGAGTAATGAAATATTCAACTTTCTCGGCAGCATAACCTTGGCTCAACTGATCGATAGAGGTGGGCTCAAAGAAGAGGGCTGTATCGCGGAAGATCAGACTCCCAAGGGTGATCTGATATCTTCATCGAGAACCCAGGCAGCCTGATGCTCTTCCGGTGCAGACTGTTGGGTTTGCCTGATCAGGATTAAGCACCCGAACGCTCCTGTCTGGTGAGACACTCTTGAAACCCGACGATTGCACTGGCTGATCGTCGGGTTTTTCTTTTCGACAGCAAAGAGTATTTACTGCCTATGTAGTTCAGGATGACCTGGACTTGGGAAATCTTGAATCTGTTCAGAAGTCTAACGGCGTCAGTTCAGGGGGAAATGGAGGGTGACCACCGTTTCTTCGCCGTATTGTGAATCTATCTGGATCTCCCCCCCATGAGCATCCACCATCCGTTTGACAATTCCAAGACCCAGACCAGTTCCCGTCGCTTTGGTCGTAAAAAAAGGATCGAAAAGCCGGGGTAGAACATCATCAGGTATACCCACGCCTGGGTTCTGAATTTGTAGAATTACCATGCGAGCAGAGGGGTCGCTACGGAGTTGCCACTTGATCACACTGCCTGGAGGAGAAGCATCGAAGGCGTTTTGAGAGAGATTCAGGAAGATCTGTTGCAAGCGGTCTTTATCCCCCAGTATGTCGGTTTCCTCTGTTGTTGTCAGAAGTTCAATCTGCTGTTCATTTTTTGCTGCAACTTCCTCATAATTTTCGATAAAGCCTCCAATTAGAGATGCCAGGCTCAGGGGTTGCAACTCAAGCTTCAATGGTTTTGCGTACAGAAGAATCTCCTCGAGCAGCCTCGACATGCGCTCACTTTCCTGACGTGCAAGCCTTACCCGTTTCTCTGCTGGAGCGGCGAGTTCCGATTGTTGCAGGTAATCCAGCGCCATTCCGATGGTGGACAGGGGGCTTCGGATCTCATGGGCTATTCCGGAAGCGAATCCACCGATCGACGCCAGACGGGCATGTTCGGACAGCTTGAGGGTCCGGCCAAAGCTATGGGTAACCAGTCTGGCAATATTAGTGAGTAGTTCGAGGTGTTCCTCCGAGTAGGAGTCGGGCTTTCGGGTGGCAAAAACCAGAACACCAGGAATCGGGCTTTGGTCTGTGATCGGAAGAAATATCGCATCGCGCAAACCTCTCTCCGTGAGAAAATTAAGAAACTGATACCCAGGGTTTTCCTCCGCAGTACGTTTCATATCCGGGACATGCAGCGGCTCGGCTTCTTGAAGAGCTTGTTGCAAAAGGGTCTCTTGCAGTCGAAATCGACACCGCTGGGAAATCTCCGGTTTACCATCACGGTAGCTCCTTTCCAAACTTATGGTTCGATCATCACCGGCCATAAAAAGTGCACCGACCCAGTCCAGAGGAAGTAATTGGGGGAACTGATCGGCAACGAAGCAGAGGGTTTCATCCATATCGGATCCTTCCTGGATACGATCTATGAGTAGAAAAATTGCGTGCAGGCGGCTTGACAGTTGGTTGAATGAGCCGGTCAACCAGGTCAGTTCATTGTTCCCGGAAGTAGGCACCTGGTATCCAAAATCGCCCTGGGCAACTTTCTGGAATCCGGTGACCGCACGGTCGAGGGGGCGAAGAATGGCAACAAAGAACCACGTGAGTATTCCGAAAGTAACGGCAACGACTGAAAGCAGCATGCCCCAGTGGATTCTCAGCATGTTCGTCTGGCCTTCTTCCACCAGACGTTCGATCTGTTGTCGCAGGTCCTGTATTGCTTCACTCAGGGGTTTATGATTGGCATTGATGAACTGAGCAGCTCGTTCAAGCCCGGGGGCGGAACTATCGGTTCCCAGGGCCTCCATCAAACCGGTACGAAAAACAGCCCAGGTGTCTTCGATGATCTGTACTGCCTCGTGTGCATCAGGGTCGAGTTTCGGAGTAAACGGAGTAGTCTGGTTGACCAGTGAGGGAGAGAAATTTTCTGTCATGAAACCATGGGTAATCTCTTCGAAGAGATCTGCCCTGGACTGTATTTCCCGATAGTAGAGAATCACATCGCGGCGATAGCCGGCAGGATTGACGGGGGCGTGGCCTGCGTAGTTCATCCCCAGGGACACCAGGCTCGAAGTTGTCTGTTCCAGCCTTGCGGTGATGTTCAACAGCGTACTGTAACTACGCTGCTGTTCCATGTCTTTTAGACTGCTGGCTACGATACCGGTAAAAAGCACTACAATCAGCAGTAATGCCGCACCTATCTGAAATTTCAGGGTATTGAAGAAGTTCATAAGTCGTGATTTCCTGTTGCTACAGGAATCAGACTGTCTGCCGTCCTGTTTGTTCGATATCCGGAATCTGTAAGAAGCGACAGACATTCTAGATTGAGGTGTCAACAGAGTGCCTGGAGTTGTCTGAGTACCCTTCCTTCAAAAGATCGTGTCAGTGTTGAAGGAACTTTTTTACAGGCTGCTTTACCACCCGGTGGTTAAATCAGCTATCATGGCCGGTTTGAAGGTATTGGACAGACAGGTGTTACCCTGATGTTCCACTCCCCGCGCCGACTATCCGATGACACAGGAAACAGAAGCTCTCTCTACCATTCGGGATTTTATACGCTGGGGTGCCAGTAGATTCGCCCAGGCCGGGCTTTTTTTCGGGCATGGCACGGACAACGCTCTGGATGAGGCGGTCATGCTGGTGTTTCATGTGCTGCACCTGGAAACTGATCTGCCCCTTGCCTATCTGGATGCCCGTCTGACCCGGACGGAAAGAGATGAGGTGCTTTCAATCCTGACTCGTCGAATCCAGGAGCGGCTGCCGGCCGCTTACCTCACCGGTGAAGCTGTTTTTGCAGGGTTAACGTTTTCTGTCAATGAAAATGTGCTGGTGCCCCGGTCGCCGATAGCTGAGTTGATCGAGGCAGGTTTTCAACCCTGGCTCCCCCTGGATTCCGTCAGCAGGGTATTGGATCTGTGCACTGGCAGCGGCTGTATCGCCATTGGTTGTGCTCACAGCCTGCCGGATGCCAGCGTGGATGCGGTGGATGTCTCTTCCGGTGCAATGGATGTCACCAGGACCAATATCGCCCGTCATGGTCTGGAGGACCGGGTCGAAGCCATCAGGTCCGACCTGTTTCAGTCCCTTGGCGGGCGTCGTTATGACCTCATTGTTTCCAATCCCCCGTACGTGAGTCTTGACGAACTCTCCGGGTTGCCCCCCGAGTACCACCGGGAACCCCGTCTGGGTCTGGAAGCAGGAGTGGATGGTCTCGATCTGGTAAAACGTATCCTGAGGGAATCAGCGGATTATCTTGAACCTAATGGGGTGTTGATCGTCGAAGTTGGGCACAGCAGGGACGCCCTGGAGGACCATTTTCCTGAAGTTCCATTTCTGTGGCTTGATTTCGAACAGGGCGGTGAGGGTGTTTTTCTTCTGACCGCAGAACAATTGAATGACTTAAACTCGGCAGGGTGAGGGTGGAAGCAGCATGGCATTGCAGCGGGCACGAAATGCAAAAGAATATGCCGAATGGGTTGAGCAGGCCCGATTCGAAGTAGGTGATCTCAGGGAATGCCTCCTGTATGACATGGAAGAGATTGGTGAAACCGGCCGGTTCCCCGTGTTTTTAGAAGTGCTTGAGCAGGGAATCGAAGAGGTGTACCAGGCGATGCGCCAGGGTCGGTACGCTTTCGGTCGCGAGGACTTGTTATTCATGGAGGTGGTGGAAGCTCATGCGGACCAGATCCCTTTTGCCATTCTTCTCAAGCAAATCAATGAGACCCACCGTCGTGGGCTCGATGTAAAAGAGGACCAGTAATGGATCAATCCCTGATTTTCGAGCTGTGTGGGCTCGATGCAAACGAGGACCAGTAATGGATCAATCCCTGATTTTCGACCTGGAACTGATCAACAAGTATGATTACGCCGGTCCAAGGTACACTTCCTACCCCACTGCCCCTCAGTTTCATGACAAATTCGGACAGTCAGAGTATCGACAAGCCGCCGAGCTGAGCAATCATACAGGCAGACCACTGTCCCTGTATTTCCACATTCCTTTTTGCGATACCGTTTGTTTCTACTGTGCCTGTAACAAAATCGCCACTAAAGACCGGGGAATGGCAATCGGTTACCTGCAGCATCTTTATCGGGAAATTGCGATGCAGGGAGAGGTTTTCAGCCGGGATCGCCAGGTGGAGCAGCTGCATTGGGGCGGGGGTACCCCGACTTTCATCAGTCACGATCAGATGCGGGAACTCATGGAAGTGACCCGGGAGCATTTCAATTTACTGGATGACGATACCGGTGAATACTCAATTGAGATAGATCCTAGAGAGGCGACAGCTGAAACGATTAAGTTGCTGAGAGATATCGGTTTTAATCGATTAAGCCTGGGTGTTCAGGATCTTGATCCCCGGGTACAGAAAGCGGTAAATCGCATCCAGTCAGAAGCGGAAACCCTGGCCGTGCTGGAAGCGGCCAGAAAGTACGGTTTTCGTTCGATGAGTATCGATCTGATTTACGGCTTACCATTTCAAACAGCAGATAGTTTCGTGCGAACCCTTGATCGTATTATCGAAGTTGGGGCAGACCGGCTATCGGTATTCAACTATGCTCATTTACCCGAGAAGTTTAAACCTCAGCGCAGGATCGCGGAGGATGATCTGCCATCACCTGGTGAGAAACTCGATATTCTCAACACCACCATCGAGCATCTGACAGAGGCGGGTTATGTGTATATCGGAATGGATCATTTCGCGCGACCTGATGATGAGCTCGCGGTAGCCCAGCGGGAGGGCTCTCTATACCGGAATTTTCAAGGCTATTCAACACATTCTGACTGCGATCTGGTCGCTATGGGTATCACCTCGATCAGTATGATCGGTGCAGTTTACAGCCAGAATATGCGCACCCTGGAAGACTATTATTCGCGAATCGATAGTAATCAACTGCCCCAGTTCAGAGGAATCGAGCTCAGCAGGGATGATTTGATCAGGCGCGATCTGATCACTCAGTTAATCTGCAATTTTGAATTAAATTATAAATCGTTGGAAAGTCGATGGGATATTCGGTTCAGTGAATATTTCGCGGATGAATTAGACCGGCTGCCGGGGATGGTTCAGGATGGATTGCTGAGAATGGACTCAGGCGGGCTCCAGGTGCTGCCCAGTGGGCGTCTTCTCATTCGTAACATATGTATGGTTTTCGATACTTATCTGCCTGCAGAGCGGCAGGGGAGCGGATTTTCCCGGGTTATCTAGGGGGGCAGTGTTGCAAGGATATTTTCAGGTGGTATTAGACCGGAATAGATCCTTGAAGCGTAAAAAATAGCACCGAGGTATTAGAATCCGGAGCAGCCACCTGTATAATGTCGGGCTGGCTGATGAATAACCTTTATTGAGTGTTCCGACAGAAAGCGAAAGTGGCGGAATTGGTAGACGCGCTGGATTTAGGTTCCAGTGGGGCAACCCGTAGGAGTTCGAGTCTCCTCTTTCGCACCATTATCTGAATGGAATTGCCGATCTTGGCGGCAATTGGGTCATCAGGAATCATCGTAACAACGGGTAACAGGGCAGCCCTAACTGCCGGAGATTATTTTAATGCAAGTTTCGGTTGAATCGAAAGAAGGCCTCGAGCGCCGCATGACGGTAAAATTGCCAGCAGAAAAAGTCGATGAGGCGGTAGACAAGCGTCTGAAGGAGATAGCCCGAAACGTGAGGCTGGATGGTTTTCGTCCTGGTAAGGTTCCGCTGTCTGTTGTGCGTCGACGCTTTTCGGGGCAGATCCAGCAGGAGGTCGCTGGGGATCTCATAAAAGCCAGCTACTTCGAGGCCTTGGCACATGAAAGCCTGATCCCTGCGGGAGAGCCGGCGATAGAGTTGCTGGAAAAGACCGATGTCGAAGGCATGGGCTATGTAGCGGTGTTTGAGGTGATGCCTGAGATCGAGCTTCAGGAACTCAGCACACTGGTTATCTCTCGGCCAATGGCCAGCGTTACCGATGAAGACCTTCAAAACATGCTTGAAAAGCTGCGCACCCAACGAACTACCTGGAGTGAGGTGGAGCGGGAAGCCCAGGATGGGGATCAGGTCACCATCGACTTCAAGGGTTATGTGGACGACGAAGCTTTTGAAGGTGGATCAGCGGATGGGGTGCCTCTGGTTCTGGGTTCCGGTTCGATGATCGAAGGTTTCGAAGCCGGATTGATCGGCGTGAATTCTGGAGAGGATATGTCTCTCGAGCTTGATTTCCCTGAGGATTATCGTGCCGAGAAGCTGGCTGGAAAGCGCGCAAGATTCGATATCAAAGTGACCAAGGTGGCCGAGCCGGTTTTACCTGAGATTGACGAGGAGTTTGTCAAAGCTTTTGGTGTTGAAAGCGGCGTCATCGAGGATCTTCACAAGGAAATCCGCTCCAACATGGAGCATGAGCTGGCAGAAAAAATCAGTGCTAAAGTGAAAGAACAGGCGATGGATGGCCTGCTTGATATCCACTCCCTGGAAGTTCCTAAAGCGTTGGTGAATCAGGAAGCGGAAGCCATTCGTAACCAGACCAAAGAGAACATGGCTCGTAATGGTCAGCCCAGCACCATGGAACTCCCTTTGAATCTGTTCGAAGAACAAGCCAAACGGAGGGTTTCCCTGGGATTGCTCATAGGCGAAGTGATCAAAAAGAACGACATCAAGGTAGATGCGGACAGAGTACGAGGGAAACTGGAGGATTTTGCCCGCTCCTACGAAGATCCTCAGGAAGTCATTAACTATTACTACAGTAACAAGAAAGAGCTTGAATCAGTGGAAAATATGGTGTTGGAGGATCAGGTAGTGACCTGGATACTCGAAAACGCCAAAGTTGAAGACAGCCAAATGGATTTTGATGCACTGATGAATCCACCGGCTGAAAACACTCAGAATGCCGGCAGCAAAACGGGGTTAAAGGAATCATAGACATGACCGATATCAGTCATATGGGCGGTTTGAACAGCAGAAATTTGGGTTTGATTCCCATGGTGGTGGAGCAGACGGCCCGTGGGGAGCGTTCCTACGACATCTACTCCAGGCTACTCAAGGAGCGGGTGATTTTTATGGTTGGGCCCGTGGAAGATCACATGGCTAACCTCATCGTTGCTCAGCTGCTTTTCCTGGAATCGGAAAATCCGGACAAGGATATTCACATCTACATCAATTCCCCTGGTGGGTCTGTCAGTGCGGGCCTGGCAATTTACGATACCATGCAGTTTGTGCGGCCTCACGTCAGCACCATGTGTATTGGTCAGGCTGCCAGTATGGGAGCTTTGCTTCTCGCGGGAGGAGAAGCGGGTAAGCGCTATTGCCTGCCAAACTCGAGAATGATGATACATCAGCCTCTTGGGGGGTTTCAGGGTCAGGCGACTGATATAGAGATTCATGCAAAAGAAATACTGTTGCTGCGGGATCGATTGAATGAAATCATGTCCACCCATACCGGTCAGCCGTTGGACAAGATCGAAAATGACACAGAACGGGACAATTTCATGAGTGGGGATCAAGCCAGGGAGTACGGTCTTGTAGACAATGTGATATCCGGGCGGCCAGGGCTTGAAGAGGTATCGTCAGAGTCTTGATGCCCCGTTGAGAGTGATCCCAGGTTCGAGTCAGGCTCAGTGGAGAATTCGATCAATTACTTGCATTTGAATCTATTCAAGATCATATTCAAGACTATGCGGACGTCAAAACCATCATTTTCAGGATGTGAACTGAGAGGATGGATGAGGGGTATTGCGGTCTGCTGTACAGTAACTTGTTGATTCCCGGCGCATAGAACTGTAGTTTACGGAAAGTGGGATGCAACCTTAATCAAGCAATCGAACGAGCATGCTGTTCGATTCCATTCCGATAGTGTTTCGTTTTCGAGTGTTTTCGGATGTTATTTAGCAGGATTCAGTACCTGAGAGGACGGGTGAATGAGCGACAATAAGACGAGAGGCGATGACGGCAAGCTGCTTTACTGCTCTTTTTGCGGTAAGAGTCAGCACGAGGTTCGTAAGCTGATTGCCGGCCCGTCCGTATTTATCTGCGACGAATGTGTCGAGCTTTGCAATGACATCATTCGGGAGGAGATGCAGGACGGTAGTCCCAAAACCGCAAGTAGCCTGCCAAAGCCACAAGAACTTCACAGCATGTTGAATCAGTACGTGATCGGCCAGGCACGTGCCAAAAAGGTACTGGCAGTGGCTGTCTATAATCACTACAAGCGGCTGGATGCAGGCACCAAAAAGGACGAAATTGAGATATCCAAGAGTAATATTCTTCTTATTGGCCCCACCGGGTCGGGGAAGACCCTGCTGGCGGAAACACTGGCCCGAATGCTCGATGTACCCTTTACCATAGCCGATGCGACAACGCTCACCGAAGCGGGTTATGTGGGGGAAGACGTAGAAAACATCATCCAGAAGTTGTTGCAGAAATGTGACTACGACGTGGAAAAAGCCCAGACGGGAATTGTTTACATTGATGAGATTGATAAAATTTCCCGGAAATCGGATAACCCCTCCATAACCCGGGATGTATCCGGTGAGGGTGTACAGCAGGCATTGCTGAAGCTGATCGAAGGAACCGTGGCTTCGGTACCGCCACAAGGTGGACGGAAGCATCCGCAGCAGGAGTTTCTGCAGGTCGATACCTCGAATATTCTTTTTGTCGTGGGCGGTGCTTTTGCGGGTCTTGAAAAGGTGATCAGGGACCGTTCGGAAAAGGGTGGAATCGGTTTTTCCGCTGAAGTCCATAGCAAGGACGAGACTAGTAAGGTGGGTGAAATTCTAGTCGATGTCGAACCGGAAGATCTCATCCGTTATGGGCTGATCCCCGAATTCGTCGGGCGCCTGCCCGTGGTTGCGACCCTCGATGAGTTGGACGAAGATGCGTTGGTCATGATACTGACAGAGCCAAAAAATGCGTTGGTAAAACAGTATGGGCGACTGTTTGAGATGGAAGACTGTGTCTTGGAGTTCAGGGAAGATGCGCTGCATGCCATTGCACGAAAAGCCATGGAGCGGAAAACCGGTGCCAGAGGGCTGAGGACTATTATGGAGCAGGTGCTGCTGGACACCATGTATGACCTACCCTCTAAAGAAGACATCAGCAAAGTCGTTGTCGATGAAACTGTCATCATGGGCGAGAACGATCCGTACATCATCTACGATGGTGGCGAAAAGCAGTTGGCAGCGTCCGACTGAGCGGGATTTCCGATACCGGGGCATTGGCTGGCAGTGGTCGGCTTTACCCGGTATCGGATCAAGATATCAGGCTGTGTTTCTCAAATTTGCTGTAAGCCTGTCAGCAACCACCTAACACCTGTGTTATCGTCCCTTATCAGGGGTTGTTCGAAACTCGTGTTCTCGATCCGGAGTTTCGGTGATGAGATTGTTTTCTAACTGCTCACCCCCCAGAGGTTACCCCGCATGGGTGGTTTGTGGAGGAAGTGTCTTTGGCAGGGATGCCAAAGCCAAGCCTGCAGGGAGGTATTGACGGCGTCTTCCGGAACAGACCACTCATGCGGTGTGAGTAGTTACATTGTTTTTTCATTTAATCGTGACGGTGGTGTATTGAATAACATCCCCACCGCCCCAAGGTTCAACTCCTGACAAACATATATCGGCAGAGTGTCTGTCACTCTGTTATGAACCATTAAACAGCCCGCCTCATTTCTGGCGAAGAAGCTGGCCCGTTTCGATCGTTGAGCCACTGTGTCACCAGTGCTGGCAGTCAGCCTTTCAGGAGGAAGGTAACCCATGGATCAAGATGACAATACACCCACAATGATTTCAGATCCCACTAATACCGCTCCTGTCTTGCCATTGCGTGACGTTGTCGTGTACCCCCATATGGTGATTCCCCTGTTCGTTGGCAGGGAAAAATCTATCAAGGCACTGGATACGGCGATGCAGGATAACAAACAGATTCTTCTGGTCGCCCAGAAGAGTGCTGAAGTCGATGATCCCAAAATTAAAGATCTTTATGACGTAGGTACGCTGGCCAACATACTACAGCTCTTGAAGCTTCCGGATGGCACAGTAAAGGTGCTGGTGGAAGGTAGTGAACGGGTAAAGCTGGATAAATTTCTGGCCGACGATGAACACTTTACGGCTCGAACCACACGGATCCCCCAGGATACCAGTCAGGATGAGCGGGAACTGGACGTGTTGATGCGTTCGGCGACTGCGCTGTTCGATCAATACGTCAAACTCAACAAAAAAGTTCCGCCTGAGGTTTTGACCTCCCTGTCGAGCATCGATGACCCGAGCCGTCTGGCTGACACCATGGCGGCTCACATGTCGCTGAAACTCAACGAAAAGCAAAACGTACTTGAGATAGCTGACGTACAGAAACGTTTCGAGCACCTGATGGGACTGATGGAGTCAGAAAACGATCTGCTCCAGATTGAAAAACGAATTCGCGGGCGTGTGAAGCGCCAGATGGAAAAGAATCAGCGTGAGTACTATCTCAACGAGCAGATGAAAGCGATCCAGAAGGAACTGGGGGAACTGGAAGAAGCGCCTAATGAGATTGAGGATCTGACCAATCGGATAGAAAAGGCCGGAATGCCTAAAGAGGCCAAGCACAAGGCCCAGTCCGAACTCAACAAACTCAAACTCATGTCACCGATGTCTGCGGAAGCAACGGTGGTACGTAACTATATCGACACCCTGGTCAATGTTCCCTGGAAGAAACGTTCGAAAATACGTAATGATCTCAAGGTCGCAGAAGATGTACTCGAGGCCGATCACTATGGGCTCCACAAGGTTAAGGAACGCATCATTGAGTACCTGGCAGTGCAGCAGCGGGTTCGTAAGCTCAAGGGTCCAATCCTCTGTCTCGTGGGTCCGCCGGGTGTCGGTAAGACATCGGTCGGCCAATCCATAGCCCATGCCACCAATCGTAAGTTTCTAAGGATGGCTCTTGGCGGCGTGAGAGACGAAGCAGAGATACGGGGTCATCGCAGAACCTATATTGGTGCACTGCCGGGAAAGATCATCCAGAGCCTGTCCAAGATCGGAACCCGAAATCCGCTGTTTCTGCTGGATGAAATTGACAAGATGGCAATGGATTTTCGAGGTGATCCTGCCTCTGCACTTCTGGAAGTTCTGGATCCGGAACAGAATCACACCTTTGCGGACCACTATCTGGAGGTGGATTTCGATCTGTCTGAGGTGATGTTCGTCGCAACTGCCAACACCATGAACATTCCACCGGCCTTGCTGGATCGTATGGAAGTCATACGTCTCTCCGGATATACCGAAGATGAGAAAGTGAACATAGCCATGCGCTATCTGGTACCCAAACAGATAGAGAACAATGGACTCAAGAAGAGTGAGCTTCAGATTCGGGAAAGCGCGATCAGGGATATTGTCCGTTACTACTCCCGCGAGGCGGGTGTGCGAAATCTGGAGCGGGAAATCTCGAAAATCTGCCGAAAGGTGGTCAAACAGATACTGCTGAAAAAGCAGGGCAAATGCATCACGATTACCCCCAAATCACTGGAAAAGTACCTGGGTGTCAAGCGTTTTCGCTATGGAGAGGTGGAAGAATTCGATCAAGTCGGTCAGGTAACAGGACTGGCCTGGACGGAAGTTGGGGGTGAACTGCTGCGTATCGAAGCTGCGCTGGTTCCTGGTAAGGGCAGGTTGACCCATACCGGTCAACTGGGTGAGGTGATGCAAGAGTCTATACAGGCTGCCATGACCGTTGTGCGTAGCCGGGCGGACGTGTTGGGATTGCCGGAAGATTTTCATCAAAAGAACGATGTGCACATTCACGTCCCGGAAGGGGCTACCCCCAAGGACGGGCCCAGTGCAGGAATAGGGATGTGTACCAGCCTGGTATCCGCATTGACCCAGATTCCGGTGCGGGCTGATGTGGCCATGACTGGTGAAATCACCTTGCGGGGTGAGGTGCTGCCCATTGGCGGGCTGAAGGAAAAACTGCTGGCTGCCCATCGAGGCGGTATCAAGACGGTGATCATACCAGAGGAAAATGAGCGGGATCTGGTGGAGATACCGAAGAACATCAAACAGAATCTGGAAATAAAGCCAGTGCGTTGGATCGATCAGGTTCTGGAGTGCGCGTTACTTCGAACGCCTGAGCACAGAGTTGCTGAAGAGAGTACAGCAGCCGAGCCTGCGGTAAAAACCAAGGTGGAAACACCCAAGAAAACGACCAAGAAAGGCAGCGGGTTCACACGTCACTGACAATGGCTGACAGGTTCAGCGGGCACGGAAGTGTTCCAAAAGCCTGTCATTGGAGGTTTTCATCCCTGATGGCAGTTTGATCGCCGACTCAAATTGCCCGGCGAACGCCGGTGCCTTCAGCGCCGGTTAACAGAGGCAGCAGGGGCTTCAATCGGGCTGTGACGGCACCGGGTATCCCATTTGGGTAATCCCGGCTTGACACTGTTTCCGGATCGCTGGTATAAAGTTGGCCTTTTCCAGCATCCACTCGAGTCGCACAATTAGCGCCATTCCGCAAATATCAAGGCGACTGTTTTTCAACTTAGAAGAGAAAAGAATACATGAATAAGACGGAATTGATCGACGCAATGGCAGATACGGCTGACGTATCCAAAGCCGCTGCTAGCCGAGCCCTTGATGGCATGATAGAGGCAATCACGAAAGCATTGAAGGATGGCGAGCAGGTCTCCATTGTCGGTTTCGGATCATTCAGTGTCAGAGAGAGGGCGGAACGAAGCGGAAGAAACCCCCAGACCGGTGAGCCCATGACAATCAAAGCATCACGTAATCCATCTTTTAAGGCTGGTAAAGCGTTGAAGGATGCCGTAAACTAGCCCGCCTTCCCGGGCGCTTAGCTCAGCTGGGAGAGCATCGCCCTTACAAGGCGAGGGTCGCAGGTTCGAACCCTGCAGCGCCCACCAAAAGAGGAGCGGTAGTTCAGATGGTTAGAATACCGGCCTGTCACGCCGGGGGTCGCGGGTTCGAGCCCCGTCCGCTCCGCCAACAATGAATAACAGCGGGGTATCATAGATACCCCGTTTTTATTTCCAAATGTAGTTCAAAAACTGCGAGAGACGTAATGCTTCAGCAAATCCGGGAACGTGCTCAGGGCTGGATCGCTTGGTTCATTGTCATTCTAATCAGTGTGCCTTTCGCACTCTGGGGTATCCAGGAGTACCTGGGTGTCGGATCCGAGCCGGTTGCGGCCACCGTGAATGGGCAGGAAATAACCGACCGGGAATTTGAAACCGGGTACAGAAATTTCAGACAGCGGCTTCGTCAGCAGCTGGGCGCAAACTACCGCCCGGAATTGATCGATGAAGCCAGAATGCGCGAAGAGGTTCTTGAATCCATGATTCAGAACCAGCTGGTACTTCAGGCCTCAAGTAACATGGGGTTGGGTGCCGGCGACAACATGGTCCGCGCCATGATTGTCAGTATCCCGGGGTTTACCATCGCGGGACGTTTCGATCAGCAGGCTTATGAGCGTGCTCTCAGGTCCCGGGGCCAGACCCCCGTGGGTTTTGAGGATCAAATCAGACGCGCCCTGATCAGCGAACAGTTCTCAAAATCTGTTACCTCTTCAGAGTTCACTACCGATGCGGAGATGGAAAGGCAGGTACAGTTGACCCGGCAACAGCGTGAGTTCGACTATCTGCTTATCGAGTCCAAGCCCTTCCAGGAAGCCGCCGATGTGGGTGAAGACGAGATAAAGACCTACTACAACGGGCATCCTAATGAGTTCATGGCACCGGAAAGGGTTAAGGTCGAGTATCTGGATCTTCACATTGAAAACATATCCAAAACCCTTGCTGCAGAGGAAGAAGACCTTCTGGGTTATTACGAACTGAACAAGAATTCCTACGTTTCGCCGGAGCAAAGGAAAGCGAGCCACATTCTGATCAGTGTGGAAGAGGGCGCTGACGACAAGGTGGTTGAAGAGGCCAGGAAAACCATTACGGAAGCGTTGTCGAGAATCAATGGGGGTGAGTCGTTCGCTGAAGTGGCCAGGGAGCTCTCTCAGGATTCAGGCTCAGCGTCCCAAGGTGGCGATCTGGGTTATTTCGAGAGAGGGGTGATGGATCAGGCCTTCGAGGATACCGTCTTCAGGTTGAATGTGGACCAGGTCAGTGACCCTGTGAAGTCAGCCTTTGGTTTTCATGCGATCAAGTTGACGGGGATACGTCCATCGACCGGGAAATCCTACGAGGAAATGAAGGATGAGATACGCAGCGCTTTTCTTAAGAGCGAAGCGGAGCGTCTGTTTTACGAGTATGCCGAACGGCTGAATGACCTGGCCTACGAAGACCCCAACAGCCTGCAACCCGCAGCTGAAGCCCTGGGGATGACGACTCAGACCAGTGACTGGTTAGAGCACGACGGTAATGACGGGGTATTTGCGTCCAGTAAAGTCACTTCAGCGGCTTTTAGTGACGATGTGCTATTCGAGCGAAACAATAGCGAAGCCATCGAGGTTGCACCGGAACATGTGGTGGTGTTGCGTGTGGTCGAGCATGAAGAAGCAGCTGTACGCCCTCTCGATTCAGTGAAAGAAGAGATTACATCGAGACTGAAGGGTGAGAAAGCCAGTGAGATGGCCAGCCGCAAAGGAGAGAAGATTCTCGAAATAGTCAAACAGGACAATACCCTGTCCGCTGTAGCCGATGCCGAGGGGCTGGAAGTGACTTCCAAGGGACTGGTGGATCGCAATCAATACGCACTACCACCCAAGCTGCGCCAGGAACTGTTCAGAATGCCCAGGCCTGATGGGGAGAATCCACGATTCGCCGGTTCGGCTCTGGCCAATGGAGACTATGCGATTATAGCATTGCACAGCGTCAAGGACGGCAGTCTCGACCAGGAGAGCGATACCACGGATGCACAGACGCTTCGATCCTCCCAGAACCGGACCCGGGGCAGCACCTATTTCAACCACCTGCTGGATAATCTGCGTGCCGATGCCAAAATTGAGATTGCCAGTCAGCTGGAAGCTGAGCAGTAACCCGTTCTGAATGAATACGGACCGGCATCAAGCCGGTCCGGGTTGCAAGCGAGCTTCTCAGACCAGGCCAAGGATATGGTAACCCGAGTCCACGTACAGGACATCACCAGTTACCCCAGATGCCAGATCGGAACAAAGGAAGGCGGCGGCATTGCCTACTTCCCCGATGGTCACGTTTCGTCTCAGAGGGTTCTTCTTCTCCGCTTCGGAGAGCATCGATTTGAAGCCTGATATACCGGAAGCCGCCAGCGTGCGTATAGGGCCGGCTGAAACAGCATTGACCCGGGTGCCTTCCGGACCAAGGGCTTCAGCCAGGTAACGGACATTAGCCTCCAGGCTGGCTTTGGCGATACCCATTACGTTGTAATTGGGAATGGTGCGCACCGCACCCAGATACGACATAGTCAACAATGAACCGTTTCGGCCCTGCATCATGTCTCGACCACTTTTTGCTAATGCGGCAAAGCTGTAAGAACTGATGTCGTGGGCGATTGCAAATCCTTCCCTGGTTACCGCATCCACATAATTGCCTTCGAGTTCTTCCCTGGGGGCAAAACCGATGGAGTGAACGATGCCATCAAGACCATTCCAGACTTTTCCAAGGGATCGGAACATCTCATTGATTTGCTGGTCAGACGCTACATCGAGAGGGAGTATAATGTCTGATCCGAGCTGGGCGGCCAGCTTTTCCACTCGTGGCCGCAATTTTTCCGTCTGATAGGTGAATGCCAGGCTGGCACCTTCCCGACTCAAGGCTTGGGCCGTTCCCCAGGCGATCGAACGGTTGCTGGCAACGCCGGTGATAAGAATTTGCTTGTCTTGTAAAAAACCCATGAAAAAGCCTCGATAGCTGTCGTTGGACGGAAGTGGCATAAATTAACAGAAAACAGAGATAAAAAAACACTCGTAACAGTTAAAATGAACCGATCTCCAGTATATTTTCGGGTCTCAGATGGGAATTAGTATCAGACCGATCATCGATGACAAACTTTGGCTGCTCCTGCTGCTCTCGGCTGCTCTGCTGAGCGCTTGCGGTGACAGCGCATGGAACGACCCCTATCCGGGGGATGACAAGCATCGCAACACCATCTACAGCTCTTTTACCGAACGGCCGAAACATCTGGATCCGGTAAGGGCATACAGTGCGAATGAATACGTATTCATTGCACAGATCTACGAACCGCTGCTTCAGTACCATTTCCTGAAACGACCCTACGAGCTCGTCCCGCTGGGCGCAGCAGAGGTACCCAAAGCCCGGTACTACGATGATCAGGGGAACCGGTTGCCGGAAGACGCCGATAACGAACGTATCGCTGTGAGCCAATACGAGATCAGTATCAAGCCCGGTATGCGCTATCAGCCACACCCCGCGCTGGCACAAGACGAAGCGGGCGGGTATCTCTATCACAGCCTCGGCGAGGACGTCATTTCAGTGGTGAATACGCTCGCGGACTTTCCCCGAACCGGCAGCCGGGAAGTAACGGCCGCGGACTACGTTTATCAAATCAAACGCCTCGCCCATCCCCCATTGCATTCACCGATCGCCGGTATCATGGGTGACAGTATAGAGGGTTTCTCTCAGTTTGGGGAAGCCTCGGACCTGGCATACGAGCAACTCAAACAGTCGAATGGCATTGGAAAAGACTGGCTTGATCTGCGGCTCTTTGATCTGAAAGGGGTTGAAGTGCTGGATCGCTACCGTTTCAGAGTCAGTTTGCGTGGCAAGTACCCACAGTTCGTCTATTGGCTCGCCATGCCCTTTTTCTCTCCCATGCCCTGGGAGGCGGAAGCCTTCTATTCTCAGCCGGGGTTGGGAGAACGCAATATCTCGCTGAACTGGTATCCCCTGGGCAGCGGCTCCTTCATGCTGGAGGAAAACAATCCCAATCTGCGTATGGTGTTGGCAAAAAACCCCAACTTTCATGGAGAGCGTTATCCGACGACGGGGGAAGCAGGTGACCAGGAGGCAGGATTACTGGATGACGCAGAAAAGCCGCTGCCATTTATCGAGAAGGCATCTTACAGCCTGGAAAAGGAATCCATTCCCTATTGGAATAAATTTCTGCAGGGATACTATGATACCTCGGGTATTTCCTCAGACAGTTTCGATCAGGCCGTACAGTTCTCCGCTCAGGGTGAGTTGGGTCTTACAGAGGATATGAAAGAGAAGGGTATCCAGTTGCAGACAGCGGTGACCACTTCTATTTTTTACCTGGGATTCAACATGGCAGATCCTGTGGTGGGGGGAGACTCCGATCGAAGCCGCCACCTTCGCAGGGCAATCTCCATCGCCATGGATTTTGAAGAGTATATCTCGATCTTCAATAATGGACGCGGTGTAGCGGCACAAGGACCGATACCTCCCGGTATTTTTGGTAACCGCTCAGGAAACGAAGGTATCAATCCCTATGTATACGACCTGAAAAACGGGAAGCCCAGGCGTAAGGGACTCGAAGTGGCGAAACAGCTGATGGTTCAGGCGGGCTATTCGAACGGTATAGACGAGGCAACAGGAAAGCCCCTGATACTGTATTACGATACCACTTCCTCGGGTCCCGACGGAAAAGCGCGCTTGAACTGGATGCGCAAGCAGTTTACAAAACTGGGTATTCAACTGGTTATCAGGGCGTCCGACTACAACCGGTTCCAGGAAAAGATGCGTAAAGGAACCGGGCAGGTATTTATGTGGGGCTGGAATGCGGACTACCCGGATCCGGAAAACTTTCTGTTCATGCTCTATGGACCGAACAGCAAAATTGACCATGGCGGCGAGAATGCGGCAAATTACGAAAACTCTGAATTTGATGCGCTGTTCGTCAAAATGAAGAATATGGAGAATGGTCCGGAAAGACAACGCACTATTGATGAGATGGTGGAGATACTGCGCCGGGATGCTCCTTGGGCCTGGGGTTTTTTCCCCAAAGCTTTTTCGCTGTATCACGATTGGTACAAAAACGTGAAACCCAACCTCATGGCCAACAATACACTGAAATACAAGCGGATCGATCCGGTAGTACGCGATCAGAAAAGACGTGACTGGAATCCACCCATCGTGTGGCCGATCCTGCTTCTGTTCATCGCCCTGGTTGCCTCCGCGATACCTGCGGTGAGAGTTTTTCGGCAACGGGAGCGGAGTGCTGCACGATGACGGCCTACATCATTCGGAGAATTCTCTATGCCATTCCCATACTGCTCGGCGTTAATATTCTGACCTTTGTGTTGTTCTTTGTAGTCAATTCCCCGGATGACATGGCAAGAATGAATCTGGGTGCAAAACGTGTCTCCCCCGAAGCGGTGGAGAACTGGAAGCGGGAGAGGGGGTATGATCTGCCGCTGCTCTATAACCAATCGGCGACCGGTACCGGGCAGTTTACCGACACCATTTTTTTTCAGAAATCCTTGAAGTTGTTTCGCTTTGATTTTGGTTCATCCGACAGTGGGCGTGATATCGGCTATGACATTTCTCAACGCATGTGGCCCAGCCTCGCTATCGCGTTGCCGGTGCTCATGGTCGGGCTGCTCTTAAACATTACCTTTGCGTTGCTGATCGCTTTTTTCCGGGCGACCTATATCGACTTCTGGGGTGTGGTGCTCTGTGTGGTGATGATGTCGATCTCCGGGCTTTTCTACATCATCGGCGGCCAGTATCTGATCAGCAAGTTGATGCATCTGGTGCCCATTTCGGGATATGACACTGGCCTGGGATCGATAAAGTTCCTGATTCTTCCCGTTATTGTCGGAGTAATCGGTGGCATCGGGGCTGGTACCCGCTGGTATCGCACCCTGTTTTTAGAAGAGATCAACAAGGACTACGTTCGTACAGCCAGGGCAAAGGGGCTGTCGGAAACCCGGGTATTGTTCAGGCACGTGCTCAAGAACGCCATGATTCCGATCTTAACCGGTGTGGTAGTGGTATTACCGCTGCTGTTTATGGGGAGTCTGATCACGGAATCATTTTTTGGAATCCCCGGGCTGGGTAGTTACACCATTGATGCCATCAACCGCCAGGATTTTGCTATTGTCAGGGCAATGGTATTTCTGGGGTCCGTTCTCTACATTCTCGGCTTGATCATGACAGATATCTCCTACACGATCGTCGATCCCCGGGTGCGCCTGTCATGATTTCACAGTTGGTTATTCTGTGGACCGATGCATTGGTTTTTTTACTTATGCTGGTCGCAATTCTATTCGGGATCTACGCGTCCCGTAAGATGCACCTCCGAAGGCCATGGCGCCAGGTCGTACGGAGTCGGGTAGGGATGGGGACGCTGGTGGTACTGGGGTTCTATCTGGCCATCGCGCTATTGGACTCGATTCATTTCCGACCGGTGCTCGAGGATTCTGCCGGGGGCAATGGTACGACCCAATCTGCTGAAGTTATCAGTTTGTTCGATGAGTTGGTCAGCGGGTTGCGAAAGCGGCAGGAGAAAACCTACTCTGCGCCCCTGGCCGTTCAGCTATACGCGAAAGAAAATATCGAACTCCCGGATGGCAGTGTGATGAGGGACTATCCCCGACTGCGTTACGGCGGGGCACATCTGGAGAATCCAGAGAGTGAATGGTCATCCGACATATTGAAATTGAGTGGGTTTGGCATCCTTAAAGGTCTGCTGGTCAGTTTCATCACCGCCAACATACTCATTATGCTGCTGGCCGTGCGCAAAAGCAGGAGCTATGGGGATGAGGCCCGGTCCATTTTGAAAGGTCACTCGGAGATTCCCTGGCGGGTTACTTTTCTGGTGCTTGCCTGCATGCTGGTGCTGGTTTTCTGGAGCGCGGAACTCTCTTCCAAGTATCATCTGCTGGGGACGGACAAGGTGGGTGAAGATGTTTTCTATCAAGCATTGAAAAGCATCCGAACCGGGCTGCTCATCGGCACACTGACCACGCTGGTCATGTTGCCGGCGGCCATTCTACTCGGAATCATGGCGGGCTATTTCCGGGGCTGGGTCGACGATGTTATTCAGTATACCTACACGACTCTCAACTCCATACCGGGTGTACTGCTGATCGCTGCGGCCATTCTCATGTTGCAGATTTATATGAGTAACCATGCAGACGAGTTCAACAGTCTGGTGGAAAGAGCGGATCTGCGGCTGTTGTTTCTTTGCGTTATTCTGGGCGTAACCAGTTGGACCGGCCTGTGTCGCCTGCTGCGGGGTGAAGCTCTGAAACTGCGGGAAATGGACTATGTGCAGGCGGCCACCGCATTCGGTGTCAGCCATCTGCAGATCATCACCCGACACATACTGCCCAATGTGCTGCATATCGTGTTGATTGCCGTGGTGTTGGATTTTTCCGGGCTGGTGCTGGCCGAAGCGGTACTTTCCTACGTTAATATCGGCGTGGATCCCACCATGAACAGCTGGGGTAATATGATCAACAGTGCCCGGCTGGAAATGGCACGGGAACCCATTGTCTGGTGGTCCCTGGCTGCTGCCATGATTTTCATGTTTACCCTGGTCCTGTCTGCAAATCTGTTGTCGGATGTGGTGCGAGATGCATTCGATCCGCGATTGCGAAGCAACCGATAGATCCAGAGCGACAGGGCAGCATGATCAAAAACAATCGGCAGTTTCCGGGAGGCATTGGTCATGGGTGGAAACCAGAGCGATTTCCGTTTCTGATTGTGACCAGTGACAGTGAATACTCCGGTTCGCTTCCCTACCGATATTTTCATTCGATATGAACTCACATAAGCCATGACCGATACACTATTGCGTGTTCAAGGATTGAAAACCCGGCTGGGAGATGACACTAACCCGGTACGGGCGGTGGATGGGGTGGATCTGGATATCCGCCGTGGCGAAACCTTTGCGCTGCTCGGCGAATCGGGTTGCGGAAAATCCATGACCGCGCTTTCGTTAATGCGTCTACTGCCTCCTTCCGGGAGAATCGTCGATGGTCAGGCCTTCCTGGGAGAGACCAGCCTCTTCGAGCTGGCCGAGATGGATATGCGCAGAGAGCGGGGGGGACGCATGGGTATGATTTTCCAGGAGCCCATGACCTCGTTGAACGCGGTTCGGACCATCGGGGATCAGATCGGTGAATCTGTCAGTTTTCATGATCCTGAGAATCGGGGCAGGGTTTCTTCCCGGGTACTGGAGTTGCTGAAATCCGTGGGTATTCCGGATCCTGAAAGACGCCTCAACGAGTACCCTCATCAGCTGTCCGGCGGCATGAAACAGCGGGTGATGATCGCCATAGCCCTGGCAGGAAAACCCGAACTGCTGATTGCCGACGAACCTACCACAGCGCTGGATGTCACCATACAGGCTCAGGTACTGGCATTGCTCAAGGGCCTCCAGAAACGCACTGGTATGGCGATTCTGTTGATCACCCATGATCTGGGTGTGGTCTCTGCGGTGGCAGACCGGGTGGCGGTAATGTATGCAGGGCAGGTAATCGAGCAAGCCTCTACGAAGCACTTCATTGGTACGCCCGCCCACCCTTACAGCCGGAAACTGTTTCAGTCTCTGCCCGACAGCAGAAAGCGTGGTCAAAGACTTACCGTGATCGATGGTGCTGTTCCCAAGTTGACCCAGCAGTTCAACCAGTGTCGTTTCCTGGAGCGTTGCGACAAAGCGCTGAAGATCTGTGCTCAGGTGGAACCCCCCTGGCAATCCATAAGGACCGGGGAGGGAATGCGCTGTCACCTTGAAGTCGCTGAAACTACGGAAGGAGAGGACCAAAGCGATCAAGCGGATGAGCGCCCGCGCTTTACCGGCTCGAATGAAGTCCTGTTGGAAACCCGTGGATTGAAAGTGCATTTTCCGATTCGGCAGGGTGTCTTCAAAAGGGTGGTGGGAGCCGTCAAAGCGGTCGATGGTATTGATCTGGTCATCGCCCCCGGACACACTCTGGCGCTGGTGGGGGAGTCGGGTTGTGGTAAAACCACCGTAGGCAAGTCGATTCTGCAGCTGATTCCCCCAACCGAAGGCAGCGTCAGGTTCGAAGGCGCAGAACTTACCCGCCTGTCCCGCGGCAGCATGCGCCGACGCCGCTCAGATATGCAGATCATCTTCCAGGATCCGGTGGCATCCATGAATCCCCGCATGCTGGTGGGAGATATCATAGCCGAGGGTATGCAGGCTCAGGGGATCGGTGGCAACGCTAAACAGCGATGGACCAGAGTTCTGGAGCTTCTGGATCACGTAGGATTGTCTGAGGAGGCGGCCGATCTCTACCCCAACGAGTTTTCAGGGGGACAGCGCCAGCGTATCTGTATCGCACGTGCCCTCGCAGTCGACCCCCGTTTCATCGTCTGTGACGAGCCAACCAGTGCTCTTGACGTTTCGGTACAGGCACAGATTCTCAACCTGTTGCTAGACCTCCAGGAAGAGCGTTCAATTACCTATCTATTCATCACTCACAATATTTCGGTGGTCGCCTATCTGGCCCATGAAGTCGCTGTGATGTATCTGGGGCGAATTGTTGAGCGGGGAACGGTGGAAGAGGTCCTCGATGCACCCCTTCATCCCTATACCCAGGCGCTGCTTTCGGCAGTCCCCACTATCGATAGTGATACGGGCCGCGAAATTACAAGATTGGAAGGGGATATGCCTTCCCCGGCCAACCCCCCCGCCGGTTGCCATTTCCATCCCCGCTGCCCAAGGGCCGTGGATGCCTGCCGAAAAGCATACCCTGAAACTACCCATTTGAGTGAAACCCGACAGGTCAGCTGTTTCGAGGTTGGGGAAGAATAAGGGGTTATCCCAAGGGCTTGCCGCCGATTGAGCGTCACGCCACGAAAATCGGGTTGGCGAGTCCGTAAAAACGACGCTTTGAAGAACTTTTATTCCTTACGTAAATAGCGGTTATCTATTAAGTCCACCCACTCTCTGGCCGATACAGGCCAATGAGTTCTGGGATAGGGAGGGGATAAGTAACCCCGTTTTCCCGGGCGGAAATCCAGGCCCCGGTTTCATGGCCTGACGGTTTTTTCTGCTTGAAGTGCACTATGGATTCGAATTCCAATTATAGCCACACGATATTCGTCGTGGAGGACAACCCGGTGAATGCCGAGCTGCTGGTCGGCATACTGCAGGTGGATGGACACCAGGCTCGCGTATTCGATCAGGGTGGGCAGGTCGTTGCTGAGGCCATCGCCCATCCGCCCTCAATGTTTCTACTCGACGTGAGAATGTCCGGTATCGATGGCTTAAGTTTGTGCAGGCTTATAAAACAGCAGCCATCGTTGGCAACAATCCCAGTCATATTTATTACCGCGCTCGATGATGAAGCGAGCATAGAAGAAGGTTTTAGAAACGGTGCGGTTGACTATATACAAAAGCCGGTCAGGGTTTCAGAGACTCTGGCAAGGATACGTGTACATCTTCAACTTTATGAAGCCAATAGAAGAATCTTACGCGACTCATCTGAGCGGGCACTGATGGATATCGAACTCAGGCAGGCCCTGTTGAATACCCTGACTATCGCCCGCAACGAATACAAGTACGTGGCTGATGTGGAAACAGACCTTCAGTCACTCCCTTTCGTCATGTGTCATGAAGGAACGCTCAATCAAGCCTTTCTCAACATTAGTATCAGGCATATCTGATGTGATTGGCTACAACCCAATATGTAGTGATTGG
>JAAELC010000651.1 GCA_024227135.1 Gammaproteobacteria bacterium
ACACCATGGCTGAAGAAGCAGTTGTTTTAGGTGGGGAAAAAAAGAGCCGGTTTATCGACAAGGTCAAGGAAATTGTCCCTGATGGCGGTAATCTGACCCTGTGCCTGACCTGCGGCGCCTGTTCGTCGGGCTGCCCGGCAACGGGTCTGGAAGGGATGGATCCACGCAAGTTTTTGCGTATGGCCGCCCTGGGTATGGACGATGAACTTCTCAAATCTAAATGGATCTGGATGTGCACCATGTGCCAGCGCTGCGTCTATGTCTGCCCCATGAAAATTGACATCCCGCAGCTGGTGTTTAACGCTCGGGCTCAGGTGCCGCGCGAAGAACGACCCAAGGGGATTTTGGGGTCATGCGACATGGCCCTGCGCAACGAGAGCGGCAGTGCCATGGGCACCAGCCCGGAGGATTTCAAGTTCGTGGTTGAGGATGTACTGGAAGAGTACCAGGAGGCCCAGCCCGAGTTTGCCGAGATGCAGGCGCCGGTTGACAAAGAAGGGGCCGAGTTTTTCGTCAACCAGAACTCCCGGGAGCCGGTAACGGAACCGGACGAAATGGT
>JAAELC010000652.1 GCA_024227135.1 Gammaproteobacteria bacterium
CGGGATCAGTTCATGGAAGAGACTCAGCGCGGTTTTGGCTACGGAGGCCAGACCGGACGTGGCACCCGTATGGCCCACCAGGGGTTTGAGGGTCCCGATGGCCATGGGATGTTCCCTGTGATCATCTTGACTGGCAAAGAAACGATGGAGCGCCTGGGTTTCAATCTCATCCTGTTCTGAAATGCCACTGCCGTGGGTTTCCACCAGGCTGACAGAGGCAGGAGTTATACGGCCGTTTTCAAAGGCCCGGCTCATGGAGGTGCAATAAGTGGATACTTCTGAAGACTGGATTCCCGTTCCGCCACCACTGGCACTTCCGATTCCTTCGACCACCGCATAGATGCGATCGTTGTCGGTATGGGCATCTTCAAGTCGCTTTAACACCAAGGCCACAGCACCTTCTCCGGGAAGGGTACCATCGGCCCATTGATCGAACGGGCGAACCTGACCCGAGGAACTCAATTGGGTAGATTTGAAAAAGGTGGCCAGGTTGCGTTCATCACAAGCCAGATCCACGGCCCCCACCAACATGGCGTCCACCTGGCGGTTCTGTAGCATTCGGGTGCTGATCTCAAGGGCGCGCAGGCCGGAAGCCTCTTGTGCCGAGACCACAAATGAGGGGCCGCCAAATCTGAATTCCCGGGCGATTCGACTGGCAAC
>JAAELC010000653.1 GCA_024227135.1 Gammaproteobacteria bacterium
TCGCCAATCAATTAATGCTTTTCTACATTGCTCTTCAGTGCCGTACTGCTTGAACAAAGTCGGGTAGGCTAAATCCTCTTTGAAACTGAATCGTGTTCCTTTTCACCGCTAATCCCTTTGTATTACCTCCACCCGAAGTATAGCTGATATAGCTGACATCAGCTGATTCGGTATCTTAGATTCATGGGTAATCAGGTAACCACTAAGTCCTTGATACTTCGAATGCCAACCCATTCTCATTCGACGACGGGACTAAGGCAAAGCCCAGTTGTGCCGCCCTCCGCTTGAGGTTTTTCATGACACGGTCCTGGTATCGTTGTTCATAATAATCCTGCCCCTGGTCGACATATTCTGTCCCATGCCTGAGCATGCTGTAGATCAGGCGCGCCAATTTATGAGCCGTAGCGGTGATAGCCTTTGGGGCGCCATGCCTTGATCTCATCCTCCGATAATAGGCACCCAGTGCAATTTTCGAATTAGACAGCGTAAAGGCGGCCATGTGTAACGCAGCGGCAGCTCGATTGGTGGTCGGTTTGGTCTTGCTGCTGAGGATTTTTCCGCCAGAAACCTTGTTGCCGGGACTCAGTCCCAGCCAGGAGGAACAGTGCTTCTCGCTCTTCCATCGGCTCATGTCTGTACCGGTTTCGGAGAGTACCTTGAGTGCGGTGGTGTCGCTGATACCGTCGAAAGACTGGAATCAGGCTTCGAGCCGCTATTTTCAGACCATAGTTATGGATTTCGCCCGGAGCGGAACGCCAGGCGGTCGAGGCGGCGCGTGCGATCGTGGCCGGAGGCAAGCCGTATGTGGTGGATATCGATCTATCGAAATTTTTTGATCGAATTTATCATGATCGGTTGATTGCCCGTTTGCACCTACAGATTACCGATAAGCGTATTTTACGACTGATCGGTTTGCTGTTACGCAGCGGTATCATGGCCAATGGTTTGGTAACCCCCACCACGGAAGGAGCCGTACAAGGCAGCCCGTTGAGTCCGCTACTGAGCAATATCGTCCTGGACGAGTTGGATAAAGAGCTGGAACGGCGTGGTCTTGAGTTTTGCAGGTTTGCTGATGACTGTAACATCTTCGTGAAGACGCCCAAAGCGGCAGAGCGGGTGATGACGAGCGTCAGTGGATATATCGAGAAGAGACTGAAACTGGTGGTAAACCAAGAGAAGAGCCAGGTAGCACGCTCGGATCGGGTCAAGTTTCTAGGCATGACGATTGTGGGCAAAACGATAGCGATATCGCACAAAGCCTTGCAAACGGCGATGGCCAAAGTGAGGGAACTGACACCCCGGGGAACCCATCTGACTCTGGAGCAGACACTGGAGGCGATCAACAACTGGTATGTTGGCTGGGCCGGTTATTTCGAAATGACCTATTACCCATCACAGCTGAAGAGGATCGAAGCCTTTACGAGGCGACGATTGAGATCGAGGCTGGTGGATCGACAAAAGAACAAACGAAATCTCTATCGTAAGCTGGTTAAACGGGGAGTTTCCCGCCGCCAGGCTGCAAACGCGGTATTCTCGAACCGGAAACGCTGGGCGTTATCCTATACCTTCGCGGTGACGGTTGCTTACCCGGTGGGATGGTTTATTGGGGATATGGGACAGGTTATTCACTCAGATAAGGAACTGCCGCACTGGTTTGAACTTCGTCAATGGATAAGTCTTGCGTGAGGAGCCGTGTACGGACCCGTACGCACGGTTGCGGCCTCCTCTGACCCGATGCAGTGCCGGTGACCGGGACGGCCGGGGCACAAACAGGCTGTCGAAGGCCGAGTCGATTTTAGGGACTTGGATGTCCCAAAATCTTTAACGAGGTCGAAGACTCACTTCGCCCGGGTTGGGGATCTCTTCATGAGCCTGATCCACACCGCGGAACTCTCCGGTGCCAACACCTTCGATTACCTCGGCGAGTTGCAAAGACACGCCGAGCGGGTGAAGGAGGACCCGGGGCAGTGGATGCCCTGGAATTACCGGGAGACTGTAAAGCGCATCATCGCCGAGGAAAACCGACTGGCCCAAGAGCGATCCCCGCCTGATTGAGATCGTATCCCGGGAAGCCGTTCCGACTCTTACTAACAGGCCCACCCCAAACATCGCCAACTTTACCCGGCCAAGCTCCTGACATGCCCTCCAGACCGCTCAGTCTGCCCAGAGAATCGGCGGTTACGCATCCTTGCCGAAAGGACACGTTCTGCTCCCAGAAGCCCAGTGCAATATCCGCCATCATGAAATCGTCATCTGACGGCCCCCACACGGCCACAGACCATCTGCGCGCGGTGGCATGGTCGATCAGCCCCGTACCCCAGAAATCTTGCCATCGGCGCTCTGGATCACCTCCCGTCCATTTCTTCCACCAGTTGACCAGGACTTGCCGACAGCCATCTACCAGCGAAGCCTCCTTGGAGTAGTGTCCTATGGCAATATCCTCGTACCCATACGTATCGGGGCAATCAGCTGAGGCAGTGACAACGTATCGCTCATGCCCGGGCACGAAGGTAACGAAGTACTTCTCAGGCCAGGAGTCGGCCCAGTTGATTTCGAACAGGTATTGCGGCAGAAGGGATATGCCCAACTTCCGTCGGTCATTATAGTCACGGCCCTGCCAGGTGCTGCCTTTGCCCCACTGGGGGAGTCGGTCCTGGATCGAGTTCAGCGCAAGTCGTGCAACAGCATTCTTGACAGTGAAGCTGTTGACACTACCCCAAAAAGGGAGGCGTATCCGCACCACACCAGATTTATCTCCTTCTCGCTGTAATTCTGCCTCTGCATAGGGATCGATACCCTTGGCGCATTTCGGTGGGACTACCCCGAAGTAGTCGGCCAGGAGCGCATGCTCAATGGGATGGAAGAGATCGGACTCGAGCTTCACGTTCATAACCGTCCCCTGATGCCCCATTAGGGTTACCAGCAGGCGCCGGTCTGGGGCTGGAGACCTAAAGCTGCCGCTTTAGCCTGAACCTATATCCCGCCCGGCAATTTGAACGATTAAATCCGGCGGTGGAATCA
>JAAELC010000654.1 GCA_024227135.1 Gammaproteobacteria bacterium
CACTCGGATCGACGCTGAAGGTGCCGTCGCCGTTGTCGGTAATGCCCGTGGCATCACCGCTGACCAGGCTCACCGTCTCGACGCTCAGTACATCCGTACTGTCAGAGTCTGAGCTGCTGGCAAGCAGGTTCACCGTGTAAACCGCAGCGTCCTCGCTGGCACTGCTGGTCACACCCGCTACCGTCGCGCCGTCGTTGGCGCCGGTAAGGGTGATAGTCACTGTCGCCGTATCTGTGTAACCCTTAATATCCTGTGCTGTGTAGGTAAAGGTATCGAGTGCAGTTTCGCCTGCCGTCAGATAGTTGAAGAGGGTTCCCGGGTCATAGCTGAAGCTGCCATCCGGGTTAACGGAAACAGAAGCACCCGAAACACTGGTTGAGTCATAGCTGGTAACGTCAAGATCGACGGCATTGTAGTTATGGGTAATCTGAGCGTCCGACAACTCGAACTCGTAGAACCTGAAGGCTGCTATCTCACCCTCGAACGAATCCGCCCCTGCAGGGATCAGTGTTATGGTTGTGGAGCCACCGATCTGTCCGATACCGGTTTCTGCGGGAAAGGATGACCAGTCGTTGACAAAAAGGTTGGTGGCGGTAGCGGTAGCTCCCCCATTGACAGTCAGCGAGACCGTGTCCGTATTTCCCGGGTCGATCGAAGCAACGATATGAATAAAGTCTCCGGATGCGATTTCCGCAGCAATATCCTGGGCGGTACTCACGGCATTTCCGCTGCTCCATACCGTCCACTCCAGGCTGGATTCGTTGAGACGGAGCGAAGCGCCAGCATAGGAAGTATTACCGAGGTCCAGAATTATCTCTTTACCGGTCCCATCGGTGGGTCGAATCCAGAACTCAAAGCTTGCCGGGTCCGTGGATTGCTCCCCGGGAATCATGGTGATTCCCTGGTTCGTTTCGCCACCACCAGTGCCATCAAACCGATAAGCAGCACCGATTCCGGGGGGGGCATCCGATAACACAGTGTCACGAATCACCGTGGGAGCGGCAAAATCGAATCCGTCCACCTGAGTATTGTCTTCCCAGACATTGTTGCCATCGATATCTGCCCACGCCAGGTACTCCAATACCGCTCCCGGTGTAAAATCTGCCGTCCCAACCAGCCTGTCGTTATCCAATACACCAGTTACCGAAACATTGAGTACCGTATTCTGGTTGGTGGTGTAATTGTCGTTCACCGCATCCACAGTGGTGTCGGTGACGACCAGCGACACAGAAGCCGAGCCCGAACCATAAGCACTGGTTACTCCGCCTCCGGTGGTATCTCCATATTTTGAGGTGAGAGATGTGGATGGTGCATCCGTCGTCTGGTCCCAGGCCCTGAAGTCGAAGTCAGCAGTTTCATGGTTGGTACCATCGGGGATGTATCTGATCCAGGTTACCTCGGACAGGAGCAGTGCCCCATTGGAATTCACGGTACCGAAATTTCTCCAGCTTCCATCCGTACCATCGCTGGAATCCACGGAATACTGCCAGTTACCCAGCCCCGTTGTGCCAAAGACCGCGATCCCAAGGGTGTCCCCATCGGGATCTCCGGCCGCCGTTCCCGTGACAATGGTGGAGACCAGTACACCGGCTGTTGTCTGATCGAATCGGGTAGCCCCCATATTGAAGATGCCACTCTGGCTGGGCGACTCGTTCAAATCATTCAAATCAATGTTGACCAGACTATCTTTGGTGCTCGTGCCATCGTCTGCCCTGACGGTTATACCAAGGGAGTTATTGGACTCATAATCCAGGTCGTCCACATCGTTGACACGGATAACACCGGTCACCTGGTCGATGGTAAATGCATCGTTACCGTCACCATCAGGGTCCGTATTGGTGACGATCGAATAGAGTACCCCCTCACCACTGTTTCCCCCATTTGGCGAACCGATATCCAGCCCGGCATTACTCCCGGATGAACTACTCTGATAAGCCGTTGTACCGGTCGGCCCCGCAGCACCCACAGAACTGAGCGCCCAACTGCTGCCAACGCTGGGATCGGCCGAGAGATCTGTCAGGTAAATGGAACCTGCGTTGTCCGGACTCGGCCACAGCCCTGTATCATCATAGACCAATGTATGCAGCGTATTGCTATGGGCAACATCGTCACCGTTATAGTCTGCGAAACTGGACCACAGGCTCAGCGTATCCCCATCATTGTTAAGTTGCAGCAAACCCCAGTCGGTTACCCCAATGAGATCGAGGCCGCCTCCCCAGGCTGCCTGAAAACTGGCAGCCGCCAGGTCATCGGCATTGTAAAGTACTGCCGTCGCACCCGCCCCGATAGAACCGCTGGCAATATTGGCCCCGGAAAGTGCCAGGCCATTGCTATCGTCGAGTACATACCCGCTCAGGTCCACCGCGATGGAGCCAGCGTTGTACAGCTCCACCCACTCCCAGTCATCCGATGCACTGTCGTTGGGTGCATACATCACTTCCGTAATGATCAGGTTTGACGCACCATAACTACCCTCACCGTCGTTGGCATCGATATCACCCACACTGGTTCCCACGGCACTGTTTTCGTCGATACTGAAAGGACCATTGGCATCGAATTCAGGATCATCAGCTACCGGATTGATGGTAATCCCAGCTTCATTCGTGGTGATGGAAAACACCGTAACCCCACCGTTGGCCGTGGTATCAGCATAGGTACCCGCCGATACCCCAAGGCTCTGATCCCAGGCTCGGAAATCGAAGTTTGCACTACCGTGGTAGTCGGCGTCCGGCACGAAGCGCAGTTTCTGGGTAGCCGCTCCGCTCAGGGACCCGTCAAGCAGCAGTGCATGATCCGCTGCCAGGGAGCCGTCATTGACAGCACTCCAGGTACCGCCATTATCGATGGAGTATTGCCAGGTGCCGTGGCTGTCTTCCGCTCCGACCACAGCAATGGACTCAACGGCACTACCATCGGCATCCGTTATCGACCCATCCACCAGGATTTCCCCCACGCTGTTCCCGGCAGGGTCGGTGCTGTCCTCATCGATCCCAACGAGTGCCGGAGTATCATCGGCCAGCACCGGTGCATCGTTGACGGGTGTGACGGACACCTGAACCGTCACACCACTGGAAGATTTGGCTCCATCGTCGTCCTCCGCAACGACAACAAAGCTGTTCAATGTACCGTTATCATCTGTGGCTGGCGTCCAGTAGGCCAACCGGGTGTCGTCGATGGTGTCATTGCTGCCCACGGCCCAGGGAGTGGCACTAGCCGCATCGGCCCCGATCATCAGGGTCCCGCTGGCAATCGATTCAACGATGAAAGCATCCACAGTGCCATCACTGTCACTTTCATCACCCTCTATTGCCAGATCGCTGAAGCTGATCTCTACCTGGGTATCTTCACTGGTAGACTCCACCGGTCCGGCAAACCTGGTAAAGTCAGGTGCGGTGTTCGCCGTAAAGGTCAGCAGTAACTGAGGGCCATTGGTGTTCTCGCTACTCTGGTAAGTGACTGAATGGATACCTGGCTCATCGGGGTTGGCCAGCATCAATCCGTTGTTGGCTTTGCCGCCAGTGTGCCAGTCCTGCACGAGACTGGTAATAGTCCAGGTGTGCAGGCCTGTAGATGGCGTGTTGAGTGACGCGCCGGCTACCGGGCTCACCACGCCGCCACCGGCAGTACTCCAGTTATCCGTATCATTGCGCTGGGTCCAATTGGCCGTATCCCCTGCACCGTCGGCTGCACCTTCTTCCCAGGCTTCGGTAACCTCGTATACCTGGATCGTAAGGGCCCCGGTATTCGCTGTCGCCTGCATCTGCAGTGTGGCACTCGTGATGGTGGTACCTGAGGGCAGATCGCCAAGATCGAACTGCACCAGTGTCCGGACATCTGCCAATCCTCCACCCGACTGGTCCACGATCAAGCTGGTGGAGAGTCCGTGGTTTTCAGCCTTGGTCGAATTATCGATATAGGTATCCTTTGCCACCATCAAAAGGGCACCGGGATCCACCGTCAGCGTGAATACCTGGGTGTCCGTTGCGCCATCATTGTCGGTTACCCTCAATGCGATATCGTAGTTCCCATCGTAGGTCACTCCGGCAGCCTTCAGCTGATCCCAGGTATAGCCTGCATTGATACCACTCTGCTCAAAGCTGCCGTCGTTGTTGATATCCCATTCGTAAGCGGTGATGGTGCCGTCAGAGTCACTGGAATCCGAACCGTCCAGGCTCAGGGATTCACCGATTTTGATGCTGTAGGGTGACGCAGCGCCGTCATCGGCTACCGGTCGGTCGTTGATGGTGATACCCAGAGTATCCTGATCACGAGAATCCGCCGGGCTACCGGCCAGTTCCGCCACCTGAGTGGCAGAAAGTGCAGTTTGGTAGATACGGGCATCGTCCACCAAACCCTGAAGATAGAAGCTTGAACCCCCATTACCATGCATTCCGATGAAGGTATCGGTCCCCTCGGAATAGATAATGGAACCGGCGTGACTGCTACGGGCTATCTCAACCCCATCCAGATATAGAACCTGGGTATCAGAGCCGTCATCGAATGTATAGGCGATATGCCGCCAGCCGGTCCCATCGATACCGGAGGTCCATTGGGTACTCTGCCAGAACGTGCCATCATTATAGAATCCCCTGAGAAAAAGCCCCCCATCCTCGTTGCGAAGGGTGACATTATCCCCCAGAGAGATGATATCCCCCGTATTCCCATCGGCGATATTGACCCAGGTGGCCAGGGTCAGGTCGGTTGGATTAGCGAAAAACCCATCCACCTTCATATGGTCATCCACACCGTCCAGGCTCAGTACGTCACCGCGATCGGGATCGCTGACTACAGCGGCACCATTATTGAGGGAACCATCGTTGCCCCCACCCGGACCGCTGTCTGTTCCGGGCGAACCGCTGTCGAACCGATAATGCCCCTGTAGATTGGAATCAAGATCGAGCAGGGCCATCCCTGCGTCGATGGTGGAGAGTTGCAGGGAATCCGCACCGCTGTAACCCAAATCCGGTAGATAAACCAATCCCAGGAGCGCACTGTTGATGTCCGCCTGGCTGCCGGAGAATATCATGGCGGCATCTGCGGTTCCGTCTCCCGAGGTAAAGGAAAGGCCACTGTTCCCGCTGAGGGTGAGCAGGCCGTGATCTACCGACAGGCTGACCTGAAGATCACCACTCACATCGCCACCGATCGAAATCAAGTTGCCATTGGCTGCATTGAAAGTGATGGACTGATCTTCGTCCGTATTCTGGGTGACGGGCAGACTGTTAACCGGTGTACTGCTATTTTTCAGGGAAAGATGAATACTGACATTGTCGAAGAAAAATTTGTTATTGGCAGAAAAGCCTGCCGTGGTTTCAAACTTAATCCGGGTATCACTGTCTATGTATTCGCTGATATCGTAACTGGCCGACTGCATGGTGCTGTGATCAAGCGGCCCTTCAAAAGTTGCCAAGGTATTCCAGTTCACACCATCGGTTGAGATCTCCAGAGAAACCGAATCCCCCCCTTCGGTATTTAACATGGCCCAATCAAAACTCAACTGGGCTGACTCGGCACCGGACAGATCCGCCTGGCGCCACAGGCCGATGTCATTTTCGCTCCATAGAACCCCTCCCCGCTCACCAAGTTCATTCCAAACTGAAACACTTCCGCTTTCTGCACCGTCAGCTTCACCGATCTCCTGCCAGTCGTTGGACCAGGGTAAAGCACCGTCGTCACCACTGTATGTGTAGGCGTCGAAGCGATCCAGATAGTCAGCCGTGGTATCCCTGGAAGAACCGAACTCGTAAGCACCGCTGTCCGGCAACCCGTCACCGCGCAGAAAGCTCCGCTGGTCCGTAACGGGCATATCGGCGCGGGCGCCGAAATCAATTGCCGGGCTGCCGGCCAGCAGCGCATAGGTTGCAGTGGGCCCACCATTATCCAGCAAACTGGTGTCCAGCTTCAGACTTGCCAGGGGTGTGGCAACCAATCCGCTGCTGCCATCGGTATCCATGCTGTTGGTGACCGATCCCAGGGGTGCACTGACATTTCCCCCGGTATTGTCTGCGAGGATGACATTTTTGAGAACAGCGTCGGCGGAACCACCCTCCAGGTGGATACCCCCACCCGAAACCGCCTGGTTGAAGGCAACTGTCACGTTGGTCAGGCCGATCGGACCCCTGGTGTAAATACCCCCGCCCGCATCAGTGGCGGTATTGTCACCGAGTGTGACGTTAGTCAGGGAAAGCAAATCACCATCATGATAAATTCCCGCGCCTTTATCGGCATCGTTACCGCTGATCGTCGACCCAATGACAGTGAGGCTGCCGGCATTATAAATACCCCCACCCTTGCCACCCACCACCGAGTTGCCCGAAACAGTGGAATCCAGAATATTCAATGTTCCCTTATTGTAGATCCCGCCGCCGTTGCTCGTCGCTTCACTATCGATAACCGTCACATCACTTATGGTCAGAGAGGCTCCGCTGTCCACCCTGATTCCACCACCGTCATTGCTGCTGCCGTTGCTGATCCCCATATCGGAGATGGCGAGAGAAGCAGAGGAGCGAACATCGAACACCCGGTCCGATGCGTTTCCGTTTATCGTCGTCGTGGTGATACCAAAACCCTTCATCACCAGGTCATCAGTGATATCGAGATCACCCTCTTTCGCATTGTCATCACCGGACCCGGTCAGGGTGATGACCCCGCCGGGAACGGAGATGGTTTGCACTCCCACCTGGGCGTTGGCATTCTGTACCGCCTGACGCAGGGAACCCTGCATCGTACGGTCCTTGCCTGCATGGTCATCGGCGTCAGCGGTGTGGTTGACAATGTTGAAATTGAATCCGTAATCAATTCCAGAAACGTTGTCTCCGCCAACCGTGACCCTGACCAGGTGCTCGGAGGTCATCAGACTATCGGCATCATCCGACACCCCAACCTGGCGGCCTCCGAAAAGATTGCCATCGATACCGGTGAAGCCCCCACCCAACCAACTGCCGGTGCTTCCGTAAGTCTGTTCGGCCCAGACTTTATCCAGGTTATGGCCTCCGTTGTAACCACTGGCAGGACTGATGGTCTTCGAGTCGACCACGACAAAGTAGCTACCATCCACCATATCGCTGAAGCTATAGCTGCCGGTGCTGCCGGTGGTGGTGGTACCAACCAGCGTGTCACCGATATCCGGTATACCATCACCGTCATCCAGATAGAGCATTACATCGACATCGCCACGACCGATTCCATCGTCCGCAACAGCACCGTCGCCATCCACATCCTCGTATACCGTTCCACTGATGCTCTGAGTACCGGTCACTGCCAACTGGGCGCTGACAGAGTCCGAAGAGAACGGGGTGGCATCCCCATTGGGCTTAGTATCGCCCAACTGCCTGTCATTGAACGCCGACGCCGTTCCACTGCTCTTGTCCCAGGCCCGGAACTCAAAAGAACTGCTCTCGGGGTTGGCACCGTCAGGCACGTAACTCACCCAGCTGCTCTCCGACAGCAACAGTGCGCTATCCTCGTTCAGAGTACCAAAAGCGGTCCAGGTGCCGTCGCTGCCATCGGTGCTGTCCAGGGAGTATTGCCACAGATTGAAACCGGTGGTGTCGATCACGGCAATACCGGGGCTGTCACCGTCGGCGTCGCCTAGGGTCAGGCCACCCAGAAGCGTGGATACCTGAATACCCACCATGGTGGTGTCGTAGCGGGTATCACCCAGATCCAGGGGTCCGCCGCCCAGTGTCGGCGCATCATTGACCGGATTGATATCCACATTCAGTGCACCCAGGGATATCCAACTATTCCCCCCGTCTCCGGTATTACCCTTGTCCCGCACATGGACGCTGATGCTATCAGCATCATCACCGAAGATATCCAACCCACCCGTGTACTGGATACGGGTGGGATCGCTCAGGTAGGTATCGAACTCCGCCAGGGTACCGGTCAGCTTGAGCCGTTGACCGCTATTTTCGACTGCCACCTCCATGAGCCCGGCGGTGGGTGCCGTAAAGATTCCCCCGCTGGTTGAGCGCAGACGTAAGGTGAGATCACCCCCATCGGCATCGGGATCCACCAGGTCGATCAGTTGCAGATCCACATCGGTGGTTGCCTCTTCATTTAGATTCAGATCCGTCGATGGAAAGCCACCGTTGTTTTTCGGATCATCGTTTGAAGCGGTAACGGTAGCCGTCCGGGAATCGGTATCACTGACCAGTGTCTGCTTATCGACCAACTCAAAGGTGATGGTACGATCCGCTGTATCCGGCAACTCAGAGACATTGGAGAAGGTGATGTTCTCCACCAGGGCCTGAACCGCTTCGATCGTTGCATTGGTGCTATCAAAAGAGATCACAAGAGGATCGAGATATCCCGTTCCACCGGAGAAGCTACCGATCTTGTTCGCCGGACTGCCATAGCGAACCTCGTTGCTCGAAAGACTGATGCTGGTTGCGCCAACGCCTTCGTCCCTGATACCCAGCCGGTCGTTCACAGTGCCATTGGCTGACAGGGTGACGGTCAGTCTGCCATCCTTGAAATCCGTTGCGTCGCGGTCCGTCACTATGGCAGAGGGTGCGACCAGCACCGGAGCCTGGTCTTCGGTGTAGCCACTCGAACCATCGGGGAGTTCCACCTGAGGTTTAAACTTGACGATCAGATTGGCTGAAAACTCCGAGGTGCTGCGGGGGGTTCCGGCGACCACTTCCGTGGCCGTCGAGGTGATGTAGTCACCCGCCGACAGACTCGCTGAGACATCATGGGAAATAACTACCAGACCGGAATCCCCGTCGGTGGTCACCTCGGTACAACCCAGGTAGGCCGATGCCTCACCATGGCTTTCGCTGTTATCATTACTGAAAAACTCGATACGGTAGGTCTTACCCGGCTCACTGTCCAGCCCACCAAAGACCCAAACCTCATCAGCAGCGGAGTTGGCGATCGCGGTAAGGAGTAGCGGAAAGTTCTGCTTGTTATTGGGACCAGAGTCAGGGTCTTTGGAGTCATTGGTTTCGACCCCGTCAGGCGTGTCCCCAACAATATCGATACCAAGTACACCATTGGAATGAATGGCATTGCCGAGTACCGCATTGTCGACTGTCAGCACCTGTGACAGTACAACGCCTGATTTCGTGTTATAGGCGATGAGATTGCCATCACCTGCCCCGGTACCACCGATAGTATTGTTAGTGGCCCCATCACTCACTCGAACACCTTTCTGGCCATTACCGCTGCCGGAAGAACTCAAGCCATCTGCACCCGTACCAATATAGTTTCCCTGCACCAGGTTACCACTGGTGCCAGCGTCACTGATTCTTATGCCAGAGAGTGCATTTGCTGAGATAACATTGCGTGCATCCGGGTTGTTTCCACCGATGGTATTATCGGTGGCACCATTCTTTATGAAGATACCATGACCATCATTACCCTTTGCAATCGAACCAGTGGCATCTGTGCCGATATAATTACCTTGAACCTGATTACTGGCGGTACCGGTATCGGTGATTTCAATGCCATTGGTGGCGTTGGCTGAAATGATATTCCCTGTACCCGTACTTTCACCACCAATCAGGTTACCGGAAGCACCGGCACTGACAACCACACCGCTTCCACTGTTACCCATCTCCTGGCTGCCATCACTTCCCAGCCCGATGAAGTTGCCCTGAATCTGATTACCTGTCGATGCAGATCCGGTAATTAGAATTCCGGCACCGGCATTACCTGCAATGATATTGCGTTGGTCTACGTCACTGCCTCCGATAAGATTACCCGCAGATTCATCGACAATAATCGAACCACTGTTACCCAGAGGGGATAAACCACTGAAGTCAGTACCGATGAGATTTCCCTGGATAACATTGTCATCTGCGTTGTTTTGCAGGGCTATCGCGTAGACACTGTTTCCCGATATCAGGTTGTCGAGAATCTGATTGTCCGCCCCCCCCTGGATCTTTATTCCGCCGATATTGCCATTGAACAGAGTACCTGACGGGTTTGTTCCGATATGGTTGTAAGCAATCTCGTTGTTGTTCGACAGCACCTCGATTCCGGCGCTCGTGGAACCACCGATAGCGAGTCCCCTGATGGCACTGTTGTCACTACCCATCCCCAGCGTCAACCCCTCACCGTCGGAGCCCCTTATCTCGATCAACGGCGTACCGCTGTAGTCGGTCTCCGTACGTCCGTCGATGATGATACTGCGGATTATCTCGGGAAGTTCCGATCCGAGATTGATGGTATGAACGCCAGTGTCAGAAATGTTAAAGCCGATAACAGTCTGCCCCACCGTGTTATTGGCGGCATGAACAGCCTCTCTCAAGGAGATACCGTCGGCACCAAAGCTTCCACCTACCTGGATCGTACCCGTATCGACCCCAATGCTGACGGTGTCGCTGGCATTGGTGACTATCAGATCCACTGGTGTATAGTCCACCGAAAGCAGAGGCCGCTCAGCGAGCGTGCTCTTCTCCGATGATGTTGCTTTCCAATCGCTACCATCGTCGCTGACCAGCACCCAACCGTAATTGACCCCGCTTCCCCAAGACCAGGCCGATACAGAACCGGTAACATCGAAAACGGCGGAGGCATCACCACCGTCCTCGCTGGCTTCAGCAGTAACCACCGCCTCGGTTCCATCCAGGGACACTCCGTTGGACAGACTGTTCCAGGTACTGGTCTCATCCCAGCTGTTCAGCATGCGGTGGATATCAATATCGGCGGAACTGTTCTGGCCTGATACATCGAGGGTCAAGGTGGCGCTGTTGATAATGGCATAGTCCGGTATGGGACCACCGTTTCGGGCGAACAGGTCATCGAACCGAATCAATACCTGACGCTTCCCGTCATTGGTTGTCAGGTCATCCTGAGTTCCAATGTTCGTGTCTGCAGGATTTTCGTTGTCAACGTAGGTGTCGACAGTCCCCGTGTAACCACCCGCATCCTGCTTGAAAGTGTCGAGATCGAGGGTACCTCGATAGTTCAGCTGGGTCTGGCTGTCGACAGCTATTTCCGCCTGGATAGCACCTGTCCGATACTCCAGATTCCAGTCCCCCCCTTGAACGACCTGCCCGGTACGATCGTCGGAAGCAGCGACATCTGCCCCTGTCAGCCCTGCCAGCCTGCCGATGAATGACTGCCCATCTGCTGCTTCAGCCACATCGCAACCGTAGATCAACAGATCAGCCCCTTCCGCCAGGTGCTCCCTCCAGGATTCGAGGGGCGCGGAATAATCACCAATATTTCTGTCGCTCAGAACAGTGCTGCCCAGTTCGAGGCTTCCCCGTGAACCATGGGAGATCAGATGGATAGCAGAGACATCATCGTGCTGCCTCAGAATGTCGGTAATCTGCTGAACACCGTCCTGCTCGGTGTCGAGAAGATAAACCAGAAAGCCCCGTTCAGGATCGTCGGAGACGATGCCTGAAACGAGCCCTTCATGATCCGGGGTGCGGGAATCCACGAACACCAACTCAGGGGCCGGTGCTTCACTGATGCTGCCCAGCCGGGCCGCATCCCAGCCAAATTCATCCTGCAGGTCATCAGGAGCCCCATCGAGGGATATCAGCGCCAGCAGTGCTTCTTCGGTATCCGGGTCAGAAGGTTCACCCGGACCTGGGTCGAGGGTTATGGCACCCAAAGTCTCCAGCACACGCTCCCCATCCTGGGCCCCGATCCAGTCGTCATTCAAATCACCATCGGGGCGGTCCAGTATGACACCGCCTCCGAGAGGATCGGCGGACAGAAGCAACCGCGGCTCCATCGCTTCCAGGTAAAGGGAGGGTGCTGCATCGCGCTTTGTTGGTTTACCCATGACAACAACTTACTAAAATAGTGGTCGGTTAGAGGCGTAGTGGCGTTGTTTGCTGCTCGGATCGGAAAAGCCCTTCAGTACATCCCCTGCAGGATCCTCCAGAACTCCTGCATCTGCCTGGAGTCCCTCCGGAACAAACCGCAGACGACACTTCAGGCCGGCAGGGATCTTTCCTTCAGGATTGGGTAACTCCACCCTGACTCCGAAGGTTCCACTGGCTGCGTCCCCAATGCTGTCCACCAGATCAACCATGGCCTGAATCGGCTCCAACCCATCATGTTCCGGTTCCACCAACGCCTTCATACCGGGATGAATCAAACCGAACAAACGCATTGGCACAATAGATTCCACGTGCAGTTTATCGAGCCGCACCAGCTTCATCAGCGGCTGATCTTCCACATACTCACCCGGTGCCCGATACCGCTGAACCACGACACCCTCCACTGGACTGCGAATCGTGAGCCTTTCGACCACTGCTTCGGCCCGCTTCAGTTCCAACTGACGCAGAAAAAGCGCATCCCGGGCCTGCTTGAGTTTCCAATCCGACAGCTTGGCTTCCCGTTCCGCCCGGTCCCGTTCCTGGGCGGATGCCAGTTTTTTCCGATGCAATGCTGCCAGACGATTGGTACTTCGGTTGTCGTATTCCACGCTAACCGCTCTGAGTTGAATTTCAGTTTCGATCAGTGCCTGGGCCTTGGCCAGTTCCAGAGAAGCCCGTTCCACCTGGGACTCCAGCATGGCTACGGGCTGGCCTTTCTCAACTATGTCACTGCGATCCACCAGGACACTTTCCAGCACTCCGGGAACGGGACTCCCAAGCTCGATCACCTCCACCGGGGTAATGACACAATCTGCATCCCAGAATTGTTCAGCGGTATCGGGTTCCTGGTTCGCCTCAACAGCGAGGGACAGCAAGGCTATAAAAAAGATGCAGATGGGTGCACGAATGGAAAACGGGTTCATTGTCGGGTCCTGAATGACGTCGCGGTATAGGGATTCACCTCTCCTGTGTCGGCCAGCAAGGGGTAATACTTGATTCTGAGGGGTAGATTGAAGGAGTTGGAAGAGCCCCGGAGTTATTTCCCGATAAACGGCGGGAACCCGAACCCTGGCTTGAAGCAGATATCGTCAAGGAAGCGGGCTTCTGAGGCCCTGCCTGCTGCCGTTATCAGGTCACTGAAAACGATTCATCACCCGTAAGGGATCACTAACCACTCACCCTGCATCATCAACGACAATCAACAGGTTTTGATCGGTAAACAACTACTCGCGCCCCTGGGCGATCTGTTCCGGAAAACGCCGTAAATACCTCCATGCAGGCTTGGCTTTGGCAACCCTGCCAAAGACACTTCCTCCACAGACCATCCATGGGGGGTAATCTCCGGGATCTGAGCAGTTACCCGAAAGGACACCACGATACCGGGTCTGCTCCGATTCTCTGGATACGAAAACAGGGCGCGGAGAGGGGATGCAGATCCCTGAAAGGTTGTTCAAGTCTCCAGACGCGACAACAGCAATCGGCGGAATTGCTGGTAGAGGCGGGGTGCCAGGGTGGCACCTTCATGTTCGAAACGAACATAGACGCGCCGGCCGACGAAACCCAGTGCTTCTTCATAATCCAGAGTGATATCGAACTGAAACACTTTCTGTATCGCCCGAAGGCCCCGTTCGTCCCGGCTGTCCACGGCAATCGCACCGCCCCCCTGACTGCCCAGGGCGGAACTGGGCAGATCGGACGTGGCCGATGGTACCGCTTCGAGGGAATGGGCTTGAAACACCCGGCCGCCGCTCCCCGGTAAATGCAGAGTGATACGCCGGGCCTGGCTCAACATGCGATCGATCGAAGGCTGGGGTATCACAACCCGCACGGTAACCGCGGACTCGTTGAACACGTAGCCCAGGGTTTCGCCTTTTTTGACATAGCGCCCGGGAAGATCCTGTGATCTCGGCAGTTCCAGACGCCCCTGAGACGGACTGAGCAGGGTCAGTTTCTCGTAATCAGCTTCCGCCTGAGCGAGTTCCCTCTGCAGTTTAGCGCGGCGCTCGCGATAGATTTCAACCTGTACCCTGTCTCCCAGGGCTTCGGAGTCCAGTCGGGCCTGGATCTCCTGCAGCTTACCCTTCAACACGGCGATACGTGCATCCAGCTGCCTGTCCTCGAGCCGCAGCAGGGGCTCACGGATCTCCACCAGATCGCCGTGCCGATGCATCAATTCCTGGACGAATCCATCGACTTCCGCGCGTACGATCCCACCGTCAACAGGACGAACCACACCTTCTGCCCAGGTTCCCTGGGGCATTTTCAGGAAAGAAATTATCCCTGGAATGACCAGCAGCAATGCCAGGGTCACTGTCACGGCGCGAACCCGCCTTCCCTGCAATACCGGACTAAGCACAATAAACCCCAGCCCCTTTGCGATCGGCAACAGAAACTGCACGGTCAGTGCCCAGACAGCAAGAACGGCACCCAGCAACAGATAAGTCCCGGCAAGGTAGAAAGCAATCGTCAGGCTGATGAACAAACGGTAGACCATGGCAGCAAGGCCATAGAGCAGAAACCAGAAACGCTCCCCAGCCGCCGTTACCGGAGACATCGCATCCCTTACGCCAAACAGATATCGCTTGAAGAGATAACCGTAGTACCGGTTCGACCGGGTGGCAAGATTGGGGATACCAATGGCGTCTGTCATGACGTAGTAGCCGTCAAACCTGAGCAATGGATTGCCATTGAAGAGCACAGTGGATACACCCGCGACCACAAACAGATCATAACAGAGGTCCTTGAGCAGCCCGGGACCCAGATTGACCCAGGCGATAACGGCAACCGCTGCGATGGCGGCCTCGACCATGATTCCCGCCGCACCCACGACCACGCGGCGACGCCGCTCCGGAAACACACCGGCAACAGAGGCCTCCACGTAAGGAATGGGGACAAATACCAGTAGCATAATGCCCATCTCATGCACTTCCCCACCCCACCGCTTGATGGCGAACCCATGACCCAGTTCATGGAGAATCTTGACTAACGGGTAGACGAGCCAGAGTAACAGCAGATTGCGCGGATCACTGAAACGACTGGCGCCGTAGTCATACAGGGGTTCCAGGTGCATTCCCGCAGCCAGAGCCCCTCCAGCCATTAACAGTAACCACAGCAGCAGGAAAGGCAATGAAAAGAGGGGGCTGACCAGGGGCAGGGCCCGACGCAGGAACCGGTCGGGATCGAGCAGCGGAAACCTGGGAGCCAGAGGCCGCATCCATCGTCCCCTGGAGCGCTGTTTCTGCTGCCGGTTCCAGCGATTGATCTGCGCCGAAGGCGCCACGGGATGATCTGCAATCAGCAGTTCAGCCGCTTGTAACTGGGTCATTACCCGCAGCAACTCTCCCCGATCACTCCCATCTTCAGCTTGCCCGGACCACAGATCGGCAAGGGTCTCCCGACCGTTGAACTTCATCATCAACTCGTACAACGACTCACTCAAGCGATACTGACGGCCCGACAAGCGGTCTTCCAGAATATACCAGACGCTCCCCCGGTACTGATGACAATGGTAGTGCACACCATCCCGGACCTTGAAGCGGACGCTTCCAAGGCTCTCCCACAGCTTATCGAATTCTGATGATTGCACGAAGGAAAATGCCTCAGGGTAACCAGGACCATAACTGGTAACGCAGCCACTCGACCAGTCGGTGGGTCCACAACCAGAGTACACTGCGCTCCCCCACATTCACCTTAGCCAATCCCTGCATACCAGGTCTTAATTTATCCACTGACTCCTCGATGTCAGCCTCAACCCTGAAACCAGCCCCGACGCCAGCCTGGGTGCTGATGCTGGTCACCCCGGTTACACGCAGGGGAAAACGTTGATCCGTGAGCGCAGAGAGCACAAGATGCCCCTGCTGGTCGAACTGCAGAAAAGCGATATCCCTATCGGGCACCTCGATGGCCACTCTGTAGCTATCCAACGGGGCGACCTCGAACATCACCTCACCCCGCTCCACCGGCATACCCAGAGAGCGGCTCCAGTCTCCAGATATGATCAGACCTTCGATAGGTGCAACCAGGCTGGTGCGCTCCAGTTGCTTATCCAACAGTTCCAGACGGGCATCCGCCTGAACCAGTTGCGCCTGAAGAATTCTGGTCTTGGCATGCTCCAGCTTCGCCAGCGCCTGGCGATACTGATTTCGCAGTTCGGCGCGCTCGCTGCTCACACGCTGCCGTTCCAGATCGAGTTCCTGGTCTTCGAGACGCAGCAGCAACTGCCCTTTGCTCACCTGTTCTCCGGCATGCACCGGAGCTTCCGCCACATAGCCCTCAAAAGGCGCCACCACCGCTCGCTGCTCAGCACCTTCCAGCACTGCTGGTGCCGCCACGCGGTGTGTGCCCTGGATCAACGAAAGTGCTGACAAAATAAGGGCGCCCACCACAAGTCCAGTTTTCCAGCCCAGGCTTTTCTTACCAATCAACCAGCGCCCTGCACGAAGTTGCCGATTCAGAAGCAGTCTGATCCAGCTCTGGGTCCGTTCACGCTGCAACGCCAGCAACTGCATTAGAGGTCCGGCGATACGGGCATACTCATCCACATCCCGGATGGAAAAACCATAAGGCGCCCTTCGCTCCAAGCTAAGGGAGCCTATGATGAGGCCATCCAGTTCAATGGGAAGAGTACAGACAGTCAGGCCATCATTTCCAGCCCCCAGAGCGGCGTGGGCCACCGACTCACTGTTGCCATCCAGGGTAGGCCAGGAGAGCGGGCGACCCTGGATGGCACATTCATCCATTGCATCGCGAATCCGTTTCATCACCACGGAGCGTTCTGAAAAGCCCGACAGACCGGACACAGCGTCGATCTGATGAACCTTTTTCCCCACCCACCCCAGGGTGACACGATCACAGGAAAAATAACCGGCCAGCCCATTGACTGCCGTGATAGCCGCCCCTCGATAATCGGATTGATCAACCACCTGCTGATAGAGCCTGGACACTCCCTCCGGGGCACCCGGGGCTGTCAGAGCCAGACTTTCCAGCAGCAGCCCCAGCCAGGCACCGCCCCACTCAAGCAGTTGGAGCACCGTTTTATGATTGGAAAGGGTGGCGTCCACTTCCACCGCGATCACCCCGAGATCCTGCCCTTTCGATTTCAAGGGCACTGCCACCCGCAAAGGCGCCTTTGACCCTTTATCCCGTGAACTGCCAGCGATGCCGGTGACTACCGGCGCAGAGGTGCGCCCTGCCATCGCTACCATCGCTTGCAGTTCTGTGAGATCAGAATAATCCTCGGGTAACGAGTACTCTCTGCGCCCCCCCGGCCTGACAACATCATCAACCAATGTGGTACAGGCTACTTTGAGGCCGGCAATCAACCGGCTTTGCAGCTGAAGCCAGTGACCCACAACAGCTTCATCCAGAACAGCCCCACTCACACCGCAAGATGGAGTAACGGGCTCCACCTCGCTCTCCGAGCACCTGTCTTCCTCCGCCCGAAAGGATAGCGAACCACCCATGACAAAATTTCCCGATGACTGAGTACTCAATACTAGCGGCACGGAATTAAAAGACTTTACCGGAACAAAGGGCAAGACATGCTTTTCACCAACCCAGGCAGCGATAAGGAAGTGGGGCTGATGTGGTACGGGATCCCATTCCGGGAGGCTACCCCGGCTAAGGGCCACGGAAAAAATGAATCATCCCATCCTGCTGGTCTCTCAGCTCAGCTATCACTACCGGCATCCTGCCTCGCGTGAATCTAGTCCATCCATGGACGTCGTCTGCGTTGCAGATTCAGTTGTATAATCAATGATATGCGCTTTCATCTTTGCCTTGAATCTGAGCTGATACCCTGTGCATGATAGGACGATACCTAATTTCCGAGGCCCTAAGACCCGTCATTCCGGATCGGGTGCCCGGGATTTCACTGCCAGTACGAGTGCCAGTACCATTGTCAGGATGCAGAGGATCCCCCAGTTTCCGATTTTTGAGTAAGCCGTGCTCCCCTTCATCGGAACAGCCTCACCCCTGAGTACATGCTGTTCAAATGCCGGGGATTTACTGACGATTCGCCCTTGGGGGTCTATCAGGGCGGAAATACCCGTATTGGTCGAACGTACCAGATAACGCCCCGACTCCAGCGCACGCATGCGGGCCATCTCCAGGTGCTGGAGAGGCGCAAGAGAGTCACCGAACCAGGCATCATTGCTGGCATTGATCAGCAACCGGGCATCGGGCAGCGCCTGGATCACCTCCTCACCAAAAGCATCCTCGTAGCAGATGGAAATACCCGCAGAAACCCCCGCCAACGTGAGCAGCGGTCGCTCAACCCGGCCCGCCGAAAAATCGGACATGGGTATCTGCAGCCAGTCGAGCAGTGGCTTCAACAGAAAATCCAGGGGCATATATTCACCAAAAGGGACCAGATGCCGTTTGTGATAGACTCCGGTCGTTTCACCCAGGGCGAGCATACCATTGTAAAAGTGGCCGCTCTCCGATTGCATGGGAATACCCAGCAGCAGGGTGGTTCCCTGCTCGATGGCCTCCTTACGAAGTGGAATCAAGAAGGTTGATTCCACTCGGTGTGCGAAAGCCGGTACCGCGGTTTCCGGCCAGATGATGAGATCCGCATCCCAGTGCCGGCGACTCAACCCCACATACTTTTCCAGTGTGGGCAGCAGATTTCGCGGTTGCCATTTTTCATGCTGGAGCACGTTTCCCTGGATCAGCGCCACCTTCAATGCAGCACCGGACGGTTCAGTCCACTCCAGTTTTTTCAGCAGCGTCCCACCACCCCATAAGATAAAGAACCCGGCCAGAGCGATCCAGCGCGTCCGTCCCCCCCCCCGCAGTACGATGACCAGGCTGGTGGCGCTGAGCAGCACGGCCCAGCTCACCCCGTATATTCCAGTCAGGGGCGCCCACCCTGCTAATGAGGAATCGATTTGAGAGTAACCCAGTGAAAGCCAGGGAAAACCGGTAAACAACCAACCTCGAAGCCACTCGGCCAGCACCCACAGGCCACTGAAGATAAAAAGGCTATGCCATAGAGAGAGGCCCCTGCCTCTCAACTTTCCACCCAACCATCCCACCAGCCCGTAATAAAGAGACGCGATAAAGATGAAACCGGTGGTGATGAATACCGCCAGGGGAGTGCCTACATTCCCGAATTCATCGATACTGATGTGTAACCAGGACACACCAAAGCCCATCAGTCCAAGTCCAAACAACCAACCTTCGAGGAAAGCCCGACCCGGTGCTGCATCCAGCCAGAGTAAAAGCAGCACCGCAGGTCCCACGACCGCCAGGGGGTAGAAGGAAAACGGCGCAAACGCCAGCAGGGTGAAAACACCGCTGACAACCGCGACCAGCGCTCTCCACAGTGGTGCCCGGATTAAAGGCATCGCTCGGTACTCCATCAAAATCATGCTGAAGGAGCACCAGCACCCCTTCAATGCTTTAGTTACGGATGCAGTGTGTGTCAGCCTTGTTGACTAGACATACCTCCCAGGCAACGGTCGATGACACGCTTACCGAAAGGGCGCCCCTATGCTGGATACCCCCTGTTGCAGTGCATCACCACCAGGTCACTGCATCTTTAGATATCGCGTTTTAGTACTCCATCAGGGTAATAAATCAGGGTTCTGAGTTATTACCTTGATCGAGTACTAGTACGGGTCAGAAAACCCCAGCCTCTTCAGAAGATTGCGTTCACGGGATTCCATAATAGCTGCTTCTCCCTGGTCCTTATGATCAAACCCCTGGAGATGCAATACACCATGAATAATCAGATGAGCCCAGTGGGCCTGCAATGATTTCCCCTGCTCCCGGGCTTCTCTTGCCACTACCGGTGCGGAGACGACCAGGTCTCCAATCAAATCGACTTCGACCTCTGATGGGAGATCGAGGGAAAACGAGAGTACATTGGTAGGTTTGTCCTGACGCCTGTACTCCCGATTAAGCATACGAATTTCCGTTTCATCCACGATCCGGATAACCAGCTCGGTTTTTTCCCGACGGGCGGCCAGCGCGGCACCAGCCCAAGTCTGTAATTCGGTATCGGTGGGTATTCCGGGAGTGTCCAGCATCCTCTGAACATCCAAAACCAGGTTCACCTGCTGCCGTCCTCGCTATACCAATCATGGTGATCATAAGCACTGACGATACGTTGAACCAGGGGATGCCGCACCACATCACGGGCGCTGAAGAAAGTGAAACTGATACCTTCCACCTTGGCCAGTACTTCCGCCGCCTGGCGTAACCCTGACAGTTGCCCCCGGGGAAGATCGATCTGGGTTACGTCCCCGGTGATCACCGCGGTGGAACCAAACCCAATCCGTGTGAGGAACATCTTCATCTGTTCTGGTGTGGTGTTCTGGGCTTCATCCAGAATAATAAAGGATTCGTTAAGGGTTCTGCCCCGCATATAGGCCAGAGGCGCAACTTCTATCACATTACGTTCGATAAGCTTTGCGACCCGCTCGAACCCAAGCATTTCATAGAGCGCGTCATAAAGCGGGCGCAGGTAAGGATCGACCTTTTGAGCTAGATCACCCGGGAGAAAACC
>JAAELC010000655.1 GCA_024227135.1 Gammaproteobacteria bacterium
ATAAGAAGGATAAGAAGGATAAGAAGGATAAGAAGGATAAGAAGGATAAGAAGGATAAGAAGGATAAGAAGGATAAGAAGGATAAGAAGGATAAGAAGGATAAGAAGGATAAGAAAAAGGCTACCTCGAAGGAAACCAAATAGCCGTTTCTGTCAACAGAAGCGGAATCTGCTGTTTCCAGGGTCCTCGGTTCCCGGGAAGCAACAGGCGTTGCCGATATCAGAATTCTCAGCGGCGTGGTTGGGGCAGGTATGTTTCGAATGGTACCGGGTACTGGCCCGGATTTGTCGATGCTGAGCCCTGTCAACCCCAAAATTCTCATGCCGGTAGTACCTGGGTCCCTCTGTGTTTTTCCTTGCTGTTGGAATGGGTTTCCCAGTTGCGCTTTTTCCCGGCCCAGGGCGGGAGCCAGTGATACAGTTGCCATGAAGAAAAACATCTACCAACAAATCCCGGTCGATACGCCCAGCGAGGTATTTGAGATACTTGTTGATAAGGGAGATGTGAAAATAGAGCGTATTATTTCCAGGGGGCATAAATCGCCGGATAAAGGATGGTATAACCAGGATCGGGAAGAGTGGGTCATGGTGCTCAAGGGGGATGCGAGCATCGCGTTCGAAGATGATACCGTGGTTCATCTCCATGCAGGTGACTACTTGAACATACCGGCCCATCGGAAGCACAAGGTAATACACACCAGCACCCTGCCGGAAACCATATGGTTAGCTGTGTTTTACTGAAGCAGAGGGACTGACTGATGGCCAGGAAGATGGACGACATCAGAATCGAGTATCAGGACAAATAGGTAACTGCTCCCCCCCCCCGGAGGCTACCCCCCGTGGGCGGTCGGTGGAGGAAGTGTCTCTGGCAGGGATGCCAAAGCCAAGTCTACAGGGAGGTATTGACGGTGTCTTCCGGAATAGACCACCCATGCGGCCTGAGTAGATACCTGCGCTGAACAGTGCAACTGTATCCAGTCGAGACAAGCCGTCACTGAAAGTTTACTCGCCGATCTGCAAGAAGTCCTGTGTCAACGGTATCCGATCGGGACCACAAGGGTGGGTACCTTTGCCATGTTCAATACACGTCGTGAGATACTGCCCAGCATGGCCTGCATCGGCCCTTTCTGGTGAGTACCCATGACAATGAGGTCGGCGTCGGTCTCTTCGGCAAATGCAATAATGGATTCCGCAGGTTTTGACTCAACCACATGCAGTGAAGCTACATGGGGCTTCAGGCTTCGTTCGTGCTCGTCCAGGGAATCCCAGAAGCTGTCAAAGCGTTTTCTGAGGAGTTTTTTTGAATTCTCCAGACGAGTCCTGAGAAACTGCTCGCGGTTAGCGTCCTTGTCCAGATAATCCTCCAGTGTATCCATCGCATCCGCAGGCAATCTCTCCGCAACATGCAGAACATGAATTTTCGCATCGGTCCTATCAGCGAGATAGACGGCGTAACGAAAGGCATAGGCCGACTTCACCGACAGGTCGGTAGCATAGACAATCGTGTTGATATCAGGAAGCATGGAACCAATACCTCATCGTGCCAAATCGTTTAATCCGACGGTTAATAGCCAAGCAAGCGTGGTAGAAAGAGCGATATGTCAGGGACATAGGCTATGATGAATATCGCGATGACGGACATAATGGCGAAGGGGATCGCCTTTACCGAAATATCCTCGATTGAGGAGCCACCGATACCGGAGGCCACAAAAAGGTTCTCCCCCAGGGGTGGTGTTTGAAACCCGATGGCAAGGGTGGCCACCATGACCACGCCGAAATGAACCGGGTCCACACCCAGATTATACATGATCGGCAACAAAACCGGCGTCAGGATCATGATGGTGGCCAGGGTCTCCATAAACATGCCCACGAACAGCAGAAACGCGATGATTAACACCCAGATAAGGTACATGTTGTCGGTAAAGGCCAGCAGGCTTTCTGCAACAATCGCGGGTATCTCGTTTTCGACAAGCAGTCGACCGAACACAGTAGCCGTGAAAAGAATCAGGAGTACTCGCCCGGTAATCCAGGTGGTGGTCTCCAGGGAGTGAGAAAGGTCTTTCAGCTTAAGTTCTTTGTGCAGGAATACACCAACGAACAGCGTGTAAAAAATCGCTACAACCGCGGACTCGGTGGGCGTGAAGAAGCCGGTATAGATGCCTCCCAGTATGATGAGGGGGGCAAGGATAGACCAGATGCCGGTTCTTAGTGATCGACCCATCTCCGCAATAGACCAGCTGTCGGAGATGCCTGTATAACCCCGCTTCTTGGATCGGTAGTAGTTGATGATCAACACGCTGGTGGCTATCAAAAAAGCGGGAAAGAATCCGGCGATAAAGAGCTTGGGAATGGACAGAGACTGAAACTCGCCAAACTTGGCCACGGCTTCCGGCGGTGCCTGCATGCCCATGCCGGATATTCCGAATATGACCATGGGGATGGACGGCGGAATGACGATACCCAGTCCGCCGGAAGAAGCGGTAATGGCGGAGGCATAGCCACGATCGTATCCACGTTGAACCATGGCTGGGATCATTAACATGCCGACAGCGGCGGTGGTGGCAGGTCCGGACCCTGAAATGGCACCGAAGAATATACAGGCAAATACCGTTGCTGCACCGAGACCGCCTGTCACAGGACCCGCAAAATCTTCTGCAATCTTCACCAGTCGTCTGGAAATACCCGCTGCCTCCATGAGGGCGCCGGCAAGGATGAATGCAGGAAGCGCCATGAGGGGAAATGAACCGACAGATCGAAAGGCGATCTGAACCAGCTTGATCGGGTTCTCCTCGAGGAACATGAAGGCAGCCAGGGCCGACACGCCCAGCGATACGGTGATTGGCGCCCCGATCAGGAGCAGTAAGAGAAAAGAGCCGAACAGGATCCAGACAAGGGTTGTGTCCATGGGTTAATCTCCGGCTCTGTTCTGGTTCTTGGAAGCGGCTGTGTCTGTGTCAGTGTTTTTGTCATCCGACATTTGCTCGACCAGGTGGTCCCTCTCGGAAGCTTCGGGGTCACGGATATCGACGCCTTTGACGAATTTCAGATAGTTAACCTGAATGATCCGAATCGACATCAGTGTAAAGGCGATCGGGAGAATCATGTAGAAGTATTTCATGGGCAGTCCCAGCGTCTGGGATTTCCAGAAAAGGTTCATCCGGTTGAATACGAAGTCATAGCTCAGGTAGACGAAGTAGATGTTGAAGGCCAGCCAGATCATATCCGCGAAAAATTCGCTGATCGTTGCGACTATTTTGGGAAAGGGTTTGAACTGGAATGTGACTCTGTTGTGCGCCGCCATCTTTGCCGCATGACTCGCACCGAAATACGCGAACCAGACGAACAGGTAAGTAGCCAGTTCCTCACCCCAGGCGATAGAGTACTCGAAGATTTCCCGGGAGATGATCTGGATGAACAGGAGCGTTACGAAGACCGCCAACAGTGTCCGGCAGACATAGCTCTCGATATTGTTGATGAAATTGAAGATTATCGAACGTGCTTGCATACCCGGCCCCTCTATTGGTGGGAAACCAACCGGTCAGAATTCATGACCAGCCTCTATTTGTAAAAGCACCGCCTGATGATTGGGTCCGGCGCGCCCGGGAATGGACGCGCCGGAAGTCTAGCCAGCTTTACAGGTTCATTAAAGAGGTTGCTTTCTAACGACCGAGTACCTTCAGCACGTGGTCGAGTTTCTCCTTTCCACCAATGCTTTTATAGAAATCCGGCCAGACAGCTTTGGTTGCAAGATCTATAAACTCCTGTTCGTTGTTGGCAGGGTCAACAATTTCCATGCCCTTGGCAATTAGGTCCTTCTTTATGCTGGCTTCACTGTCCCGAAGGAACTGTGCGCTGTACAAAGTGGCGGTTTTGCCGGCCTGAAGAATGATGTCCTGGTTCTTTTTGTTCAGATCCTGAAATACGGATTCACTGATAACAAGAGGCTCGATCGAAAATATGTAGCGGATGTTAGTCACGTATTTCTGTACTTCGTAGAACTTCATCGAGTGAACCGTCAGATAGGGATTATCCTGGCCATCGACAACGCCTTGCTGCAGGGCGGTAAAGGTTTCAGACCACGCCATCGGGGTGGCATTCACACCCCAGGCTTTATAGGTAGCCAGCATAATTTCATTCTTTGGTACGCGAATAATGACACCCTTTAAATCAGCGACGTTTTTTATCGGCTTTTTCGAATTGGTTAGAACCCGAAATCCGGTATACGTCCATCCAATGATGCGGACGTTGGCGTCACGTATCGTGTTGGCCACAAGCTCTTGACCGACAGGTCCTTGAGTAAGTTTTTCCGCATCTTCCAGGCTCAATATCACGTACGGCAGGGTAAAAACTCCAACCGTGGGGGAGAATGGAGTAATATTGTTCACTGCAAGGAGCGACAGATCGAGAGTACCTATTGCAGCATCGTTTATCGTGTCCTGTTCACTACCGAGCTGCCCGTTTGGAAAAACTTTAACCTTGTGCTTGCCTCCGCTGAGGCGTGCAACCTCCTCTGCAAATTTTTTACCCATGGCATCCTGTGCACTTCCTTCTGCGTCTCCTTGAGCCATCTTGAATCTTTTCGCCGATGCTTCACCTGCAACTAACAGCAGGCAAAGTATCGAGGCCACGATCGGTAGATACACTTTTCTTACTCTCATCGAAACATCTCCTCTTCACTTGAATTCTAATAATTAGAGTTGCGATTTACTTATGGCAGTATTGAAAAACTTACTATGACCCTTAGCCCTCGCACTGGATCGACTGATCGTTCATCAGGCAACACAGGGAATTTTCTATCTGCATTCTTCAACTGTCGCAATTTGTAGTGGGGTAACCCATGGTCTGCGAGACGGTGAAGCTGTAAATAGATCGTTCTGGTGTGCAAATTTGCTCATCACGAAAGTTAATTGAGAGATAACGCAACGTTTTTTTCGTATGTCCCGCTTAAGTATTGCACCTCAAAATAGCTTGTCCAATGCAAAATGTAGCTCTTATTATGCAATAAAAGCATAGTGTACGGTTTATAAATGTCTAGAAGGATCGTAACCGCACACCTCCCGGTGTTTTTCCCCGGTGGGTGGTCTGTGGAGGAAATGTCTTTGGCAGAGATGCCAAAGCCAGGCCTGC
>JAAELC010000656.1 GCA_024227135.1 Gammaproteobacteria bacterium
AAGGGCTTTGTGGAATCACTCGGATTGTCCTGGAACCCCTACACCATCCAGATCGAGCCCCACGATTATATGGCGGAACTATTCGATGCCATGGCACGCTTCAATAACATTGTTATCGACTTCTGCCGCGATGTCTGGGGCTATATCTCCCTGGGTTATTTCAAGCAGAAGACCGTGTCGGGGGAAGTGGGCTCTTCCACCATGCCCCACAAGGTGAATCCCATCGATTTTGAGAATGCAGAAGGCAACATGGGCCTTGCCAATGCCCTGTTTCAACACCTGGCCATGAAACTTCCCATCTCACGATGGCAACGGGATCTCACCGATTCCACGGTGCTGCGTAATATTGGTGTTGGATTCGCCTATTCCCAGATTGCCCTTCTATCCAGCCTGAAAGGCATCAGTAAGCTGGAAGTCAACGAAAGCCAGCTTGCCAGTGATCTCGACAAGAACTGGGAAGTATTGGCGGAGCCAATCCAGACCGTCATGCGACGTTATGGTATCGAGAAACCCTATGAAAAACTCAAGGAACTCACTCGCGGCCACCGAGTAACCCAAGGGGATCTGCAGCAATTTGTAGATAACCTGGAGATTCCAACCCAGGTCAAAGCGGTGCTGAGGGAATTGAGACCAGAGACCTACCTGGGCAACGCCAAGCAACAGGCCCGGAACATCTGATACCACACCGACATACAAAACGGACTTCACCCCACAATAGAAAAGGCCGATTCGGGCAACCGAACCGGCCTTCTCCAATAGCAGCTTACGCTGTTACGCAATAAATCTTATCGGGAATGCACCTCGATACGACGGTTCATGGCGCGACCTTCGTTGGTGCCGTTGTCTGCGATAGGGGACTCTTCGCCTTCACCGCGGACGTCAAGCATAGAACCATCTACACCCATGCTCTCGAGATAATCGCGAGCAGCCTGGGCACGACGCTCTGAGAGGCCCTGATTGTAATCAGCAGCCCCGATGCTGTCGGTGTGACCGGTGATAGTGACAGACTCGCTTCCCGGGCTATCCTTGATCATTCTGGCAACACTGTCAAGGGCATATTCCATAGCAGGCTTCAGCGTGGCGCTATCGAAATCGAACTCACCTTCGGTCAGGTCGATCACCAGATTATCGATAATTTCACAGCCCCACTGGTCAACCTTTGCACCGGCACGCGTACCAGGACATTTGTCCTGAGCATCGATCACGCCGTCTCCGTCGGAATCTTCAGGTGCCATGGCCTTTTCCATCATCACGGAGTCACCGCAAGACTCCTGGGGACCGGCTTTGCCACCGACAGTGCTCCAGCAATCCCCAGCTATGTTCTTTACAGTTGAATTAGCACCATCAACGGCGTAGTGATTAGGTCCCATGTGACTGTCAGCCATCCCCTGGAATGCCATTGCCATGCCTGCAACCATACCAAGCATTGCAATGGTTTTTTTCTGTTTGAACATGTTTTTTCCTTCCTCGTGTTCTCTTGACTAATATAATTGAGTGGTATCTTGCAGGTACCTTTTAAGGCCCCTTTGCAGGCTCCTCCATTCCACACATAAAACGGGAAGCCGGGGCCTAGCTTTGCGAAGGTTGCCATAGACTTAGGGAAAATACCAGACCTTTTTTAGCATTATCCCCAATAAGTGTGACTGACAAACCATCCATTCAACGACTGGCAAGATCTCTTTGGACACTGGACAGACGCCGTATCCATGGCTTGTAAGCTCTGATATCATCAGGAAAAGTTTCCAGTGCCGCCCTGGCTTCGGCCAGGCTGGAAAAGTCACCATACAGAAGAACATGCCAGTCCTTGCCATCCAACTGCCGCTGATAGCGGGCCAGTGGACCGGGCAGCGAAATTCGCCAGCTGACATCCTCCAGTGTTTTTTCGCCGTAAGCTGCAACCACCTGGATCGTATAGTGATCGGGATTGCGTTGCTGCAGCCAGCTGCTTTGACCTGCTATCTCTGTCTCTCGGGACTCGTTGACCGCCTCTGCCTGCTGTTGCCCATTGACTGCCTCGGCAGTCTCAGTCTTCACCGGCTGTCCACTGGCAATAGCTTGTCCAATGGCTTGAACCTGCCCAGCCTGCACCGCTTCATCAGCTTCGCCCGCCACAGCCTGGCGCTTCTCAAGTGCTTTCAAATCTTCACCCATTTGCCGGGTTGCAACACTGAAGCTCTCCTGCCTATCTATATAGGTATCCAGTGACTCCCGCGTCTCACTCAACTCCCGTTCTATCCTGCCGAGACTTTCTTCGTACTGACCCTGCAGCTCTGTCTGCTGCTCCAGCAAGTCTCGCTGGCTACCCAGCTGAGACTGGAGTTCGTTCCACTGCTCCTGTCCCATTAATCCCTGCTCCTGGCCAGTCAACGCCTGCCTCATGCCAGTAACTGGCCTGGGCTCGATAAACCGTTGTTCCTGGCCCTGCAACCGATCCTCATGCTCAAGCAACTGCCGGGAGATATCCCCCATCTGGTAGGAATGATCAGCGGAGTGACTATCGAATCTCTGGTTGAGTAACCAGTAAGCGAGTGCCCCCAAAGCGAGCAGCAGGAGAAACGCCAGGATCGAAATATTACGAAACCTGCCATAACTCGTCTCGTATCGTTCATTCTCAACAGACAGAATCTTCAACTGTTCATCGACATCGGCCTGGCCATCCGCCAACGTCTTTTTTAGTTCCTTACGCGCCGTATCCAGCGCATTGACCCGTCCACCCAAATCCCGAATCTGTCGATTCTGCGTATCGGATCGCTCCACCATCTCCGCCCCGGTGGATTCAATCCCGGCAATGCTCTTTTCCAATTGCCGGCTTCGCTCTTCCTGAGCATCACTTATACCGAGCAAATCGGCCAGCCGGTTCTCAAGAAGAGCGATCTCTTTGGACAGGTCCGTACTTCTTTCTTTTTGTTCTTCCAGCACTGAGCTCTGCCGCTCCAGCTGTTCAGTCAGGTCTGATCGTGCCTGGTTGAAGTCTTTGTCCAGTTCCACGAGGCTGAAGCTCAACCCGGTAACCCGGCTGTCCAGATCCTCCTCCAGTTCTTTACTATGGACGGTATGACCTGACACCTCAGCCAGTTGATCTGTCACCCCCCCCAATCCCACCGCCAGCTCCGCTGCTCGGGATTGTTGATCGCTCAGCTCCCTTTCCAGCTTTTCCAGCCGCCCCTGAAGCGCTGAATCAGGGTCCTGCTCTTCCTCACCCAATGCCTTCAATCCAGTAGCAATATCACTGATCTGTTCATTGAGCGTGTCACGATCTGAGGGACCAAGTGACCATTTTTCCAATTCACCCGTGCGCTCTTCGAGTTCCTTGAAACGCTGATCCTGGGAGTCGACCTTTACCGCGAGATCCGAGTCCAGATTCTCGATATCCTGAACCCGGGATTGCAACGACTGCTCAAAAGCTTCCTGGTCACCCGTTTGACCGGCTATTTCATCGAAGCGCTCCGCAAGAGATGAAAAATCTGATCTAAGAGACGCGAAGCCCTCCTTGATGCCGACCACATCCTCATCAAGGCGCCCGAGTTGACGTTCTGCTGACGGCGCGGTGGAAGCCTCGGCATTAGAAGACTCCAGGAGCCTGGCCGCCCCCTGTTCCGGGTCTTCCGGCTTTTTATCGGTCTGGCTCCCTGGCGACCCCGCCCCGGAAATACTTGCCTCCAGGTTTGCAAACGACGATTCGATTCCGTCCATTCGCTGGCGCAGCAGCTCCATCTGCCGAGGCTCATCGGCTGATCCCGGGCTCCGGGTCTTGATCACCTCCAACGCTGAGCTGAGTGATAACAGCTTATGTTCAATCATTTCGAGTCGACGGCTGTGCGCTTGGGCTTGTCCAACCTGACTGTCGACCTTCTCAGGGATCTGAGTACCGTCCTCCTTTCCCCCACCCGGTGACGATGCTGATCCCACCCCCTCACCCAGACGGCTGTATATAGACTGATTGGCCAGCTGCAGTTGACGGACGCGCTGTAACAGGTCGTCCGACTGCCTCTCGATGCTCCCCATCCGATGAGAAAGGAGCTTATTTTTTTTGTGTAACCCCCTCCCCTTCTGCCTGAGGATTTTCTGCTTTGCATGCAGCTTGCTGGTTTTCTCAGCCAGTCTTTCCAGAGCTCTGGAAAATTTCTCCGGACCGACTGTCTTGCCGGTCGTGTTTCTCACGACCTCGTCCGATTTCTTACGGCTCTTGGCATGCTTACTCATAGTCTGTGATTTCCAGTTCTTTCCACATCGACCGTAGCTGATCGGATAGCCGATTATTACATAAAATATCGGCAAGCATAGGGTTCCCGCCCGCAAACCCCAGGAATTTTTGTCACTTGCGGTAGCAATAGCGGTAACATGTTATATCACTTGACCCCAGGGGTAGAATTCAACACTCTATATCCAGCTCATTATGGAGGACACCCCCTGTGCCCGCGGATCAATTCATCTACCACTTGCCGGCAACTCTGGCCCCGAGGGAGTTCAGATCCTGGTTGGAAGACGATCAGGTTTTCGAAACCGAGCAGTCCAAAGATTTTACACGTATCTATCTCGATACCTTCGACTGGCGGCTGTATCGGGGAGGCACCGTTCTCGAGGTCATCCTTGAGAAAGGGCACTATCTCCTCACCTGGCGAACACTGAGAACGGGGAAAATACTCGGGCACAGGACCCTGAAGGTGCTGCCACGCTTTGCCGCCGAGTTTATCGCGCCCGGATTGCAACAGCAGATACGGGAACTGATCGGCCGGCGCAGCCTTCTGCCCCAGATATCACTGAAGAGCAACACCGACAAACTCTATCTGCTCGACAGCGAAGAAAAACAGCTGCTGCGTGTAGAAACGCGTTACGACCGCCTATTAGTACCCAACTGCACCAATTACCGGGTGCTTCCCGCCTACGTCTATGTTTTTCCGTACCGCGGCTACCGTGAGGCCTTTGACACCGTCATTCAGAAGTTGACAGCACGTGGAAGATTACGGGCGGTAACATCCGACCCGCTGATAACGGCAATGGAGTGCTCGGAACTGACCCCGGAGGATAATCACAGCAAACCGGTTTTTGAGCTCAGCCCGGGTGAACCGGCATTTGAGGTATTGACCAAGGTACTGAACACCTTCCGCGTTATCATGGAGAAGAACGTCCATGGTGCCTGCAAGGCTGAAGATCCGGAGTATCTCCATGATTTCCTGATCGCTGCCAGACGTACCCAGTGCATCATGGACCGATACCCCGACGTTCTTCCACGAGATCAACTGAAGCTCATCAGACAGGATTTTGAATGGGCAGAGAAATTCGCCTCACCGATTCGGGACCTAGATATCTATCTTAGTCTCTTCGATGAGTTTGCATCCCGACTTGACAAGACACACCGCTCCTCTCTGAGACCACTCTACGAATACCTCAGAAACCAGAAAACCACGCAACAGTGGCAAATGCGCACCGCTCTCGAAAGCACCCGCTACAGAAGACTGATGGAGGGATGGAAACGCTTCCTGGAACAGAAACCCGTGTATTCCAGACTACCTCCCGGGGCGACCCGCCCCATTCGGGCGGTTGCCGCTAAAGAACTGGGAGCTTTGTATAGTGAGACTTTGGAGCTGGGTCAGGCTTTGACCAAAGAGGCCAATCCATCGGAGTACTTCCAGCTGCACCAGACCTGCAAGCAGTTCAGTTATCAGCTGGAATTGTTCCAGGACCTGTTTAACCCCAAGAAACTGGCTCCACTGGCGCGTGCTCAGATGGACCTGCAGGACAACCTGAACGAGTTACACGATCTCAATCTCCAACACGATGCCCTTCGGGAGTTCTGCACCACAATGCAGCAGGAACATCGAACTATGCCGGTGTGGCTTGAATCCATGGATATCCTGATCGATGACCGGGCACGGGAGTATCGGAAGGCACTCAAGCATTTTTCCAACCGGTTTGCGAAGCTGAAAAAAAAGAAGATGCAGAAACAACTCCAGGCCCTGTTGAATGACCGGGAGAGAAAACGCGGGGAGAAAAAATGAAGATCCTGGCAACCTATAACATCAAAGGGGGCGTGGGCAAAACCTCCACTGCCGTCAACCTGGCCTACCTGGCAGCGGCAGAGGGTTATCGTACTCTGCTTTGGGATCTGGACCCCCAGGGAGCAGCTACTTTCTGCTTCCGCATAAAACCTAAGATCAAAGGAGGCATCAAGAACCTGAAACGGCGACGCAGCGCTCTGACAGACGCCGTCAAAGCCACAGATTTCGAAGGACTGGACCTGATACCCTCTGACTTCTCATTCCGGAGTTTCGACCAGGTGTTCAGCGACACCAAGAAACCGGCCAGACAGCTGCTGAAACTGCTTTTTCCAATGGCCCGGGAATACGATCTGCTGATCATGGACAGTGCCCCCAGCATTTCTCTGGCATCGGAGAACATCTTCTATGCCGCTGATGCCCTGCTGGTTCCCCTGATACCCACCACCTTTTCGGTAAGAACCTACTACCAGCTTTTGGACTACTTCAGGAAAAAACCTTCCAGTCACCTCAGGCTGCTGCCGTTTTTCTCCATGTACGACAACCGCCGGCCACTCCACAGACAAATCGTTCATTCCCTGCCCAAGGAGTTTCAAGGGATTCTGAACACGTCCATCCCTTATGCCAAACGAGTCGAGATGATGGGTGTAGAGCGGGCACCCGTCGGCCATTTCGCCCCCCAGAGTAAATCGGGCAAAGCCTATCGGCGACTCTGGCAGGAGATCAGGGACAAAGTAGTGGATGAGCGCCACTTCTACTGACAACCGGTATTGACGACGTCTTCCGGAGCAAATCACCCATGCGGGGTGAGTAGGTACCCCGCTTGAATGACTAATCTGGAGGGTCATCCGGGGCACTCTATCATTCTGTAATAATATTGTAACATTTAGTTTCCTGCGAACTGACGGGGATCAATACTCAACCTCTTTGTTACATTCGATAATGATCATACGGACGTGCATTAATCTTCGGGGTGTTTCGATCCAGTCAAATGACCACTAAGCGGGACCTGCAGGCAGCGAAGGAGTCCTTCTTCAGACCCGTTCATGGGCGAGACAATCCTGAGGCCATGTGTAATCTCCGTTGGAGATATGCTCTTGCGTTTCATTATCTGACTAGCGGCACAAGGCATCCGACTGGTACACCCTGGCGGAATAAAAATGGACAGTATGACGCCTGATCCGTATTGAACTTTTATCATTTTGGGTTGGAGAATCCTATGCGAACGACGAATCCCATTGCTTCCCTGTTGGGAAGTTCCCCTTTTAAACCTATGCAGGCACACATGCGCATTGTAAACGAGTGCGTAGCTGAGGTACCCGCCTTGTTTCAGGCACTGATCAACGGAGATGCCGACGGTATCACCAAGCAGAAAAATGCGATTTTTGCCAAAGAGCAGGAAGCCGACAACCTGGAAAATGATCTGCGTGAGCATTTCCCGAAAAGCCTGTTCATGCCGGTAGACCGACGCGATCTTCTGGAACTTCTGGACATGCAGGACAGCATCGCCGATACCGCTCAGGATATCGCGGGAATGATGATCGAGCGGGACATGGCGGTCCCGGAAAACATGAAAGAGCCACTGGTAGCCTTCGTACAGCGTTGTGTGGATACCTGTAACCTGGCGTCGACTATTGTCCTGGAACTTGACGAACTCATCGAAACCGGTTTCCGCGGTGACGAGGCCGGGAAAGTGGGAAAGATGGTCCAGAAACTCAGCGAAATCGAAGACGAAACCGATGATATGGGAATGGCCCTGGCCCGGACCCTGTTCTCCCAGGAAGACGACATGAAAGCAGTGTCTGTCATTTTCTGGTATCAGATGATCCAGTGGATCGGTGACTTGGCTGACTACTCGGAGAAGGTGGGAGACCGTATGCGGCTGCTTATAGCCCGGTAGAGGGAAGTTCATCGCGCTGAT
>JAAELC010000657.1 GCA_024227135.1 Gammaproteobacteria bacterium
AGGCTCGGGAAAAGATGGACATCGACCAGCAGGATTCAGCGACGGACCAACCGCAGAGCGGAGTTCGCCAAACAGCAGCTCGATGTTGGGCCATGCTGTTGGCTAGGATATATGAATGCCTGCCGTTGACCTGTGGAAAATGCGGACAGCCCATGCGACTTATCGCGTTCATTCTGGAGGCGGAAGTCGTCGAAAAAATCTTGTCTCATATCGGAGAGCCGACTGAACCACCGGTTGTCCTGCCGGCCAGAGCCCCACCACAGATGGCGATGGATTTTGACCAGGTTGCCCAAGTTGATCAGGGGAACGAATGGCCGGACATGGATCAATCGGCCGACGCGACGGACGAAACCTGGAACTGAATCACACTCACTTGAGCAGGGAAAAGGCAGCGGTGATTTCCGGGTGGCGTTAAACCGGTTGAGGCTGGGGTGTGTCTGGAATTCAGTGAGAGATGGTATAATGGGGGAAGATTGGGTGGGTTGTCGGGTTTTTGCAGGCAGGGTAAATCAGGATGAATTGAGGTTGTTCTGAAAATGTGGTAGAAGGGGGTCTGCTTTCGGTCAAAAGAAGGGGACTATGCGTTTGAAATTACTATTCCCCATTGAAAGTTTCAACCGAAGCTTCAGGGATGAGTGCCTTA
>JAAELC010000658.1 GCA_024227135.1 Gammaproteobacteria bacterium
CAACTGAGGAGGTACGCGTACCTCGGTTAGACTAAATACCCAGGCTAGATCAGGGTATCAAGATACGTGTGATATTTCACTAGTGCGGTTCTGATCTCATCGCGGTACTGATATCGGTTGTAGACCTGGGCGATAGGTGACTGGGTGCCACCACTTGTGTGGTTCAGTAGTTTCTCAACCCACACCTGCTGCGCTCCCTGTTCTGCAAGGACTGTTGCAACTGATCTGCGAAGATCGTGAACACGGAAACTGTGTACCCCACATTCATCCTTGAATGCAGCAAATGATTTACTCCATCCGTTAAAGACAGTTGTCTTGTTAGGATCCATAATCCGAGCAGCTGGAAACAGGTACATGCAATCACTAGAGCATGAATTGATAACCTTCCACATCTGATCTGTGGTGGGTATGACGTTGGGTTTTTTATTCTTCGTTATCTCAGCTGGTAGACTGATCGTGTCGTCATCTATCCAATCCCATTGCAGGTGTGCTATCTCTCCTTTGCGCTGTCCTGTCTGGATGCAGAGTGCGACGATTTTATGAAACGGTGTGGAGAGTGTCATAGCAGTTCTATACACCTTCCCCAACTCATCCACCGTAAGTACTCTATCCCGTGACTTCTGCACACTTGGTGGTACGAGAGAAGACATGGGACTGTGTTCTATAAGGTGGCTACGTTTGCAGTGATTAAAGAAGGCTCTGAATACCCGATAGGTGTAATGGTGATATGTTGGGGTATCTTCCAGTCGTTTGAGCCGTCGCAACACATCCACTGCGGTAATGTCGGCTACGTTCTTCTTTCCAAACTTGCCCTCACGATTGAGTATGTTGCGGTAGTCCCTTATAGTCTTCGCCCTGTTCTTCTTGGTGCATTGGTCAAGATACATGTCCCGTGCTTCATCGAAAGTCACGGCTGCTGGCCTTACACGCCCCAACGTGTGTTCTGCGATGGTTCGACGTGCAGTAGCACGGGCATCCTTCAAACTAATCACACCAACCTTGCCGATCATAGTGCGCCTGCGGTCTGCGCCAAGCATCACAAGGAATGATTTAGTGCCTCCTTGAGAGACACGAACACCGAACCCTTTGAGTCCAGTATCCCAGTAGGTGATTTGCCCCTTTTCAGGGAGTGGGAGGGCTTTGACGCCCTTGTCTGTTAGGCTCGTCTTAGGCACTGAAATACCTGCGCTATAGTGAGTTACTATGATTACTATGATGAGCCAATCATAGATTATTCAGTGACTTAGAGGAAGCATGGTTACTATGAGGAGGGTCTGACGCTAATTACAAATCAGCTGCTCTACCAACTGAGCTACGCCAGCTTGATGACCTAGGATACCCCAGTGAGACGTGCTTCGCCGCCTTCTGGTGACTTTGGCCCGGGAAGCATGCCATACCGGCTCCGGCCAGGTCCTGGGTATTATACTGGTCTGATTACTCTCGGCAACACACCAGTGGCAATCCACCCCGTTTCAGGAAGTTAAGGAGGCTGAAGCTGGTCTATGGAGAGTGGTCCACCCGGCGCTTGGGGTTGCAGTCGCAACTACAGGGGCTCTCGGCGTTCATCCCGGGCCTGCCCCCAGTCTCGCGTGAATAAATGGACCAGCCAGTCTACGGCTAAGGAAGCCCTGTCGTCGGGCAGGCTTTCTCTTGTAGCCGCAGCCTGGGGTAGCTGTCTTTAAGCCACTGAATGAGCTTTTCCTTCTCATCGGTTGTAGTTTCATAGTCAAACCAGTAATAGGTCTTTTCTCTCGTTCTTGGCAGGACTTCGGGGGAGAAGCCTTTAGCTGCTATGGCATCCCTTCGGCTCTCAGCGTTGAACCTTCTGGAGAAGATGCCAAGGGAAATACCGTTTTTATAGTCACCCCGATAGAAGCGTTGGTAGTCCTCCACACCTTCTGAACCCAGACGGGCTTCGACTTCTCTGGCTTCCACTGTGGTTTCATAGGGTGGGATGATTACCCAGAATCCGGCAGGTTCCTCGACAACTTCCTGACGCGGTAACACCAGCATACCATTGCGTGTCAGTTCCTCTACCAGGGTCATGGCGACGGCTTCTTCCTTTATCGGGCCCAGTGAAATGCACTGCCGTGGCTCAACCACTGCCATCTCCACCGGTTCCTCCTGAGGTTCCTGGTCAGCGGGAAGATCAACGTCGGCAACCACCTCTTCTACAGGGAGGGGTATTTCAGCTTCTGGTGACAAAGTCTCAGTCGATACTTCCTCAGTAACAGGAGGGGGTTGTTCAGCTTCCGGTGATAAAGTTGCAGTCCATACTTCGATAGTAACAGGGGGGGATGTTTCAGCTTCTGGTGGCAAGGTCACAGTGGATACCCCCTCAGTAACAGGGAGGGGTTTATCAACTTCCGGAGACAAGGTTGCAGTCGATACCTCCTCAACAAGGGTGCTGGCCACGTCATCGGCCTCAGGTGATTCATCCAACGCCGTCGTAGCAACCTCTTCGTTGACCGCGTTCCCTTGGAGTAACACAGACCCCACGAGCCTGTCGGTCTCGCTGGTGGTATCTTCCGGCTCAATGCTGTTCTGATCCGAGGGAGCAGCCTGGCGTTCCTGACTCACCTCTACTGGTGCTTCCTGTACGGGGCTACCGGCCTCTTCCACCGGGAAATCCGCCCCAACCTGGGAACTGGTTTCGATTTCATTTTCCGACAGGAGGCGCAGTGCACCAGTTTCCGGTTCACCACGCATCGCCAGCGAAGGAACCGTCTCCTCCCGCTGTACCCCGTAGATCAACAGCACGATATTGACCAGGACCATGAACAGAAACAGCCACTTCATCCTTGATGCTCCTTAGCGAACAGTAAAAGACCTTGCATGACGAGATCGGGCTTTATCTCACCGGATAGATTCAACAGGGGCTTCAGCGTTACCGCATCGCTTCCCGACAATACCAGCACCGGGGCCTGACCAAGCTGCCGGGAAGTTCGCTCCACGACCCTTTCAACCAACGCGGCGGCAGCGTGAACCGCTGCGGACGATACAGCGCTGGCAGTGCCGGTCCCCAGCAGGTGTGTGGGATCGGTCTGATCGACCCGGGGTATATGGGTCTTTGCCAGCAACGCCTCTCTCATCAGGTTAAAGCCCGGCAGGATCAATCCTCCCAGGTGATGCCCATGAACATCGATAACGTCGATGGTAATAGCAGTGCCACAATCGACGATGCAGGTGGGTTGACCACCACTGTTATGCACTGCCAGGAGCGTCAGCCATCGATCCACGCCCAGATGCTCCGGCACGGAGTAGGCATTGGTCACACCGAAGGCGGCGGCCGTGGTGCAGACCAGTTCTGTGGTCAACCCCCAGGATTCAGATACCCAGCGGGTAACACCGGCATCCAGATCCGGGCTGGCAACATTGGCCATCACCACCCGGCCGGGTCTCGGGCTCTGCCCCCAACAGCGACCTGCAAGCACAAAGGGTTTCTCATGAGCATGGCTGGCAGATTCTATTCCGGAAATTCGTCCATCCTGCATCCAGGCCCACTTGAGGTTGGTGTTGCCGATGTCGATCATCAACACCACTGGAAGATTGTCCATATTGATTATATTCAATGGGTTCTATCCATCAGCCACCTGGCCTGAGGCTGATCTCTCCGCCATGGTACACCTGAAGACGGCCTTCATGCAGCAGCAACAGTGCACCGTTTGCATCGATGCCTTGATGGACCCCCTCTATCACCCGGTTACCCACCTGCAGAACCACCGGCTGGCCAAGATAGGCATCATAACTTTCCCAACCGGGAATCAAGGGATTCAGGCCTTCTGCTTCGAAACGAGCCATGGTGTCCAGCAATTCGTTGAGAAGAGCCGCGACCAGCCTGTTTCTTGAAATCTGTTTTCCACCCGGGATCTGGGAAAGGTCGACCCAAGGCTGATCGATTTCCATGCCATGATCCTGACGCATGTGACTGTTCAGCCCCAGACCAAGAACGACCCTGCTGGGGCCATCCTGCTCACCGCTGACCTCTAACAAGAGCCCGGCAAGTTTTCGATTCTGCCACAACACATCATTGGGCCACTTCAACTTGATTCCATCGAGTCCGAGGGATTCGAGACTTTTGACTACGGCCACCCCGGCAGCCAGGCTCAAACCGCTGAGTTCCCCCAGGGTCAAAGTAAATACCCAGTGCAGGGACAGATAGATGTTGTTGCCGAACGGCGAAACCCAATACCTTCCCCTGCGACCCCGCCCCGCCGTTTGCTGTTCAGCCACACACACATGGCCCGAAGGGGATTTTTTCTCGACCCGCTCCATCAAATAGCTGTTGGTGGAATCGATCGAACTGAAAATTTCGAGTTTCGACAACCGATCCCGGGCAGTATCGCTCAGATGTGTGCGAATCAGGCTATCCTGGAAGAGTTCCAATGGCTCGGACAGCCTGTATCCTTTGCCTCGCACCGCGAATACCTCGATACCCATCCGGTCCCGAATCTGAGACAGGTGCTTCCATATTGCTGCCCGGCTGAGACCCATGGCTTCGGCGAGTTTTTCACCGGAATGAAAATGGCCGTCTGCGAGCATCCGCACCAGCTGCAGATGCATCTCCGGTATTTCAGCCCCCTCGGTCAATTCCCTGATTCCCGGGATATTCCCAACCAATGTGCCCGACGTTGGCTCACTTCAATATCCGGGTCCGGCAGAAACCAGAGATCACAGGTATCCGCAGGCGCCGGTTCCATAACCAGGGAAAACTCCATAAGCTCATCCCGCCTGAAAGCATGCACGATGGCGGGGGTACCGACTGGCACCCGATTCAGCGCTTCCTGGATACCCGCCTGGGTCACCCTGATCCCATCGATGGCGAGTAACAGATCGCCGGCAGAAAGCCCTGCCTTTTGAGCCGCACCATCCTCCGATACCGACATCAGTTTCAAGTGTCCCTGTTCGGCCCGATAGCGCGCACCGATCCCAGGTCCGGGGGCAAAAGCACTGTTTTCACCACACCCCGCCCCACCCTTGTCATCCGGTCCCCTGGAAGGCCGGAATGCCATACCAATACCCACCTGACCTAAATAGTCCTTCAGGGGCGGATCTGCCGTCCCGTGTACGAACTGCTCGAAAAATCCCCCCAGATCACAACCGGCCACTTCCTGAGCAAGGAGTTCGATACCGTTTTCAGGTACGCCGACATCCGGCTTCCCGTGCCGTTGCCAGAGCATGCGCATCAGATCGTCCAGAGAACGTTGCCAGCCGGTTTTTGTCCGCAGCGTAAAATCCAACGCCAGTGCGACCAGAGCACCCTTGGCGTAGTAACTGACGATCGCATTAGCTGCATTTTCGTCCTGCTTGTAGAATTTCGTCCAGGTGTCGTAACTGGACTCGGCCACACTCTGCTTGAGGCGCCCACTACCTCGGTGCACCCGGGTGATCAGTCTTGCCAACAGCTCCAGATAACTGTCCGGTGTAATACGCCCGCTGCGTGCCAATTCCAGATCATCGTAGTAGGAGGTGATGCCTTCAAACGCCCAAAGAAGGTCCGTGTGCACCTCCCGGGTCAGATCCGAGGTCTTGAATACCTGGGGCCGAATGCGCTTTACGTTCCAGAGATGAAAATACTCATGACTGCACAATCCCAGAAATTCCCGATATCCCCCGGATACCGGCTGGTCTTCTCCACCCGGAGCCGGCAGATCGTTTCGCTTGCAAATCAGCGAGGTCGATGAGCGGTGCTCCAATCCACCATAACCATCGCCCACCGCCATCACTTGAAAAAGGTAGCGGTCCATGGCCGGTAACTCACCGAAAAACTCCACATGGCCGGTGCAGATTGCCTGTAAATCACGGCACAGCCGTTTCATATCGGCAGTGTACCTGCCACTGATGACAATATCGTGGGGTACGCCGGCAACTTCGAAAGCGGCATGAGAGAAAGTGCCCATTTCCACGGGGTGGTCGATCAGCTCCTCGTAGTTTTCTGCACGAAAGCGCCCGAACCCGAGAAACCCGCCCCCAAGAGGACTCAAGGTCGTGGCCAGCCGCCAGTTGCGGTAGGCGTCCCCATCGGGGCGGAGAATCTCCACCTGGCAGGGGTTCGATTCCCGGCCCATGACCCTGAGAAACACACTGGTACCATTGAAATAACCGTGGGTAGTATCCAGATGAGCGGAGCGAACCGAGAGATCCCAGGCATACACCCTGTACACCAGTCTCAACTCCGACGTGCAAGGATCACAGCGCCAGGTCTGCTTGTCGATCTTCTCCAAGGCAACCCTTTCATCCCCGCAGGTGGCCTCAATGGTGACGATATTCCGGGTAAAATCCCTGATCATATAGCTTCCGGGAATCCAGGCCGGTAATGTCAATCGCTGCCCCTGAGGATCGGGGGAAGAAATTGCCATAACGACCTGAAACAGATGCGCTTCGGGAAAAACCGGTTGTATCTGGTAGCTGATCCCACTGTCTGGGGCCAATTCTCTCATGATTGCATCACCCATTATCCACCCGGCACACAGAGAAACGAACACCCCGACAGCAAGGCACGCTCATGTTTGGTGATCTCATGCATCAACCCTCACGACAGCCTGTGAGACGCCCCATACCCTGCCCAAAACTTCCACGAAGGGACTGGAGAAAAGGATAGTGGGGAACTAGAAAAGTGGCACAAGTATTTCACATTTTCAATAAGATGGCACAACCCGAGTACAGGATACCCGCTGGGCTCGACGCCCGCCCGGCCGCAATAAAAATCTGATACTGGCTCTACTGCGCTGCCTGTAAATGAGGGTAAGCACCCACTTTCAGTCTATGATCGATCATTCCGGACTCGGGAAGGTTTACCGGTGGAGCCTGACTCATCACCGAAACCTGGTCTCCACCCTGGCATTCAGTCCCGACAGTGAATTACTTGCCTCCGGAGGTAATGATCGACGAGTATTGTTATGGGATGAGGAATGGAGACGGTATTTCGCCCATGAGCCCTATCACCCGATCCGCCCGGCACTAACCTTATCCCAGAATTGCCGGTAAAGGCCACGGAATGACGACAGATCCATGATTTCCGCGCAGTCTTGTAAGGTGATAACGACGGTGTACTATGCAAGAGATCCTGTACCCGCTGTCGTCTCCTCATACTTGGATTTGATCTCCAGTATTTCTGGCAGTAGTTGATGAAACAGCGGTACCAGTCCCGGGTCAAAGTGCTTCCCCGACCGTTCATCGATATAGCGTACGGCATCATCCACTGACCAGGCCTCTTTATACGGGCGTACCGTGGTCAGTGCATCGAATACATCCGCCAGTGCCACGATACGGGCCGCTATGGGGATCTCCTCTCCCCTTTTCCCATTAGGGTAACCGGTTCCATCCCATTTCTCGTGGTGATTCAGGGCAATATCCCGAGAGGTGCGCATCAATTCCGAGTCATGCTCACCGATAATTTCAGCCCCATATTGAGGATGCCTACACATCACTGTCCACTCCCGGGGGTTCAGCTTACCTGGCTTGAGCAGAATCTCATCCGGAATACCGATCTTGCCAATGTCGTGCATGGGCGCTGCGTTAAACAGCAGATCCGACCAGACCTCCCCCACCCCCAGTGACTCAGCGATGAGGCGCGTGTAGTAACTCATGCGAATGACATGTAGACCGGTTTGATTGTCTTTGAATTCTGCAGCCCGGCCGAGCCGTCTGATAATCTCCAGCCGGGTGGTTCTGAGTTCTGAAGTGCGCTGTCGTACCTTGGTTTCAAGCTGCCGATTCTGATCGTAAAGCGCCAGCTGGGTGCGCACCCGTGCCAGCACGATAGACGGGTTGATGGGTTTGGTGATGTAGTCGGCCGCACCCAGTTCCAAACCCTGGCGTTCGTCTTCGATTTCCGATTTGGCAGTCACAAAGATTACCGGAATACTGCGAGTGCGCAGATCGGCTTTCAGCTGCTGGCAAACCTCATAACCATCGATTCCAGGCATCATGATATCCAGCAGGATAAGGTCCGGCTGGGGTTCGATCAGGGCAATTTTCAGTGCCTGAATGCCATTGCGGGCCGCTTTCACCCGATACTCCGGACGTAGAATACCGCTTATCACCGTGATGTTATCCGGCGTATCGTCCACCACCAGAATAGTTGCTTTCTGAAATTCGGAATCCACAGGCTACTCGCTAACAGGCCAGAACACGATTCGCTCCGGAAATAAGTTTAAAGGTCATGGATACAGCAGGTTCGGTGCCGATTAATTCAGCTATGCCCCGAACCGGAATAACGTGGCGCGATGAGCCCGCTGCCAGCCACAAAAGTGGCGCTGAAATGCACCGTGAGTCCCAGCTCATGCCTTCGATTCGATACCCAATTTGTCCAGGAGTTCCTGCAGCACCAATGTTGCGGCGTCGAAATCGTATTCACCCACCGATTGCTCCAAGGCTTGAAGCCGGAAATCGAACCGTCCCCCTTTCAGTTGCGCCTTCAATGGTGCGAGCAGATCGCCAGCTCCGGTATCGGCTTCGGAGAGGAGTCGCGCCAGATCCTGAAGCAGATGCTCTAAGGCCTGGGGATCGTAATCGGACAATGCCGGCCCCGCCGCAGACTCTTCGATACCGGAAAGGGCAAGGATAACGGGGTCCAGCGCTCTTTCCACTGCCCATAGCTGCTTTTCGATAACAGGTGTTTCCTGCCCATCGGCGGTCACCTTTTCCAACGCTGCTGCGGCGCCCTGTACAACGGTTGCACCGATGTTGGCCGCCATACCCTTAAGGGTGTGGGCCAATCTGGTTGCGGATTGAACAGCATCACTCTCCACCGCTTCCCGGTATTGTGATGAAAACTCCTGTTGACTGTCCCGGAATTTAATCAGAAGACGTCTGTACAATGCTACGTCTCCCTGTGCTCTGGCAAGACCGGATTGGGTATCAATGCCGTCCAGCGCCATGACACCATCCTTAATGGGCGCCTCACCTGACATTGTCGATACAGCAATGGCCGTATCATTTCCCAAAGGCATTATCCAGCGTGAAAGGGCACCCATCAGTTTCACAACATCGACCGGCTTTGTTAAATGGTCGTTCATACCCGCCTGGATGCACTTTTCCCGGTCACCTGGCATCGCATGGGCGGTCATGGCGATAATCGGAAGATGCTCGAAACCCGCCTGACTGCGAATTACTCTGGTGGCGGTATAACCGTCCATCAGGGGCATCTGTACATCCATTAACACTGCATCGAACCGCTGACGTTCCAGCAGATCCAATGCTTCAACGCCGTTTTGCCCCACCGTGACCTGAAAACCTGATTTTCTCAATAGTTCCACCGCCAGTTCACGATTGAGATCATTGTCTTCCACCAGCAGAATCCGTGCTCCCTGAATCCTTACCAGCGGGTCACCGACCACCGGATCACCACCCACCTGCTCACTCGCCTGCCTATCCACGGCCGGTAACCCGAACCAGGCACTGAACCTGAAGGTACTTCCCCTGCCCCGTTCGCTGGTGACACCGATTTTCCCTCCCATCAGCCCCGTCAGTCGCTTGCAAATGCTCAACCCCAGCCCCGTTCCGCCATAACGCCGGGTGGTAGCGCTGTCGGCCTGGGTAAAAGGCCGGAACAGCTTCTTGATCTGCTCTTCGGCCAACCCGATCCCCGTATCCGCTACTGAGAACTTCAGCTTGACCCGCCGCCCCTCCTGTCGAAGCAAACGGGTGGAAACCACGATTTCCCCCTCCTCCGTAAACTTGGTCGCATTGTTGGCCAGGTTGATCAGAACCTGACCGAGACGCAGGGGATCACCCACCAATGATGTCGGCACGGTGGGATCGGTTCGAAACAGAAGTTTCAACCCTTTTTCCTGTGCTTTGACGCCAATCAGGCTGGAGAGATTATCAAGCACCTCCTGAAGGCTGAATCCAATAGCTTCCAGCTTCAACCTGCCAGCCTCGATTCTGGAAAAGTCCAGGATGTCGTCAATAATCCCCAGCAGAGATCGGGCCGCCAGGTTGACCTTCTCCACGTAGTTACGTTGTTTGGTCGTCAGATCGGTCGCCAATGCCAGATGAGACATGCCAATAATGGCGTTCATCGGCGTTCGGATCTCATGGCTCATATTGGCCAGGAAATCACTCTTTGCCCGATTGGCCTCATCCGCCAGATCTCTCGCCCGACGCATTTCTGCATCGGCCGCTTTTCGTGACGTAATATCCACCAGAGAAGCTCTCACCTCCATGGCAGCACCCTCTTCCACATGAAGCTGTGTGGTGGTGAGACTGCCCCAGAGCTGCCCACCGTCCCTGCGTTTAAGAAGAATCTGACGGTCTACGATCTGGTTTCCCGCTCTTGCGGCTGACAGCAGTTCTCCGGCCGGGTCCACCTTCGGATCAACTTCAACGCATAGATCCTTCAGACTCAGTTCTCCAAAGGCCGCCCGTTCATACCCGAACAACTGTGCAAAAACCTGATTGTGTTTAAGTACGGCACCGGTGAGCGGATCCAGTGAAAAATAGCCAACCGGTGCCTGATCATACAAATCCCAGAGTCGCTCTTCACTCGCGGTCAACGCGGCGGTACGTTCCAGAACACGAACTTCGAGTCGGTCACGCGTCCCTGCCAGTGCTCTGTTTGCACGCTGGTTGATTCTAAAAATCAACCCCATCAATAACAGCGAAAGAATCACTGTGACGGCATAAACGTTGACCACGATACGGCGTGCAGTGTGAAACTCGGACATCGCCTCTGAACGTTCAATTTCCGTTGCCAGGCCGATACCGAGCTCCCTGCTCCAGATCCAGGCACCGAGCACCGGGATACCGAGATAATTCCGATATCCCATCAGGTCCGTTCCATCATGTCCGGATATCGCCAGCTGCGCCATCCGGGTCAATGGTTGCTGCTCATCCAGATTTACTCTGGTTATACCCGCCAGCAGATTCCTCCCGGGATCCTTCAGGTAAAGTTCCAGGATCGTGGAGGTACCCGGTTGGATGAGACCGAGACGGCTCAACTGATCGGTAAAACGGCTTTCTGTGATCATCCGCCCATGGGAATCGAAAAGATAGGTCTCCCCACTGTTGCCGGAGCGGCCCTGGTGGGTAATTCTGGAAAATGCCTCCCGAGGGTCTACGTCCATGGCCAGAACCGCACTGACCTTCCCTTTCTCATCGAGCACCGGCCCCAGAAAGTAGGCCACCGCCCGGTTTTCGACACGTACCGGCGGAACGAACAGGCTCTTGCCCGTAAAAGCGAGTTTAAGAAGCTCCTGGCGCTGCTGAGCTATCGGGTGGGTGGATCCCAAGGCACCCGGTATACTGGATGCCAGACAATCAAAATCCCTGTCGATCAGAGCAAATCCCAATCCACCCAACCTCTCCTGAAAGCTGGCGAAGTAAGTCACAAGAGAGATATGGTACAGACTGCCGGCAAGGGTCTTGGGATCCGAATCAAGCCTTGTCAGTCTACGAGCCAGTATCTGAAAATTCGGGTCATTGGTCCTGCGCTCGACACGCTTGAAATTCTCTTCCATCCAGATGGAAAGTGCTTCCCTGCTGGTATGAAGTACCACCTTTAGAACTTCCCCCGCAGCCGCCTGGAAGTGCTTTTCGATATTCTTCAGTGCGTAGCTTCCAGTAACGGCCGTCACCACCAGAAACAAAAGGATCAGCCCCAGTATCAGGTAGTACTTTCTGCTGAGCAGAGAATACCCCGAGACTCGTCGGTCCCTGTCCGGTGAGTTCATGACTTGAGACTCAAATCCATGGCAGGAAAGCTCCTGGCATGAGAGGTTTCAAAGTTTTTCCTGCCTGGCAGGAACCAGACATCTTCTAGTGATCTCCCGTTGATGCCTGAGGCCAGCGTCGAGCCAGATTCAGCCATGTGGCGAAAAAACGTTTACCGATCTCTGACTGACCCTGGGCATTGAAGTGAAGGCCGTCAGTCTGCTTGGGTAAATCATCAATATCAATGGTAGAGGTGTTGGATTGGGATCTCGCAATCGAGCGCTGGGCTTCCCGTATTATGTTTCGGTAACCAAAGCGACGCCCCAGCCCATCGACTGCGGGAACGGAAATGACGGCAATAACGACAGGCATATCGAGACGCTTGAACTCACCTCTTATCCCGCCGATCAGGGCCATGAGATTTTCTTCATAGCGCTCGGCCATCGTTGGTTGGTTGTCTCCGTCCTTTGCATCTGATTCACCCTGAACCCAGAGCAAGCCAGCCAGTTTTCGTTCGGCTTTTCCTGGCGCTACCTTCAACGCCCTGCGTATCTCGCTGAGCGCCAGAGAATACAGCTCGTCGGAGTGAACATTCCAATCAGGTTTGGACGATTGACCCAGTGCCGTTCCGTTAAAGGCAATTTTGATGATACCCACAGGTGAACGCAACTGGGATGAAGACAGTCGTCCAATGGATATTTCTGAGCCAACACCTGGTACAGAACGGTGTTGCTCACCAGCCAGAGGAACCCAACGACCGGAGCTGGCAGGCCGAAGCGGATGTGGCTGCGTATACCAAAGTGAGACTTCCCGTTCAATCCGGAAATTAGTCAAACCCTGCCAACTGACACCGTATCCGACGGCATTGGATTGGCCCGCCAATATAAAAACAGGGATGAAGTGGCTTTCTGCCAGAACACCTGGTACAAGCACCAGGATCAGAGCAGGAACCAGCACCGATATGGGACAGCAGTTAGGCCGCGCGCTCCTGGTGTTTACCGGCATCAGTGGGATGTGGGCAAGTGAGGGCCGCGGAAAAAAACAACTATCCAATCTTGCTGGTCTTTTGGCCCGGATAGCACGTTGCGGAAAAGGTTGGATAAAACAACTATGCGCCCCTTTCCTGGCCTTGAACCTGAACCAAAATCCAGCGCAATTTCTGGACATATCCTTATTTCCACGACCCTGAAGGCATGACATGGTGAGAACCATGCCGATAACTTCGAAGGCGGGACACGAAGAAACATCATCTGCTCAGGTAATCGACCACCAGACCGACAAATACCATCATGCCGAATGGATTGTTATTTAGAAACGCCTTGAAACAGCCATCGGCTTTCCGGTATCGGATAAGATACTGTTGCCTGGCGAAAGCGACAGCACCACCTGCCACCCCCATGTAGTAGTAGATCCCCAGTCCCGCTTTGTAACCCACCAGTATCAGCAGCCCCAGCAGCAGGACTTGCAGAATCCCGATCATCACACGATCGTACTCTCCAAAGAGAATCGCCGTGGACTTAATCCCTATTTCCATATCGTCGGCACGATCGACCATGGCATATTCCGTGTCATAAATCAGCGCCCAGACAACGGCAGCCAGAAACAACAGCCAGCCGACCGGCGGTGGCATCTCCCCGGTCAGGGCGGTGTAGGCCATGGGTACAGCCCAGCCAAAGGCCATGCCCAGCACCAACTGGGGGAGGTGGGTATACCTTTTCATGAATGGGTAGAGAGCAGCCAGGGTAACCGCCACAAATGACATCAGAACAGTCAACCAGTTCAGGAGCAGAACCAGTCCGAAAGCCACCAGACAAAGTGCGACGAACACCCCGACGGCTTCTTTGGGTCTAATCAGCCCCGTGGCCAACGGACGATGCCGGGTTCGCTCCACCCTGCCATCGAAATGCCGATCCGCATAGTCATTGATAGCACAGCCGGCGGAGCGCATCAAAGCCACACCCAGCATAAAAATCAGCACGACCCCCCACCTTGGCTGCCCTTCACCAGCCAGCCAGAGCGCCCACAATGCCGGCCACAAGAGCAGCAGAATGCCAATCGGTCTATCCAGGCGGATCAGTGCCGCATAGGCGACCAGACGTCGACGCCAGGAAATCGGGGGGGTGTCGAGTGTTACCGTGTTCTGGGGTTGTTTCATTGAGGACTCTCCGGAATCCCAGGCAAAAAAATCTCGTTGACCAACAGTGGATAGTCATCCAGATAAAAAAGCGTACGTCGCCCCCAGATTTCCTCGGGGGCAGGCTGATGTCCCACTGCGGTAGTGAAGAGCCGGTGACGTGGTAACAGGCGTGCCACCTGGATCTGCCCCCGACGCATGCCCGGCTCTGAAAACAGCAATTCTCCCAGGGGCCGGTCCCCGAGCAACGAGAGCCTGCGTGCCCCACCTTTCAAACTGACCGCTGGTATCAGAGACCGTGCAAAAACCCAGGGCACACCATCACACAACAGCTCGACTTCTCTGATGATAGCCCAACCACCCTGCCGCATGCCAAGAAGCCGGACCTCACTGTAGAGGGGCCGCCCCCACCCTTGCCTGCGAACCAGCACACGAAAACAGCCCCCAGAACACGCACGCTTGATTCTGGCAGTCAACGACCCCCGGTCCCGCAGCCAGGGCGCAATCATGGGGGGTATCCCACCATGTCGCAGACGGCTCCATTCCCCCCAGCTCGGCTCACGACCGGCGTAAACTGGATTACTGATTTTCAACGACCGCCCACTCCCCGAAACAAAACCATCATTATCGCAAACATTCGGATGATCTTCCCTGCAATGGAAAAATAACTCATAACTCAAATCTTGAGACTTGTAACTTGCTAACTTGAAACTTGTAACTTAACAATCACCCCTGCACTTCAAACATTGATATATTGTTCCCTCTGGCCGATCCATCGTCTCATCAGGGGCGCAACCCGGTTTTCATGATGCTCCAACAACAGCTCTGCCGCCTGACGCACATCATCGAGCATCTGCTGATCGCGCACCACATCAGCGATTCGAAACTGCATTTCACCAGTCTGACGAGTACCCAGCACTTCCCCGGGACCTCGTAATTCCAGATCCTTCCGTGCGATGACAAACCCGTCCCGGGTATCCCGCATCACCCCCAGTCGCTCCCTGGCACTCCCTGACAAAGGGGGGTGATACATGAGTACGCAGTGACTTTCTTTGGTCCCCCGCCCTACCCGCCCACGCAATTGATGCAACTGGGCCAGACCCAGGCGCTCCGGATTCTCGATAATCATGAGACTGGCATTGGGCACATCCACCCCTACCTCTATGACCGTCGTGGATACCAGCAGATCCAGCTCGCCCTGCTGAAACCCCAGCATTACCGCCTCTTTCTCGGCGGATTTCAGACGACCATGAACCAGAGCGATACGCAAATCCGGCAGCGCCTCCGAGAGTTGTTGGGCCGTATCCTCGGCAGCCTGGCACTGCAGCGCTTCGGACTCTTCGATCAAAGTACACACCCAATACGCCTGACGGTGTTCACGGCAGGCAGCCTGCACCCGCTCAATCACCTCTTCGCGGCGACTGTCGGGTATCACCACAGTGCTCACGGGCAGGCGACCGGGGGGTAGCTCATCAATAAGCGAAAGATCCAGATCGGCATAGGCAGTCATCGCCAGGGAGCGTGGAATGGGGGTTGCCGTCATGATCAACTGATGGGGAACCAGCCCTCCAACTCCACTCTTTTCCCTCAAAGCCATTCGTTGATGCACGCCAAACCGATGCTGCTCATCGATGATGACCAGCCCCAGAGCCTGAAACGCCACGTCCTCCTGGAGCAGCGCATGGGTACCAACAACAAAACGCTTTTCTCCGGCAGCCAGAGAATCAAGGATCAGCCGCCGTGTTTTTCCTTTGTGCCGCCCGGTCAGCCATGCCACCTCCAGTCCCAGCGAATCCATCCAGCCTTTAAAACTTCGCAGATGCTGCTCAGCAAGTAACTCGGTGGGAGCCATCAGAGCAACCTGGTGCTCAGACTCCAGAGCCTGGGTCGCAGCCAGTGCGGCCACTATGGTCTTTCCCGAACCCACGTCTCCCTGAACCAGGCGCATCATGGGGCGATCCCGTTTCAAATCCTCGCCTATCTCTGCTGCCACTCTTTGCTGAGCACCGGTCAACGTAAACGGGAGCGCGCCCAACAATTGCTGCCGAAGATTTCCGTTACCGTGCAGGGGCCTGGCAGGTGTCTGCTGCTGCCGGCGGCGCAGTTCCCGCAGACTCAACTGATGAGCCAGAAGTTCTTCGAAGGCAAGTCTTCGCTGTGCCGGGTGTCCGCCCTCTCCCAATTGCTCCAGGGAGGCATCCGGTGGCGGTCGATGAAGATAGGCAACGGCCGCAGCCAGCTCAGGTAACTGATAGCGATTCAACAGGTCCACCGGAAGCAAATCGGGAAGCGCTTCCGGCTGGACCGAGAGCAGTGCCAATGCTTTTTCAGTCATCCCCCGCCAACTCAACTGATGCAGCCCTTCCGTGGTGGGATAGATGGGCGTCAAGGTCTCCTCCATCTGTTCTTCCACGGCGTCATTTACCCGCTGATACTCCGGGTGCACCATTTCCAGGCTTCCAGGTCCTTTGCGAACTTCACCAAAACAGCGCAACCTCACACCAGGAGTCAGACCGGCCTTTTGAGAAGCGGAGAAGTAAAAAAAACGCAGGGTGATCGAAGCATCACCTTCAGTCAGCAGCACCAGCAGGGAGCGGCGGCGTCCGAAACGAATTTCGGCAGATTCGACCACGCCTTCCACGACCACCTGATCTCCCTGCTGCAAAACCGCCATAGGCGTAATACGCGTTCTGTCCTGATAGCGAAGAGGCAGGTGAAAAAGAACATCCTGAACGGTGCTGACCCCGACTTTCTTCAACCGCTCCAGGTTACGTACCCCAACCCCTTTGAGCGCCGTCACCGGCATGACATCCAGTCCCTGCCCTCCTGTTTTCCTGCTCAATTCAACGCCCCGTCTATTAAGTAGAGTACGCAATCCATACCTGCCAGACACCCTGCCCCTGTTCCGGGACGGTTACAATCAGAATGCCCAGACGACCGTACTGATCGATCAACACAGATTCAGATTCCGTCCCTGGCTTTACCAGCGGGGCACCCACCAACGGCCAACTGCAGAAGAGAGCCCGTCTTTTCTCCCCTGGCCGGCTGGAACCTGATGTTTTCGCTCATGATACCAGACACTCAGAAACGCGGTCCCCAATGACGTGAGACTTCTTAAAATGGTGTTCGTGTCAAAAACGCCGGGGCGACCGGAGGCACCGATACCCGATAAAGTCTGTCCTTGAAGAGAAAAAAAGTAACGATACAATAGCCACTTAGGGCTCGCTTCAAAATGACTTCACATTTATGACCGCCGATCTATCCCGTCTGCCTGCGTTGTTCGTCGCTTGAATAGTTCACTATTTGCGTTCCTCACGCCTTGGCAGCCGGGCGCCTCGACGCTCAGAAATGGGAACTTATTTTTGCGCGAGCCCTTAGGGACACACCCGACTATCAACAGACTGGCTCTGAGGTTAAACAACCGTGGAATTCAAAGATCATTTTTCCAACGGCTCGGCTGATTACGACAGGTATCGTCCCAGCTATCCACCCCCATTGTACCGTTATCTGGCAACCCTTTGCGCTGACCATGAGAGTGCCTGGGACTGTGCCACCGGAACCGGGCAATCCGCCTTACTCCTCGCCGAGTATTTCAGTGAAGTGGCAGCCACGGATGCCAGTTCAAAGCAGGTATCGAAAGCAAAAAAGCACCCAGGCGTCCGCTATTTCGTGGCCTCCGCTGAAGCGTCCAGTTTACCTGATCAGAGCCTGGATCTGATTACAGTTGCCCAGGCACTCCACTGGTTCGACCTCCCCCGCTTTACCGATGAAGTCAAACGCGTTCTAAAACCGGAAGGTGTGCTGGCAGCCTGGTCTTACAATCTACTCAACGTGACCCCTGCCATCGATGAAGTAATCGAAACACTCTACCATCACACCCTGGGTTCGTTCTGGCCTGCAGAACGCAAAGCGGTAGAACAAGGCTATCGGGCGATGCAGTTTCCGTTGAGAGAAATAGAACCACCGGATTTTCACATGAGTAAGCAATGGGACTTGCCCCATCTGATCGGCTATCTCTCCACCTGGTCGGCAGTCAAGGCTTACCGGAAGGCTCAGGGGGCCGATCCATTGGACGGCCTTGAAGAGCAACTGTCTTCAGCATGGGGGGAGGATGCTAACACCAGACAGGTAACCTGGCCGCTGACCGTCAAGGTGTGGGTCAACGATTAGCGCTTCTTCGAACTCCAGGCTGAGAAAGCACCCACCACCCTGACAATGACAAGAGCAAGAGCGAAGCTTCGCTTCAGGAAAGCAATAGATGGGTTCATTCTGGATATTTGAGAGTACACACATCCCTTATACCGGGGAATCTTCGAACCCGTTCTGAGATGCTTTACATCCAACGGAACCTGATAGCTGCCCTGCTCGAAGGAGGCTTCATCTCTGACAAAGGTTTTCCATTCCTCTGTTTTTGGATAAATAGTCAACTGAATTGACTTCCTAACCCGTAAACTAGACAGCAAAGGTCAACGCCATGTCCGTATTACTCGAATTCAGTATGTTTCCTACCGACAAGGGAGAGAGCGTCAGTGAGTATGTAAGCCAGGTAATCGCCATGATTCGCGACAGCGGCCTACCCTATCAACTGACACCGATGGGTACGATCATCGAAACCGACACCTTACCGGAAGCACTTGCCCTGGTTGAGCAGGCCAGCCGGATACTGGATGAGGCGGGTTGCAATCGCATCTATTCCTCACTGAAACTGGACATACGAAAGGGCAGGCAGGGGCGCCTCCGGGGAAAAATGGACTCCATCAGGGAGAAGATCGGCGAGGTTGCCGGATAAAATCACCGTGCAAGGTATAGATTGAACGAGATAAGGGCCTCGGAAATTATGTATCGTCCCATAATGCGCAGGATATCAGCTCAGATTCAAGGCGCAGATGAAGGCG
>JAAELC010000659.1 GCA_024227135.1 Gammaproteobacteria bacterium
ATCCTCTAAAAAATTAATAAAAAGTTACTTACTATTTTTCGGAGAGTTATCCTTTCGGGCTGCTACCTGCCGTTTTACGTCCGGTGGACGGGTACTGTCAGTAGGCTGAGAACTCAGTTATCTAACTGACAGTACGTGAAATATACTACATATTCGCTGTTCGGTACAACCCCATTAAGTCTTTACGCGCCTGGAGATGATTCCTAGCTCCCTCGTTATCAGGATGAGCAGGGTGTTCGGTGTTGCTTTCAATCTCAGCGATGCGTTGTCTTGCCTCCGCAGGGGTCATCTGTGTACGTGGGTCTTGTTGCACCACCCCCGCTTCACCGAGCATATCACCCACCAAGTCCATCAGACGGACGAACTCAGGTGTGCGCTCGGCGTTTACCAGACCCGGTATCTTCTGAGCCAGCGTGGACACAGTGTTCTCAGTCTGCTGAATCTTCTGGTCATATGCTGCACCCCAAATACCTTTGAGTTCTGCCATACCACTCATATTTACGGAGGCAGTTTCAGTCTGGTTCGCTACGATGTTGGACGCAAGCCAGTTGTGAATCCCATTTGCCTGGTCTTGGGTCATACCCAGCTTCAACGCTTCGGCCTTCAATTCGCCTACAGACTCATCGCCAGTGAACCCTTCGACCTCAGAGAAGGTGTACTTCTCAGCAGCATCGGGGACGTAATAGTTTTCCGGTGTAGCCATCACACCATCAACGGCGGTTAATTTTTCCATGAAGGCGTTACGCGCTTCATCAGAGGCATCCTCTGTCGGAATCTGGATACTGCGGGAGTTGTACGCTTCTAAGGAACTGTACGATTTAGCGAGGTCACCCACGGTGGCGAACTTCTCGAAAGAAGCGTTACCTGAGAGTCCTGCTTGTTCTTGCCAACTTACTTCTGCTGCTTCATCAACTTCCACGTTATCGGATTGCTCCGGCGCTTGGGTATCATCACTCATTCTTCATCTCCAATAATTGGTTAATTGAAAGAAGGAACGCACGTTCCCCCTCGTTGAAAGCTGTTTGTTCAGGGGTGTTACCAACCTCATACGAAAGGCGCTCCCCATAAACCTTCTCCCAGAAGGCCAGCAACTGCTCACCTTTCTGGTTAGCGAACACAGCCTTTATCAGGTCGTGCTCCTTGATAGTCTTCATCTACGCGCGTATCCAGACGCAAGGTTACTCCGCCTTTCCGCCCTACGCTCACTCCGCCTTTCTACCCTACGCTCTCTCCGCATCTCTTGTCGTTTAATGCGCTCGGCTTTACGTTCAACGTGTCTCTCACGCATTTGCTGTCTAAACTCACCGAAGTCCCCACCCCTAAACATCGCGTTAAGGGGCTCTGGTTTTTTACCGTACATTATCCAATACCTCGTATGTTTTGTGCCAGCTCAACCTGAGCGGCACCTGCTTCCGCTTGTTGTTGCTCAACCTGAGCATTAGCCATCTGGTTCTCCTGTTCTGCTTGCTGCCGAGCTGCTTTCTGCTCTTCAGCTTCCATCTGTGCAACCTCATCTTCAGAGCGAATGACTGAGGCAGGTACACCCATGATGTCAAACGACACCCGTTCAGCCTTGTCGTAGTCAATCACCTTGGATGGTTTACCCGTCATCTGGGCGATGCCCATACTCAACTCCATCGCCCTGGCAATGGCAGACGCATCATCAGACCGTTGCGCTTTCGCCAATGGGCCAATGAATGATATTTCCACGTCAGCACCACTCAACTCTTCAGGCATCGGCAGCAACCTACCGTTGCGGTGCATCAACCCGAACACGCGAGTCAGCATCGGTGTCAGCAGTTCATCTTTAATCCGTCCTACAGACGCGCCCAACATCTTCTGAGCCTGTTCCTGACGTATCAGTATTTCTGTCGCAGTGACAGGGTTCTGATCCTTTCGGTCAGGTACGTCAAGTTCAGTGATGCCATACGTCATCAGGATGGATCTCCGCAAGTCTTCCGCAGTGTACATCACTGTTTGAATATCCATGCCTCCCGGTAACTCACCAATATCTCTGGGACTGCGAATGATGGTCACGCCACCTGCTTCTGTGTGAAGGTCTGACATCACCGCGTTAGGAGAAGCAATCAGAGGTTTATCAACTGCTTTCTCTGCCGCGCGAAGTTCAAGCCGCTTCAACTCATTAATCGAACGGATGTCAGACAAGCAGTTTAAAGCAAACCCTTCTCCATATATCCCGTCTTGCTTAATCTCAGAGGTACGCGCCACCATAAAGGGTTGTTCGTATGCTGTCTCGGTGGCAAACACTTTCTTGTTGCGGCACCACTCGACCAGATACGCACGTTTTTTCGGGGCCAACGAACCTGGCTCATAGTCAGGGTTGGGTCTGGTCACCTTGAGTATTTCAATCTTCCCATCTGCTGAACCGTCTGATGCGAAGTCTTTATCAAACCGCTGCGATATTTGCCGAGGAGTCATCTTGAACTCTTCAACCTTGGTGTCAATCTGGAACCACTCGTTGTAATCAAAGGTGCTTACACCGATGTCAACCGATTGGAACAATAGCGTGAACGGGTTATCCGGCTTACTCTGGAAGTTCACATCCATACAGCCTGTGCCAAACGCACAGAATATCTGGAAGAAGGTATTAATCTGTGCGTTGAAGTTCGACTCAGCAAACGCTAAGTACATCTTCTCGTTGGTGTCATCCAGCCATTCTTTGACCGCATCAACAGAACCAAGCTCTTTGTCCTTTAGCTGAACCTCAAACCAGTCTTTGCTTGGTGACACCATGCTCATGTGCAAGTGGTTCGCCAACTTCTTGTTCGCGTACCCGGCAGTGTTATCAAACCGGCGCGACCATCGCTGCTTCTCACCGGGACTGAAGTCTGTGATGAAGCCTGTCTGCGAGGGTAGGACGTAGTAGGCTATTTCATCCCAAACCGTATCCCACGTCTTACGCCCTGCCAGCCTCGATTCGTGCGTCCTTAGCGCATCAGCAGTGGTGTACTTCTTCATCCGAACAAACTCTTCTTGTCACC
>JAAELC010000660.1 GCA_024227135.1 Gammaproteobacteria bacterium
AGATTCAGTTGCATAATCGATGATATGCGCTTTCATCTGCGCCTTGAATCTGAGCTGATACCAAAGCTGAAACATTGGCCGGAAACCCGCCGTAACCGGGTTCTTGAGGAACTCCAGGGGGTTTTCAGGGAATGCGATGAATTTGTGGTGTTTGCAGATTTGAATCTAAAGCTGAACCTGCTGTGGGTGAGTATGCGACAGCACCCGATGGGGTGCGTTGGATTGGCTGCCGTCATAAAGGAACGGGTTCCTGAGGCCATGCTGATAGCAAATCGTGCCGAAGCCCAGGTGGGTCTGGCCGCCACCTCGCCCCCACGCCGATGGGCATGGGGCAGGCGTCTGCTTGGCATAAAGCGCTGAACAGCCCGGCCGATCATACACCCGCTCAGTCATGTCCGGGGTATTCGTCGGCGCGTCTGGCATCACCGTAGACACGGCCAGCCGGGTAACGGGTTTCATTGATCAGAATTTTGGCATTGGCCCTGTCGATCAGGTCAATATCCAGCCGTTCGGCAAGGCGGATCAAATAGATCAGAATATCGGCCATCTCCAGACCGACGGCCTCCTTTTTCTCCCCGGCTAGCTGACAGCTCTGTTCCTCAGAGAGCCATTGGAAATGTTCCACCAGTTCCCCACACTCGGCGATCAGCGCCATGGAGAGATTTTTCGGGGAGTGAAACTGCTCCCAGTCCCGGGCAGTTGCAAACGCCTTCAGGCGGCGATCGAGCGCTGCAAGGCTGTCTTCAGACATTTGATTCACCCTCCTGCATCAGCCAACCGCTGACGCGCTCTCTCTATGGCGGACCGGACCTGGGCCGGAGCAGTACCACCCACATGATCGCGCGCGGCCACCGAACCTTCCAGGGTCAGAACCTCGAAAATGTCGGCATCGATATCTGGAGAAAACGCCCGGAGTTGCTCCAGGGAAAGTTCCGGGAGATCACAATCCTCTTTCACACACAAGGCAACCGCCCTGCCGACCACCTCGTGGGCATCCCGGAAGGGTGTGCCCTTGCGAACCAGGTAGTCTGCAAGATCAGTGGCCGTTGCGAAGCCTCTGGTGGCGGCAGCACGCATGTTGTCCCGGCGACAACTGATAGCCGGCACCATATCGGCAAAAACCTTCAACGAACCCTTGAGGTTGTCAACCGTGTCAAAAAGGGGCTCCTTGTCTTCCTGATTGTCCTTGTTGTAGGCCAGGGGTTGTCCCTTCATCAAAGTGAGCAGCGCCATCAAGTGGCCGAATACTCGACCACTCTTGCCCCGGATCAGCTCCGGAACATCCGGATTTTTTTTCTGGGGCATGATCGATGAGCCGGTACAGAAACTGTCAGACAGTTCCACGAAAGCAAACTGGGCGGAAGACCAGATGATGAGCTCTTCGGACATCCGGGAAAGATGCATCATTACCAGTGCCGCCGCCGACGTGAACTCAATGGCAAAATCCCGGTCGGCAACGGCGTCCAGGGAGTTTTCGGCCGGGCCATCGAAACCGAGCAGTTCCGCGGTGTAATGACGGTCGATAGGATAGGTGGTTCCGGCCAACGCAGCCGCACCCAGCGGCATCACGTTAACCCGTTTATTGCAATCCGCAAGCCGTTGACGATCCCGGTCCAGCATTTCGAACCAGGCCATCATGTGATGCCCGAACGTCACCGGTTGAGCAGTCTGCAAATGGGTAAAACCCGGTAGTATGCAGTCGATTTCCCGTTCCGCAATATCCAGGAGCGCCTGCTGGAGCTTTAAAATCGCGGCTTGAAGCAGACCAATCTCATCCCGCAACCACAGCCTGATATCCGTAGCGACCTGGTCGTTACGGGACCGCCCGGTATGGAGTCGCTTACCCGCATCCCCTATCTCTGCGGTCAGGGCAGATTCGATATTCATGTGCACGTCTTCCAGTGCGATCGACCAATCGAATTGCCCGGTTTCGATCCGTTTCTGGATGCTTTTCAAACCGGCTATTATGCTGTCACGCTCATCGCCACTCAGAATACCGGAGCGTGCGAGCATGGTAGCATGGGCTATAGAACCCTGGATGTCGTAGCGATAAAGGCGTTGATCGAACTCCACAGAAGCGGTAAATGCCTCCACAAAGACATCGGTGGGTTCATTGAACCGACCGGCCCACAATTTGGTTTCACTCATATGCTGCAAGTCCCGAGACCATACGTTTGTGTCAACAGTCAATAAGAAGTGGGCGGTATCCGGGATTGCTAAGTCTGGCGCTACCAGGATACGAAAGTTCCCGGTCCCAAACCTGGCGCTCCTGCCCGTAATATTCAGCCCCCTGCCGGAATCGCCGGGTTGTCCCAGGGATTGTAACAGGAATGGAAGTGACCCCAGAGGCCGATAGAGTAAATGACTGAAACGGTGCCCAGGCCCGATCCGCGGAAGGAGACCTTTCTCCCGAGTTTCTGCACCATTCCCATGGTGTTTGCCGTCGTGATCACCGCTGAACTGCTGGCCATTGTACTGACGCTCGGCGCAGTAAGCTCATTGGATTCCTTTCTCACAGAACTCAGTCTGCTGTCTCTCTATATTCAATGGATCGCGCTCAGTGGCGGTGGAGCACTCTGTCTGACGAGGCCCTGGCTGAAAACCATGAACCACGCCTGGGCAGGTACCCTGGCCTGGCTGCTGCTCTTGCTGGTCACCTTGATTGTGGCATTGGGAACATCGATACTTCCGGACAGTATCGTGGATCAGGCGGATACCTTCGAATTCGTCCTGAAAAGCCTCGGTATCAGCGCCATCGTGAGTGCCCTGACGCTGCATTATCTCTACCTTCAATTCCTTTGGCGACAGCAGGTACAAGCAGAATCTGAAGCGAGATTTCAGGCCTTGCAATCCCGTATCCGCCCACATTTTCTCTTTAACAGCATGAATACCATCGCCAGTTTGACCCGCTCCGACCCCGAACTGGCGGAAGAAGTCGTACAGGATCTATCGGATCTGTTCCGAGCCAGCCTGTCCGATGCAGGACGCATGTCGACCCTGGAGGATGAACTGGAACTTGCCCGAGGCTATCTGAGAATCGAAAGCCTGCGTATGGGGAACCATTTGAACATCGTCTGGGATCTAGAGCCCTTGCCCGAAGAAGCTCATATGCCGACACTAGTCCTGCAACCATTGTTGGAGAACGCCGTAAATCACGGTATTGAACCTGCTTCGAATCCGGGGACGATCAGAATTACAGGACGCTATCGTCAGAACCGGGTCAATCTGAGTATTTTGAACACCCTGCCCCCCCACGGTCATGGAAGCAGGCGTAAGGGTAACCGGATGGCTCTAGCAAACATCGAACAGCGTCTGCAGGGATTTTTTGGGGAACAGGGTTCACTCAGTATCGGTCAGGTCGATGGCAAACATCAGGTACGAGTAGTGTTTCCCTACCCCTGGAAAATACCATGAAGATTTTAATAGTCGATGACGAAGCACTGGCCAGACAACGCCTGCGCTCGATGCTGGAAGAACTGGGTGCCCAGTACCTTGTAGTCGGAGAGGCAACCAACGGCGTCGAAGCATTGGAAACCTGCCGGGATGTGGATGTGGACCTGGTCCTGATGGATATCAGAATGCCCGTGATGGGCGGTATCGAAGCCGCAGCCCTGCTGGCTCGACAGGACAACCCACCAGCCGTCATATTCGTTTCTGCCTACGAAGAACACGCGCTCCACGCCTTTCAGGGAAATGCCCTCAACTATCTATTGAAACCCATACGGGGTTATCGCCTGGAAAAAGCACTGCACCAGGTGCAGATCCCGACCCGTCCTCAGATTCAGCTGATTCGGGAACAGCAGGACCAGGAAAGTGATTTCATCTGTTCCGGTTATCGCGGGGGTATTCGCCGCATCCCTGCCAGGGACATCATCTTCTTCAGAGCCGATCAGAAATATGTAACCGCATGTCACATAGAAGGTGAGGTGTTGCTGGAAGAGAGTCTGAAAACCCTTGAGGATCGCTTCACCAGACGTTTCCTGAGGATACACCGCAACGCACTGGTATCACGCCGACACCTGATAGGCCTGGAAAAACATTCCGATGGGCGTTGCCTGGCACTGCTTGACGGCACCGACGAACGCCTGGAGATCAGCCGCCGGCATCTACCGGAAGTCAGACGGCTGTTGAAAACCGGCGGATAGAAGATCCTTAGGGCCTCGGAAATTATGTATCGTCCCGTAATGCGCAGGGTATCAGCTCAGATTCAAGGCGCAGATAAAAGCGCTATCATAGATTATGCAACTGAATCTGCAACGCAGACGACGTCCACGGATGGACTAGATTCACGCGAGGCAGGATGCCGGTAGTGATAGCTGAGGTGAGAGACCAGCAGGATGGGATGATTCATTTTTTCCGCGGCCCTTACCCCGGTTTAATCCCCGGAAAGCCCGGAACAAGCTTCTGCCCGTTCTTTCCCCGTCGGCTAAAAAATGGTGAACAGGTGCATCACCGTCAAAATCAGAGAATGTACTGTCAAAAAGGCCTTATTTGACTGAGTAGCACGGCTGTCTCCGGCCCGGCGCTTCGTTGCGAAATCTCAATGCAGCACTTGCTGGATCGGCTCTAGAATCATTGATGTTCAGAGATTAATTCCCCGGCAGACTACCGAAGGATGCTATCTGTCCGGCACGAAGTTCAGTGCACAACCAGTCACAGACAAGGACGCCCATCAACCCGGAACTATGCAGCACCTTGTCTGATCTGTTATGCGTTGTTGTTATAACAGCCTCTAGAAGGGATCAACAATGAAACTAAAAGCAAGTATCGTCTTACCCACTCTGATCGGCACAGCATTGTTCGCACCGGTGACTGTTGCCGAAGAACCCATTCAGCCGATTCGACCGGTACAGGAAATCAACCTTGCACAGGTCGAACTCGGCAAGAAACTCATCTTTGATCCCGTCTTTCCAAGTCGGGATTCATTTCCTGTAATTCATGCCACAATCTCAGCATGGCGGTACCGATAACCTCAAGACCTCAATCGGTCACAACTGGCAGGAGGGGCCCATCAATGCCCCGACAGTACTCAATTCCAGTCTAAGTGTTGCACAGTTCTGGGATGGCCGCGCTGCCGATCTCAAAGCCCAGGCGGGCGGCCCCATAGCCAATCCGGGAGAGATGGCGGCATCCCATACCCTGGCCATTGATGTACTGCAATCCATTCCCCAGTACAGGGTCGAGTTCAAGCAGGTGTTCGGAAAGGACGAAATAACCATTGACGAAGTCACTCAGGCCATCGCTGAATTTGAGAAGACCCTGATTACCCCCAATTCCCACTTTGACCAATGGCTGCTGGGCAACAAAGATGCACTGACGGCCCAGGAAATGGCAGGGTATGATCTTTTCAAGAACAGTGGCTGTGTGGTCTGCCACAATGGCGAAGCCGTAGGCGGCAATTCCTTTCAGAAGATGGGTGTGATCGAACCCTACAAAAGTCCACGGGATGCTCAGGGGCTAGCTCCTCTGGCTGGCATATGGGAAAGCGAAAAAGGGATCGATACATCCAGAATACACAGCGAAGAGACAGTGACCAGATTTCGGAAATAATCAGTTTCGACCCCCTTGGTCCGGTCAATAACGGCCCACAGGCACTCTATGGATTGAGATACTCAACAGTTTGCTGGCGCCTTGATGAAGACACCCCGGATACTCCATCCTGGCCCAAACCCAGGTTGAAGTATCCTGGCTCCATAGACGGTGCATCCATGCACCACTACTCCTGGCTGCATGGTTATGTCAGATCGAAGCGCTTATGAATCTCTGCGAAGGCTGAAATAGAGAGCGCAGGAATCCCCCCGCACCCGCCAGATGGGAACAATCAGGGGCGCCCTTGGTAAACACTACCCCATCATACAGGCTGCTTTTCTCAGAACCCCTGATTAATCCACCGCTCCGGACATTATGACGTCAGGTGGCCCGCCCTCGCCCGAAAGACCTTGAATAGAAGGTATTATGAGGAAATCACTCAAAGAGGCGGTCATAATGAAAACAGGGGAAAGCAATTAAGGGCGCCCATTGAACGACACCTATACCAGATCCAGACCGGCTATCGAGTTATTCGAACCAGCCTGCAAGCAGGGGCTCTACCCGGCCTGATTGAGAACTGAAAACATGTAAATGAATCACTCAATAGCCATACTCTTTAACCAGGCGGCGACACGACTGCACCAGTATCTGGCACGGTGTGCAGATACAGGTATCAGTTACCGGCAACGACGCTGGCAGTTGATCAAAGAGCACATCCGCCAGTTACGGGTATGACTGCCGCACAATGTCGGCAGAGCTTACCGGAGAAACGAGGTATGGAACGAAAAATGATAGGCACGCCGCTGGCCGCCATGCTGGGTGCCTGGACTTCTGCACAGGCACTCGATGTGAACGAACAGTTTTCAGTGGCCGGGACCATTGCCGGTACCGGTCAGTGCCAGCAGGTCTCAGGATCCGATGGGACAGACACCTGCCGTGGAGCAGTACCGCTGCAGCTGGAACTGAGTTATCGGCCAAATGAAAGAAACGAATTCTTCGCCAAGCTGGGATTCGCTGCAGGCAACGGGCTCAATCCGGCATCACCCTGGGTTCAGGCACCCTGGGCAGCCAACCTGGAAGACGATGTCAAAAACATCAATGGCCGTCAACGGGACTATCTACTCGCCGCCTGGTACAAGCACACCTTCACACTCAAGAACGAATCCACTCTGGACACCTTGTTCGGTTTACTGGATTCCACCGACTATCTGGATGCCAACGAATACGCTAACGATGAGTATACCCAGTTCATGAATGAGGCATTTGTAAACGCAGGCAATTTCGGCCTCCCCTTATTCGACGTCGGTACTGCAGTGGAGTATGGCTCCGGCCCCTGGTCGATCAACGCCGTGGGTATGAACATCGGGGAGAATGATGACGGCAACAACTACAACTTCTGGGGCAGCCAGCTGGCTTACCGTGTGGAAAACTCTCTGGGTGTGGGCAACTACCGGCTTACCTTGTCTGGTACTTCATCGGGTTTTCCCGATCCAACCGGAACCACCGAAGAGAGCATTCGTGCCTGGGGCATCTCATTCGATCAGGAACTCAGCTGCAGCATCGGTGCATTTCTACGCATGGGCTGGAAAGCGAAGACGCGGCTGTCGAATACAAGGCCGTCTACTCCGGCGGGTTCAGTTTCAACGGTTCCAGCTGGGAGCGGGAGCCGGACAACATCGGTATCGGATACGTTTATCTGAACGGTGGTAATCAAGCTATCGATAGTTCCCGGGTATTCGAAACCTACTATCGCTTTTCGCTGGATGACCATTTCGCACTCACCGCAGGTGTCCAGTATATGAAAGACAAAAACAATAAGGGTGAGAGCCCCAAGGGCTGGATCTTCGGCCTCCGGGCAGTCACCGAATTCTAAGTTCTAATTTAGTCTGGATTGAACAGGACCTGAAGATGAATGCAATAAAGCAAATGGTTGTACTCGTTTCTATGTTTACCTTGAGCGGACCGCTGCTGGCGGTACCCAGCGAGCAGGATGTAATCCGGCACTATGCCGACATGGCCCATGCCAAGTACCAGGATGCACTGGTGAGCGCTCTGGACCTGCAAATGGCAGTTTCAACGCTGATCGATAATCCGACCCGGGGCAACATGAATAAGGCCCGCCAGGCATGGAGAGCGGCGCGGGTACCCTACCAGCAGACCGAGGTCTACCGGTTTGGCAATGGGATCGTTGACGATTGGGAGGGCAAGGTAAACGCCTGGCCACTGGACGAAGGATTGATCGACTATGTTCATTCCAGCTATGGCAGCGAGAAAGACAAAAACCCTTTTTACACCGCCAATGTCGTGGCCAACGAGAAACTGGTTCTCTCCGGCCACACCATCGATGCCAGTACCATCACCCCCGAACTGTTGTCTGACACCCTGCACGAGGTGGATGAGATAGAAGCCAATGTCACCACAGGTTATCACGCGGTGGAGCTTAAGCTTTGGGGCCAGGATCTGAATGGGACCGAACCCGGTGCCGGTACGCAATGTATTAAGTATCACCCCGATGTCGAATCAGAACGACGTTTGCATTTCTGAACAGGGATTCACTGGTGATGGTCTTTTCCAGGCACCTGGATCCGGTGCTGCTCGACGCTCCATTGCTTCGCAACGGTTTTGGTTGATCAATCATGCTCGACGCTCCTGTGAAATCTAAACATGCAACCCCTGGCTGCTTCGGCGTTTTTCTGGCTGGCGCCAGACCCTGAAACAAAGTCTATCCAAGCCTGTAAAGCTAGTCAATGAGAATGATTTTCATTAAGTAAATTGAAAAAAGCCTGACGTTCCGTTCCAACAGGCGGGTGGGTCTGGTAGACCTCAGGGCCGCGGAAACTAATAAGTATCCAGAAATTGCGCTGTATTTTGGTTCGGGTTCAAGGCGTGAGTAGTGGTGCATGGGTGCACCGTTTACGAAGCCGAGGATGCAAAAGGGGCGCATAGCTTTCCTATGCAACCCTTTTCACAACGCTGAATCCGGACCAAAAGACGAGCAAGACTGGATACTCTATTTTTTTCGCAGCCCTCAGCTTCGTGCCGCTGCACTCGATTCAGCCTTGTCCAGCAGGAGCATCATTTTCCCTTGGGTAAATCTGCTGACACCCTTTTTAACACTACTGCGAGCCGTTGCAAGGTTGTGAATGTCTTTGCCAACCATGATCAACGCTACCATCCCGCGGCGCTGATGCAACATACATTTGAAACCATAGAGGCCAGGTTGGGTGAACTGAACCTCATTGGGTTGCCGGGGCATGATCGAAATCGGTGTCACACCTTCGGGAATCATACCTTTCACACCGTGCACGGTGTGGCACCCGACCGTACCGGTAAACCGGGCCGTGTCACCAACGTCGATCGCCATGTAATCAGGCACAAACTGATACATCTGATCAGCCCTGGGTGTATTAATGTCAAACACCTGTTTCATAATATGAAGTTCATGGGTTTCAGACCCAGAAGTGTTTGTTAAAAAACAGGCCAAAATCAAAAAAGCACGTAACTCCATCGGTGTGAACACTCCGCCAGGCAGTCAGAAACTATATTGATAATCATTCTCAATTATGACGCTCTCTATCCATCAGTTACAAGGGTAGACTGTAGTGCGCCAGCGTCAGACTGTCCGGAAGCAACCGAGAAAACGGGCGGCAACCGCTATTCGAAAACTATCCTGTACGATTGCCTCCAGGGTAGCTCTGAGTAAATTCATTCTGAACACTTCAGAGTGCAGCAAACCAAGGACAGAGTTTTCACTATTGATAAAGTACACAGAATGAAACTGATCGAGACTATTCCAGTACTGCGTGTTTTCGATGAACAGAAAGCCCGGGAATTCTATTCGGTAATCGACTTACTTTTTCGGAGAGGCTCTCTTGAGAACTCACCCCGGGGACAGGTCAGGCACCATCGCGGCCCTTATTCTGACCAGTACTGGATGAACTTGATCAGAGATTTTCCAAGAGCCGTAGCACCTAATCCCCCTCAAAACCGGAACAGGCTCCTGTTTCTACCTCAAATAGTTCAAGAAATTACTCCCATTCCCGATATTCACAGCAGATCCCACGTTTTTGTGGATGACACTGATCATGCCTGGAGATTTATACAATGGCTGAAGGGAATAAGGTAGGCTTTGGAATTTTTCACAAGGTATTGCTGACAATGGTTCTAATTGCGGTGATACCCCTGGTAGCTGTCTGGTATCTCAACTACCTGAACAACGCGAGTCAAATCGCCAAAAATATCGATACTCATTTCAACCAGGGTCTGAATAATCTCTCCCAGCATGTTGACGGCTGGGTGGATATGAACCGACGTATGCTCCAGCAGAATGCCCGTCTACCCGACGTCCGGTCAATGGATGCAGATCGGCAGAATCCGATTATGAAACTCATCACCGGAGAGTACGACTGGAATTATCTGGCTTTCACGGTCGACCCCCAGGGTCAGAATATTGGCCGCAGCGACGGAAAGAAAACCAGGTACTACGGTGACCGGGTTTACGTCAAACAGGTTCTTGATGGCAGTGACATGGGTAAGCAGGTTTTAATCGGAAAAACCTCTGGTAAACCTGCGCTGGTAATGTCCGTGCCCATTAAAAATGACAGCAAGGAACTACAGGGCGTTCTAGCTATAGCCATGACCATTGCTGAAGTTTCTGAGCGCGTCACTTCCACACGAATTGGAAAAACCGGATTTGCGTTTCTTGTGGATGAAAGCGGTAAAATCATTGCCCACCCGGCACCCGAACTGAGGGATTCCCGGAAGGATCTTTCCAGCAATCCGGATGTCAGCAGAGGGCTCGCTTTAGGCGATGGCAAGCTGACCTACCTTGATGAGCGCGGGCAGAAAGTTATTTCCCGAATTAAGCAGACGGCAGATGGCTGGTTGCTGGTTATTCAGCAGGACTATGCTGAAGCCTATGCATCACTGGACGAATCCAACCGCAATGCGGTACTCATGCTGGTTGTTACCATTCTCCTGGTTATTGTCGTATCCATGGGATTTTCCCGAAGACTGTCACAGCCAATTCTTCAGCTGACCGAAGCTGCCGAAGCCGTCAGCCGGGGTCAGATGGATGTGCCTATCGAGGGTACGGAACGAGGGGATGAAATCGGTTTGCTGGCCAATGCCATCAGCCGGCTGCGAAACAGTACCCGTCTGGCTATCAACCGGCTGGCTCGCAAATCAAAAGCACAGAAACAGGCTGCACCGTAAACCGGTATATCAAACCTCCAATCTAAAAATGGGGTGTGAGACACCCCATCCCCGGCCATGCAATCCGGAAAGCGGTTTATGCATCCTTCATACGCCGTTTTCCGGAAACCACCTCTCATGCCCCGGGCTGCTCGACCTGCCTGCCAAAGGCACTTTCTCCGCAGACCACCCATGGGGAGTAATCTCTCGGGGTGAGCAGTTTCGTTGAATCATAGAACGTCAATAGAGATGCAATCATCCTCTAAAACAGCTACGTCGATACTGGGTCAGCAAATCAGGATACTCTACGCGCAGGGTACGACCGCTGTCGTAATCAGTACCGCCGTATCACTACTGGCAGCCTTCTATTACTGGCATCAATATCCAAACAGTATCATCATCGTCTGGGCCGGATTGCTGACACTGGTCAACACAATGCGTCTCCTTCTGTTTCGCTGGTATACCCTCAGTGATCCTGAAGATCACGAGCTGAAGATCTGGCTGCACCGGTACATCAGATCCAGTTTTATTGGTGGTGCGTCCTGGGGAGTCCTTGGCTTACTGTATGATCCGGGATGGGCGGTCGACCAGCAAGTTGTCCTTTTTGTCATTCTCGCCGGAATCGCTACCGCGGCAGTCTCCTCCTATACCGCCGTACTGAGAGCCTATATCGTTTTCCTTGTCCCGCTGTTGATTCCGTTGATCGGTCAATTGTTTCTCCTGGACAGCCCCGCATCTGTTTTTCTTGGCGTTATCGTGCTGGTGTTTGGGGCCGGTTTGATCGCAGTGGCGAGAAACTTCCATTCCCACATCATTGCCACCCTGAAACTTGCAGCGGAACAGCTGTCATTACGAGAAGCGGTATTGACGGGCACCCGACAACTGCATAGAACCGAGAGTGCACTCAGAAAATCAGAGACCAGATTCGGGCATTTGCTCGAAACCTCTCAGGATGGCTACTGGGATTGGGATGTCGTGAGCAACCAGGTCCATTTTTCACAACGATGCAAAGAACAACTGGGATTTCGGGACGATGAACTCAAAAATGATTTTCTCACCTGGCAATCCCTCCTTCATCCCGATGACAGGGAACGCTGCGTCAATAAAATTAAAGCCTACATCGACCAACCCGAGGGGTACTGGGACGAGAGCTTTCGCCTTCAGCATAAAGACGGTTCTTACCGATGGATTCTTTCCCGTGCCGTGCCAATACTCAATAACAACAATGAACTTATCAGGCTCTCCGGTGTTCACGTGGATATCACCGATCGCGTACAGGCAGAGCACGAAATTCAGTTCCTGGCTTACAATGACCGCCTGACCGAACTCCCTAATCGTCTGTCATTGATTGATAGACTGGGCCATGCACTAGCGACAGCAACCCATAACGGTACAAAAATTTTTGTACTTTTTATCGATCTGGATCGATTCAAGCATATCAATGACAGCCTCGGCCATCCTGCTGGCGACAGTGTACTGCGAGCGGTGGCGGATCGATTTGTCAGTCAGATCCGAAAAACTGATACCGTAGCCCGCCTGGCTGCCGACGAATTTGCGGTACTTATCGAAAATCTGTCGGATCAGAAACAGGCCAGCGCCATTGCAGAGAAACTATTGATCTGCCTGAAATCCCCCTTTACAGAGGAAAACCAGCAGTTCTATCTCAGTGCCAGCATAGGTATCAGTGCGTTTCCAGGTGATGGAGATGAACCCACAATGCTGCTGGAAAACGCTGACACTGCCATGCGTCGGGCCAAGAACACTGGCCGTAATCAAATTCAGTTCTACTCCGAAGAATTAACCAATGTGGTTCGGAATCATATCAGGCTGGAGTATGGTTTGCGGCAGGCCCTGCTGACAGATCAGTTCGAAGTCTACTATCAGCCTAAGATATGCCTGAATACCGGGCATATCTTAGGAGCCGAGGCACTGCTTCGTTGGCAACATCCGGAAGAAGGTTTCATTTCCCCACAGGAGTTCATTCCGGTAGCCGAAGAATGTGGGCTTATCACGGAGATCGGTAACTGGGTACTGACCCGGGCCTGCAGCGACGCAGTCACATGGAAGCGGCAGGGTCTCTCATTTGAGCATGTAGCCGTCAATATCTCTGGTGTACAACTCCAGCAAATGGAGTTTGTACAATCAGTACACGATGTACTGAAATCGACCGCTCTTCCGGCAAAGTATCTCGAATTGGAACTGACTGAACATTTTCTGATGAAAGATGCCGAGTTATCTGCAAGGCTGCTGAATCAGCTTCGGCGACTGGGTATCAGTATCGCAATCGATGATTTCGGTACCGGGTATTCTTCCCTGGCCTATTTGACACGCTTTCCTATCAATAAACTGAAAATAGACCGAAGCTTCATCGGTAAAATCTGTACCAATGAACAGAACGCGGAAATTTCCCGTACCATTATCAATCTCGGTCACTCGCTGAATATGAAAGTGGTTGCGGAAGGCATTGAAACCGGGCAACAGTTGAAGTTTCTGGAGACGGAACATTGCGATGAAGGACAGGGCTACCTGATTGCAAGGCCGTTGCCCCATGATGAATTTGTGACCTACCTCGAGTCGTTCAAGAATGGTACACCTGCTTTTCGGCTCAGCCAGGAGGCGGCCAATTCATGCCCTGGGGTTATCCCGTTGGTTGCGGGCTCCAGTTCAAGCTGAACCTGTTACAGACCTTTCAAGCGTATACCTGAACGACTTGCTGCTATTGAGGGCGCAGGAAAGTCAGTACGCCAATATGAATCAGTCTGAGGTTTCCAGACAGGAAAGAAAGCCCATTAAGTTCCGGTGGGGGCAACCGGCGAAAAGACTTGATAAGTCCAACCAGGACTCATCAGGTAACAGTCGTTGAGAAGGCGCTACGGCTCTGTACAGTGAAGCCTTCAAATTTGGTAACTACTCACCCCGCACGGGCAATCTGTTGCGGAAGACGCCGTAAATACTTCTCTGTAGGCTTGTCTTTGGCATCCATACCAAAGACACTTCCTCCACAGACCGCCCCTGTGGGATTATCTCCGGGGGTTGAGCAGCACCAGACTTGTTCAGAGGCTCTCTGTAACTTCTGAATCGATTATTGTCGCTGTTCCGCTTTCTTACCTTCCATGTAACCGGCCACACCCCCGATGACGGCGCCGACCGCAGCCCCGACTCCGGCATCACCATCAGCAATGGCAGCGATACCGGCACCACCCGCAGCGCCGATAACAGCCCCACTCATAGTGCCTTGCTCGGTTTGTGACATACCGGTGCACCCACCCACCATTATTGCGCCAGCAAGCGAAACTGAGAGTATCAGCTTGTTCATTATCGCTTCTCCTTCAACCTATTGTGCATTTGCCATATCCCACAGGATATGAATGACCGGTGTCTCGATCTTTCCAGGGTTATCCGCGTAGTAGCGATCAATACTTTCCCGCATCTCCAGCAATGTCATGCTGCTCAACCCGTCATGCAGGGTCGGTATCGAGCTTTTAGAACAACCCGGGCCCTTGGCTTGCAGTTCCCGTTCAATTTCGATCATCGTGACAATGCCAGCCAGAAATCCGCGCTTTGCCTGCTCACTGGACTGGGTCCAGTCTACGCCCGTAACCACGAATTCTTCTCCGGCGTGACTGGCGCTCAAACCAGCAGCCATCAAGATTAACGCCAGCAGTAAAACAGCCCACCCCACATGCTTTCTTTTCATCAAGACCTCCGTCTGTTAACCAGACTGGATTATACACCGACAGATTCTGCCCCGGCGGTACCCCGATGCCCCAATCGAAATCTGGCCAGAATAACGGGATAGGTGTATTTCGGGACATCCCTGTGCCCTGATTGCATTCGATCTTCGATAGCCCTTTTGTTGCCCCGACTGCCCTGGGTTGGGGTGCAATCTTTGCTCTTTCTCTGGCGCGCAAGCGATCAGCGTGCCCTGCCACCAGCTATTCCGTTCGCAAGTGTTCTATGTAATGTGGTCGATCTTCCATATTCAGGGACACCGACCCGGCCTGGACCGACAATCGCGCCTCCGTTCCTTCGAACTGCAACTCACAATGGGCGCGCCCCTTGCTGTTCAAGGGTATGGAAATCATGTCGCGGTAGGTGTAAACATTTTCCCCCACGTCCCCACCTGTGCAGATACAGGGCCCTTCAGGATAGCCCGGCTGTGCCTCCGCCTGGTCAAAAACCAACTCGCCGGCCTGCCACCAGCGCGTCCGCTCTTTGGAACCGGTCATACTCTTGACAATGTAGGCCTTGGAAAAGCGCAGGATCACACGGTCTCCTTCGACCTTGATCGCTTCCACTTCCGAGCCAGGAAGTTCGATACTGCTTATATCCATAGTTACTGCTCCGGATCAGAGCCCGGTGACAGGCTCTGGTTCTCTGATTACGAGGGGAATCATTGTTCGAGCTCCGGGGTGTTGCCCCCCAGCTCCAGGTCCTTGATTTTCCGGGTCAGGGTGTTGCGCCCCCAGCCCAGCAGTTTTGCCGCCTCCTGGCGACGGCCCCCGGTGTGCTCAAGAGCAGACTCTATCATAATCGTCTCGAAAGCCGGTATTGCCTCTTCAAGAAGGCCATGCTTCCCATCCTGCAGCCTGATTCTGGCCCAGGTGCGCAGCGCGCCGTGCCAATCCTCAGTTCCTCCCATTCCGGTGGCTTCACGCCTCTTCAATTCAGGCGGCAGATCTTCCATATGGATCTCGTCACTGGATGCCATGACGGTCAACCAACGGGCAGTGTTCTCAAGTTGCCGCACATTTCCAGGCCAATCCAAACGCTCCAGCTCTTCCCGTGTGTCCGACAGCAGCATCTTAGTGCTTCCTCCCAGCTCAAGGGCGGCCTGAGTGAGGAAATGCTGCATCAGGGGTACGATGTCCTCTTTTCGCTCCTTGAGCGCCGGAATGTGGATACGAATGACATTGAGGCGGTGGAACAGGTCTTCCCTGAAACGTCCCTCCTCTACCAGCCTCTCCAGGTTTTGATGGGTCGCCGCGACTATTCGCACATCGACCCTGACCGGTTCGTGTCCTCCCACCCGGTAAAACTCACCATCGGCCAACACCCGCAACAACCGGGTCTGAAGTTCGGCTGGCATATCACCGATCTCGTCCAGGAACAGTGTCCCCCCGTCCGCCTGTTCGAACCTGCCGGTACGGCGACTCTGAGCACCGGTAAAAGCCCCTCGGTCGTGGCCGAACAGCTCCGATTCCATCAAGTCTTTGGGTATTGCCGCCATATTCAGCGCAATAAAAGGCTTTGCCTTTCGTGGACTGTGGCGGTGCAGCGCCTGGGCCACCCGTTCTTTACCGGTTCCTGAATCCCCGTTGATCAGCACCGTGATGTTGGAACGGGCCAGGCGGCCAATGGCACGAAATACCTCCTGCATGGCCGGGGACTCACCAATAATTTCCGGCCCCGCTTTAACCACATCCTCCAGTTCCCGCTTTTCCGCCCGGCTCTTACGACACGCCCTGGAGACCTGCTCCACCGCAATGTCCACATCGAATGGCTTTGGCAGATACTCGAACGCCCCTCCATGAAAAGCGGCCACGGCGCTGTCCAGGTCGGAATGGGCGGTCATGATAATGACGGGCAGATCAGGGCAGCTCTCATTGATGCGGCCCAGCAATGAGAGCCCGTCCATACCCGGCATTCGGATATCCGATATCACGGCATCGGGCTGTTCCATAGCCAGTTGCTCCAATACCCCTTTCGCGCTGGAAAAGGCAGTCGTCTCCATGTCCGCCTTCTTCAGCGCCTTTTCAAGCACCCAGCGAATGGAGCGATCATCATCGATAATCCAGACATGGTTATTTCTGGGCATTGGGATTCTCCACCGGCAATAAGACGCTGAAAGTGGTGCAGCCCTGCCTGCTCTGGCATTCCACCAGCCCGCCATGGAGATTGATCAGAAATTGGGAAATGGATAATCCCAGTCCCTGGCCTTCTTCACTGGCTTTAACCATAGGATAGAAAAGCTTCTCACGAATCGCTTCCGGGATACCGGGTCCGTTGTCTTCCACATCGATCTGGGCAACCAGCTTGTGCCGGTGATGGCCAATGGTGAACTGCCTGAGAATACGGGTACGTAACAGAATCCGTCCTCGAGATCCCTTGCTCAGTGCCTGGGCACCATTGCGTACGATATTCAGCAACGCCTGAATGATCCGGTCACTGTCCAGGTACAGATCCGGAATACTCGGGTCGTAATCCCTGGCTATTTCCACCCGGGAACCAGACTCCGCCAATACCAGCTGTCTCACCCGTTCCAGAAGTGTGTGAATATTCACTTCGGCCAGCTTGGGCAATTTGTTGGGACCGAGCATGCGATCCAGCAGGGTCTGCAACCGGTCGGCTTCATCGATAATAATCTGGGTATACTCTCGCAATGACGGATCGGGCAGTTCAGCCTCCAATAACTGCGCTGCCCCCCGCAGTCCTCCCAGGGGATTTTTAATCTCATGGGCCAGGCCCCGGACCAGATCCCGAGTGGCCTGATGCTGAGTCAACAGGTGCTCTTCCCGGCTTATACGGAGATGCCGGTCAATCTGCTGAATCTCAATCAGCAACCCGGATTCCCCCACCCGGCGACTGAAAGGTATCACCGCACAGTCCACCGTTATGGTCTGGTTGTGTGGCAGTGAAACGGGTACTTCCCTTTCTGTAATGGGATGGCCGGTGGTCAGCGCCTGGATCAACTTGGCGTCCAGTTGACCACCCGGACACTGAATCATTGACCCGGCCTCCATTCCCAGCATATGCCTGGCACTGACCCCGAACATGATCTCCGATGCCTGGTTCATGTACAGCAGTCGAAGATTCTGGTCGAACAACAGCACCACCGTACTCAGATTATCAAGAATACGTTTTCTGCAATCGTTCAAAGACTTTGATGTATCGTTCATTGGGTATTCGATAAGCAAAAATCACTCCAACAAACAACTGGAGTACAGATATCGCTAAGAGCTTGATTTTCGCCCTGAGAATCCGGACATCCGAAGAGTAAGGGTTATCTGTGGGCTCACGCAGGTGAAATTCATGCACCAATACGGTGCATTAAACTACCTTTGGAAAGACGGCACCAGGGTTAGGGCCTCGGAAAATATGATTTGTCCCAAAATGGCGCCGAATTGTTGTCCGGATTCAAGGCGTGACAAGGGGCGCATAGCCGTTCTATGTAACCCTTGTCA
>JAAELC010000661.1 GCA_024227135.1 Gammaproteobacteria bacterium
AGATTCAGTTACATAATCAATGAGATGCGCTTTCACCTGCGCCTTGAATCTGAGCTGATACCCTGCGCATTATGGGACGTTACATAATTTCCGAGACCCTAACTGCGGGAAAGGAGTATTGATGGAATCCTCAACAAAGCCTGGGACCTTTGGTGTCTCTGGTAGCGTTATTGGCTTACTCGCCCTGATAGTTGCGGTCCTTCACTTCTACCTTGGTCCAATTGCTGACCCTGAGCGGGTAGAAATCTTCATCGCCGAAAAAACAGTAAACATCAAGAATGCGATATCGGCCAAACTGAAGGGCGAAGAGTATGCTGTTCCTGAACGCCCGACAGCTATCGATCCAGATTTACTGGTTGTACGAGGAACGATGATGGCTGTGCTGCTGGCACTGAGTTTCGGTGTATTTGGGTTTCTGCGAAAAGAAGAGCATCTACCGAGCGGTCTGGCTCTTGGGTTGGGCGGAGCAACAGTGGTCTTTTCTATTTCGATAGCAATCGCCGGAATCTTCGTGGCTATCATAATAATTGCTGCAATAGTCGGGGCACTGGGGTTCGATGGAGGGGTATGAACATAAAGAACAAGGTCAGATCATGTAATCGGAACGAGCCGTAATCTGAATCCTTTGCTGGAATGACCCTTTTTTCCGGGAGTAGGTAAGTTGCGGACCCACCCGCTGAAAGCCGCTACTTTAACGATTTACAGTCGTTGAAGTGACGGTAGTAGAATACTACATTTATCGACTACGGTATTCTGGAATGTCCAGGTTGGGCTCATTCAGGGTTTCCTGAGAAAACTTCAGCGTCTACCCCGCAAATGGGGCAGAGTGGGTCATGTGCCAATCATTTTCGTCAGCATGTCTGCCAGTTCGATCGGTTTAAACTTGGGTACATAGGCATCCGCCCCCACCCCCTCACCCAGCGATTGATTCGCCTCTGATGTCAGCGAGGAGTGCATGATAACCGGAACACCTTCGAAACGGGGATCTTCTTTAACTTTCCGTGTAAGAACATAACCGTCCATCTCCGGCATCTCAACGTCGGTGAGAATGAACTGGATCTCATCGATGATCTGACTACCTGCCGCCTGAGCCCGTTCAGCAATACGGTTCAGTTTACTCCACGCATCCACACCATTGATTGCACTGATATGTTTAATACCCATCTGGTCGAGCGTTTTGGTAATCTGGCCCCGTGCCACACTGGAGTCGTCTGCGAACAAACCGGTGTATTCACCTTCAAGTTTATGGCTGCTTATACCGTTGTAGATCTCTTCGTCATCATAGAATCCCGCCGTCTCGGCAAGAACTTTTTCCACGTCCATAATCATCACCAGACGTTTGTCTCTTTGTTCAGCAACCGCAGTGACAAGCCCCCCCATGCGATTGGCCAACATGGGTGGTGGTGTCTTTACCTCTTCCCAATCGAGACGTTCGATGGTATCCACCGAGTTCACCAGAAAGCCCTGCACATGCATGTTGTACTCCGTAATCATCAGAATTCCTGGATTTGCCTGAGTACGTACTCTGCAAAACCTGGAAAGATTGATGACCGGAACCATGGTTCCCCTGAGACTGACCATGCCTTCAACGCTCTTTGGCATGTCCGGCGCACGGGTAATTTCGGGTACGCGCATCACCTCTCGGACTTTAAATACATTAATACCAAAAACTTCGTTTCGACCGGTTTCACTATCCTCACCGAGGCTGAACAAGAGCACTTCCAGTCGATTGGCACCGGCAAGACGTGTGCGCTCGTCTACGGATTGAATGAAACTCGTCATACTACCGTCTCCTTTCCAGACTCATTTTGAGCTGTCGTACCATGTAACTTGAACATCCCAACCAATTCCTGTAATTCTGTTGCCATTCGTGCCAATTCCTGCCCTGCCTGGGATATCTGCTGAGCACCCGAAGCATTCTGTACTGCCATATCGTTAATCCGGAAAATGTTCTGGTTCATCTCCTCCGCCACTGAGTTCTGCTCTTCAGCCGCAGTGGCAATTTGAGTACTCATTTCATCGATCTGGGATACGGAACCCGCAATCGTTATAAGCGAAGCACCAGCCAGAGTGGCTTGTTCGACAACCGACTTTGCCTGCTCACGGCTTTCGTTCATTGCCTGTACCGCGTCTCTGGAACCGGACTGAAGGCTCTCAACAATCTGGTTGATTTCCGCGGTAGACTCCTGAGTGCGTGCCGCCAGGGTCCTCACTTCGTCGGCGACCACTGCGAACCCCCTGCCCTGCTCACCTGCTCGCGCCGCCTCGATCGCTGCATTCAATGCCAGCAGATTGGTCTGTTCAGCAACACCTTTGATCACATCCAGTACCGTACTGATGTTCTCACTGTTTTGCTCCACCTGGGCTATGGCATCCGCCGCACTCTCTATCTGACCTGCCAGCTGTTGAATACCATCCACAGCCTCTGTCACCACTTGTCGGCCCTTCTCGGTTTCCAGGTTGGCCCCATTGGCAGCTTCCGAGGTGTTGCTTACATTCATTGCCACCTCCTGGACAGTGGATGACATCTCGTTCATAGCAGTTGCAATCTGATTGGTATCGGATTGCTGTTGCTCTATGTTGGCACGGCTTTGTATCGTAACGACGGACACCTGGTCAGCTGCTGTTGAGAGCTGGGTAGTCGTCACGTTGATCTGTGAAATCATGTTTAAGAGGTGCGCAACCATAGTCTGCATTGCATGCTGCAATTCACTGATTTCATCACTACCTTCTACTGACATATGATGAGTCAAATCCCCCGAAGCGATAGTTTCCAGCTCATGGGCAGTCGCACCCAGACGGATGACGACATTCCGGGAGACAACCCAACTCGTCAGCACCCCGATGATGATTGCCAGAAAACTCAGCCCGGCCAGAACTTTTATAGCGGTGTGCTCAAAACCCGCAGCCTGATACCCGGCCTCTTCAGTAAATGCCTCGATATCACCCAGTAAAGCTTCCAGATCATGGGTCAGTTGCTCTTCAGTATGTACCAGTTTTTCAGCTTTCAGTTCCGCTTTGTGAACCTGGCCTTTGTCAAGCAAGGAAAAAATCTCCCGGACATGGACTTCGAAAACCTGGTGTCTACCTGCAATCGTCTTCAGAATCTCAGCGATGTGGGTAAACTTGATCCTTTTCTCCTCAGTGTTCACTAAGGCGGCAGCGGCGGCTGTCAGACGTTCACCGGCAAGAAACTCGTTACCAACCCGTTCACTGAGTTTTTCAAACTTGGCAATCTCCTGTTTGAACAATTCAGGTGCTTGTGCTTCCTGTTTCAGGAGAATTCCATATCTCATTGCCCGTTCGGCATGTTGAGTCTGCTCCAGCTGGTGCTCCGTAACCTTAGTCAGAATCCTGGTGATCGGAATGTCCTGCTCAATGATCTCATCGAGTTCACTACCGATCTGGTTCATTGCATATAGCGCATAACCTGAACTAATGATTATCATGATCAACAGAATCAGGGAGTTACCCATGATTTTGGTCCTGATCGATAACTTATTGAGTAAGTTCTTCATTCTGGCCTTTTTCACCTCTCCCACGAGATTCAGGTTTGAACTGCACTTGCCACAGCCAGTCAGGATGTATCACCCCACGGGCAACAAATATGTTGCTTTGGGTCAGTTAATCGACCTGAACGGAAAATACTTTAAGAATTAGAGTAAACAAATTAGGTTAAAGTCAGGGGTTAATACGGGGGGCAGAAAGCGGGAGGAAGCATGGCATGGCATCAGAGCGATGCATCCCGAAAAAAACTACCAGTTTCAGTTCATGTTGGCCGACGCCCGAGCAGGTGCTGCGTTGCCGGCACCGACCCGAACCCTGTTCATTGGAATGATTCGGAATTCTTTAGAAAGGGTAACTGCTCACCCCCCAGAGATTACCGCGCATGGGTGGTCTGTGGAGGAAGTGTCTTTGGCAGGGATGCCAAAGCCAAGTCTAGAGGGAGGTATTGACGACGCCTTCCGGAGCAGATCGCCCATACGGGGTGAGTGGATACTAGAAAGGATCGA
>JAAELC010000662.1 GCA_024227135.1 Gammaproteobacteria bacterium
AGGGCACCTTCCGTCACTATTTTTCGATGACGTGGACGCTTGATGCCGTGTGTTGTCAGCCACTGTTCCCACGCTTTCTGATTATCGATATCGACCGGCTGATTACTCAAGGCCGCCTGAAGCGGTTTGGGTAGTTTTTGTTGGGCCAAGTATTCCAACGCTCCCGCGTTGAGAACGTAGCGCTGTTCAACGCCTTGACTCAAGCACTCCAGGAAGTTGATTCGACTCTTCGACTCCGTGCTGGAAAACCAGGCGAACAGCTCATTGCCGATATGGGTGCAGTAGCCACTCTTGCCCGCATGACGGGCACCGGTATCGTCAGTGTGCAAAACGCGTGACACCGCCATACCAACGGTCAGAATTTCAGCCTTTTCCTCATGAAACACACCCAGTTTCCGGGTGAGCAGATTACTCAGCTCTCCACTGGAGATGTCCACGCCCAGATCGCGCAGGTACTCCAACAGGAGGGGTTGGGTGACATGCTGCTGATGATGTTGGTACAGGATGAAGCTGTTGAGTGCTTCCCCCCAGTGGCCATCACGAATGCCCGGCGGAAGTTTGCCTGCCACATAGCGACCGTCCGCTGTTTCATATTGAGCCAGGCGGTAGCAGGTATTGTGCAGTTGGATCACCAGATCCTGGACCACGACATCCCGATAACCTTTGAACGTACTTCCCTCGGGTACGACATCCGGTTCTCTGATTTCTGTCTTATGAATGGGAAGTTGTGCTGTTTTTTTACGTTTGGGGCCTTTCTTTTTCCCTTTATCGTCATTCTCATCCTCGTTGTCCTGTTTATCGTCAGTCTCCGTTTCCTTGTCCATCGTGCTGGGCTTTATTTTCGGTTTGGTCGTCTCACCCTTGAGTTTCAGGATCTGTTGTTCCAACTCCTCTATCTGTTTCTGCTGCCAGGCAATCATCTCAAGCAACATATCCACTAACGGGCTACGTTCGCTATCGCCAACATCCGGCATGGAAGGTTTAGGGGATTCCATCAGGGGATTGTAACGTGTTTTTCTATGGGTTACCTGTGGATAATGAGAAGTTACAGATTTCATTGCATGGTTGTCACCAAAAATTTCAACGGAAATGCGTCGTTCTCGAAAAACCGAAAGCTAGCCACGCACCGGGGTGCGAACTGCCCCCGGTGCCAAAGCTCAGGAAGGACCCGCGCTAAT
>JAAELC010000663.1 GCA_024227135.1 Gammaproteobacteria bacterium
GGAACAGGCGTATAGCTGACAGTTTCACCATCCGTGGAGACCGATCCGCTTTCGGGGTCGCTCACGCCGATGATTTGGAGTGGATCGCCATCAATATCCACGTCATTGGAAAGTACGGCAATAGAGCGGGTGCTGTCCCAAGGCGTACGCGTGCTGTCATCATAAGCGTTCGGCGGATCATTGACTGGGGTCACCGTCACTGTAACAGTGGCCAGATCGGCTCCGCCTTTGCCATCGCTGATCGTGTAGTTAAAGCTGTCTTGGCCATTATAGTCCGGGCCTGGTGTATAAAGGATGCCTACTCCATCAAGTATCGCGCTGCCGTTGGCGGGTTCGGTGATTTCCGTGATGTGCAGGCTGTCCTGCTCTGGATCCGAATCGTTGTTGAGCACCGGGATATGGAGTGCACTGTCCTCGTCCGTCTCAACCTGGTCGTCGAGCGCATCGGGTTGCCCATTACCGGCTCCCGGAATGAAAAGGACACCGCCGTCAAAACTATCGATCACGCCCATGGCCGATCCATAGGGATAAACGACGCTGCTTTCACCCAAGCCGCTATAGAGGGTCGGTTGGATGCGCAGAGCTTCTCCAACAGGGACTTCAGTTCCGACGACACACACGAAATCGATCAGAGAACCACTCCCGTTTTGCGGTTCGACATCGCCGTACAGACCACACAGATAACTGGATCGGTTACCGTTGGCAGGCCCGTTATCAACACAGAGCATACTGCCGTTAGCCCGGCTGTTCCTGAGCATCGAACCGGCATTGGATTGAATCTTCACCCCCCCGGTGACCGGTTCAGCGATCAGCGAGTTGTTGTCCGCAAACCTGGCTGAGCAGACGACTTTGTCCTCGGTGTCCGTATGGGACACGATACCGCCGTCGATCAGTTCTACACGGTCGCCGATGAATTCAATATCCAACGCAAAGGTCCCCAATCCAGGTTCCGGGATGCCTTCGGCGATGATACTGAAGGTGACTACACCGGTTGCCTCCACCGGTGCCATAACTGGAGGATCGACAACTATTCTTCCACCGGCTGATACCGGTGTACTCAGAAGCAGCATGAAACCGACAATTAGCAGGAACTGACTATGTCCGGTGGCGGTTCGGATAGTTTGGGAAATCTGCATCTTCGTATGCCCTACTCCGATGTACCGAGCAGCGTTAGTAACAGATTCAAATCCCCTGCCCCTACGTTGCCATCCTCATCCAGGTCGAAATCAAGATTGTAATGGCAATCCGAGGTCTCTGTGGCATCTGCACTGTTGAGCTGCGATAACAGGAGATTGAGATCGGCGGCACCGATGCGCGCATCGCAATTGAAGTCCGCCGCATGGCCGTTCGGCGCAAAACACCCTTCGGTATCCGCTGCGGCCGGGCCGGGTGATGTCCCATCGGGATCAGGCAGCCGGCGTCTCTGGACCAGACGCTGATGGGCGACGTCGTCGCAACGCAAACCGCGGAATAACTCGATCTCGACCATGACGTCAGCGGAAATCACTTCGTTAGTGCCCGTTGTATCATTGACGATATTGTTGAGGTCAACAGTGACGGTGGGCAGGCCGGCGATCTCATCGACGAATGCAGTCACCGGGTATCGTGACAACTCAGGTACCCGCACCAGAACCAGTGCCCCCCGTATCGGCGTTTCGAATTCCGTTTCCCAGGTGTTGCGAACCAGCAGATTGCTGGCTATGTGGCGATCATCACCGCCGACCGAGGTGTTGGCCATGGCGGTTATCACCCCAATATTGGGTGGTTCCAAGGGATGGCGGACCAGGCCCAGGTTACTGACGGTCTCCGTCTGGACATAATAGGCTGAATCGGGTGCGATACCCTGGACATCCACTTTGACGATGCCGGACTGGTGGGCGGTGCCCACGTTTAGACTTTTGACTTTGATATCCAGGATGTCAGTGATTTCATTTCGGCCTTCGGCATCGGTAAAGACACGGACGTAGGCATCGATTACTGGCACGTCCGACACCCAGACCACCGAGAACGCCCGTGGCGTGACATCGGCAATGGTGGTGTCATGGACCTCGGCTGACAGGGTTCGAGTCAGGATCGCACAGAGGCCCATGGACAGCCAGGTCAGCCGCTTCAGTGTTATGTGAATGGATCGATTCATGGTGTCAGTCCCCGTTCAAAACCTCGTGCATCCCGGCAACGACAGGGTGCCGCCCGCGATCGACCGCAGAAAGTACCCCTCCCCGGATCGAATCGGGAAATCAATGCCGGTGGGTATGGAACTATCATCGATCTGGACGAAGGTGCAGCTCTCATATCGACCCTGTTCGTTGAGCCGACGAATAGTATTCAGGTCCTCCGGGCCTTCGGCCTCGAGCCACTCGAAACAGCTCAGCCCCTCTCCCGGCCCGGGGTGCCCGACCAGATTGTCACCGGGATCCAGCCTGATTTCCGGGCAGGCCGGGACGGCTTTGACCGACAGGACCTGCTCGCTGTTCAACTCGATGGCGTATCCACGTCCGGTCTGGATTACGAAGTCGATCCCCTCGGCCGGATTGCAGCGTTCGTACTGTTGGGTCAGTGGATTCAGGCGAGCGAGTCTGATCACCTCGGTCACTCCACCCATCGCACTCATCAATCCTGAACAGGTGGCATGCAGCGGGGTCACTCCGTAAGGATAGGCAATCAGGTTGTAGCCCGCCTTGAGGGGGATATCGTGATGGCGGAAGAACTCGGCCGGATCGCTACCCTCAAGAAACTCATCGATATCGAGTATGCCGTCCTCGTCATAATCACCCAGACCATCCCGGCTCAAATCCCCGAAGTGAGCCAATTCCCAACTGTCATCCATTCCATCGCAATCGGTATCGGCCGGTGGGCAGACCCGGATCCGGGGTGTCTCGGCGGTTTCGGCGAATCCGTCGCTGGCGGCGAAACGTACCAGGTGGTAACCCACCTGCTCAATGTCCGGAACCCAATCGAATACACCGTATCCATCACCTTTGTCCAGAAAAGTCGCCCCATCGGGCAACTGGGTAGCACTCAGAGCGGGTATGGTACCGTTGGGATCGCTGGCCTGGACCAGGAACGACAGACGCGACTGGGCGGCCACGAACCGGTCAGGTATAAACTGGAAAACCGGGGGTTGGGAAATATCCGGGCGTTCCCCCAGGATGACCCGGTAGTTGCCGGTCGAACTGACGTCGAAAAGGTTGAAATAGTAATCCCAGTCACCCACCCCTTCCCGGCGGGTCCTGGACAACCAGGTATTCTCTACCGGTATACGCTTGCCATCCGAGCGGCGTACCTCGGTGATTTGTAAACCGCCGTTACCGGGATCGGCCACCTTTACATAGGCGAAGCCGTCTCCCCCGGCAAAATGCAGATTGTAGGTCGAGCTTCCCGGATCACCAGGAGCCGGATTGAGACCGGCGCTTTGAGATTTGTCGAAGACGATGGTGTCGACACCGCTGGATTCGTAGACACGCAGCAACCCTTCGTCACTGGCGAGAAAATCTCGAATATCGTCCCGCCCCGGTAAATCGACACGCACATCCCGCAATAACAGGTGGGCGCTGGTCGCGTCGATCAGAGATGTCAGTTCGCCCCCCAGTTCGTCCGCGTGGGTGAAGGACGCTTCGAACGCCACGAAGGTGCCCGACAGGGTTGCGGTCATTTCCCAGCGGGCGACGCTGCTCTCCTGGGCAGGTATGTCGCCGAAGTCCACCAGCAGCGTTTCGGGACTGGGCTCACCGTTGATGGTGCTGCCGATGATCTCGAAACCGATCAACAGGCCCTGTTCGTTTTCGACGATCTTTGGCTGGGCGGAACTGATTTTCAGCTTCTCGGCCGGGCCGAAACCGCCGTTGTGGACCCGAACCCCCAGGGTAAAAGGTTCCGGCGGCTCGATTTGTGGGGTGAAACTGTCATCGGCATTGACTTCTTCTGTTAGAAAATAGTCAAGCGTCAACATGGGCATCGGTTTGACGAAGATGTAGTCCGGTGTGACCTCGATGGTGTGCTGTTCACCGCCCATGGCATAGGAAAGCGTAGCACCCACCGTGTAGAGGGTGCCGGAAGGCACTTCACCCCCGGTGCCGGGGGCTGAGATGATCAGCCAGTGAATATCAGCACTGCTCGATGCCGCGACCGTACCGCGGCCGCTGACATCGCTGATACCGTTCAGGGAACCGAGGCGGATAAAAAAGGCGGCATCGGTGTCGTTGGGATTGGAAGTGGCGCGTACGCTGTTTCCCTGCTCGTCGGCAAAGGAGACATCCACATCCACGTTCTCAAGCCGGATGGTCTCGAGCCCATTGTTGATCCGCATGTGGGCATCGAAAGCCTGGCGTTCCAGGGTGAGTTCCTGCTGGATCTCAATCTTGACCTCCGCGCAGAGGGATTCTTCTGCCCTCCCCTGTTCCATGGGTAGCGCCAGCGCTAAAAGTATCATCCAGAACCCGTTCCCGAGGCTCTTGGGGTGCCACGCTTTTGCTCTGATAGTTTGGCTTCGATACCGATTCATCAGCTGATCTCTAGTGCATTCTAACCCGTAGTCCGGGACCGTCCACCCAGAACCGGTTCGCTGATACTGGGATTCCGGGGCTGTTGCTGCCGACCAGGCGGATGGCCACATAACGGCCATAGCCGTCGTCGAAAACCCCCTTCTGGGGATCGGCGATACGCCAGGCGCCCGCGGCGTAGAACTCGGCCCAATTGTGGAAGTCCCCCGCACGGACAGTGCCGTCCCGTTCGACCACATAGCCCGCCATGCTTCGGGCGGGTATCCCGTTCGCCCGGGCCAGGGCCACGAACAGGTGCATGTATTCGGTACAATCCCCCCGTTTTTTTTCCAACGCATAGAGCGCACCACGGGCATCCCGCAGGTAACCGGTATAGTCCATCGTTGTGATAATCCAGTCATGGATGCGTCGTGCGGTGATGAGATTATCCCCAGCCTTCAGCGCTGCAGCCCGAGCCTGGATTTTTGGATGATCAGTCTCTACATGAGCCTCCGGGAGAAGCCACGCCCCCTCCTCCGGTGACGGTGAAGATTCGGGTGTGTCGAACAGGGTGAGGGTCGCACGCACCTGGATCTCCTTTCCCGCATTGATCGGCAGATTCTCGAAGTCGAACTTCAGCACCTGATGCCCCAGGGGATCGGTATCCGCTTCGTAGGGGTAGTAAGCCTGCAGCGCTTCACAGCAATGCTGGCCGGCTGACGCTCGAAGCGGTGCCAGAATATTGATCCGGGCAGATTCCAGGAATTCACCGCTGTCATTGCGGGCACCGAAACCATACTGAATGACCCGCATGAAGCTGTTTTCGGCAGACCTGTCGGCCTGCATCGGCTCCATCGCTCCCAGGGGTTGTGGTCCGATCCAGATCATCGCCAGAGTTAAAAAACTGGCTTTTGATTGGGTTCTGATAAGCTTCCGGGGAATCATCGGCGTGTCCCACAGCTGGCTGTGCGGTCTCCGATTCGATGGGCATTTCTGTCCCACATAGCCTCCATCCGTGTTTGCTGCTGTGCATAGGCTGCCAGTCCCCCGGTAAGAAACAGGAGATTCCAGGGTGCCTGGTCTTTCATGATCATCTCGATTCGCTCGTACCCGCTGCCATCGGCACTGCTGACCAGAACCAGGGGTTTCAACAGGTTACCGTCCTTCGGCTCCAACAGTCCGTTAAGGCGTTTTCGTAAGGTTCTGGCATCGATATCCGGGGCCAGCACGACAGGGTCTGGCAACCCATGGACCGGCGCGGTCTCTTTTGCTCCTATAACGACTAAAATCCAGTGGTCGAAAACCTGTTCACGGATAAATTCCGCCGCACTGATATGTTGGAAACTTTCCCCGCCGACAGCGCCGGTCAGAGGCCCCACATCACGCTGCCAGGCGGGCAGCCCGCCTTCGATAATCGAAACATTTTTAAGTCCGCTCTTACCCAACCGTTCCACGAGTTCTTCCAATTCCCGATAGCTGAATCCATCGTTCACCAACAGCAGTTTTCTATTGCGCAGGAAACGCTTGGTCTTGATCTGATAACCCGGAATAGTCAATGTACCTGGGATCCGCGAGCCTTCTTCCTGTGCTCCCGAACGCGGATCGATCAGTATGGCGCTACCCGCCTCAAGCAATCGATTGGCTCTCACGGGGGAGATGTACAGCTTTGTCCGACGTTTGCGCAAACTTTTTACCCCTGGGGTGATAAGGGCTTTTTGGGTCATGGCGGAATCGATAGCCATTGTTGTTCCCAGCGTCGCAGGTGAAGTAGAACCGTCCACGCACATCTCGATGGTTGATTCGGCTGCGACGGCGCCACCGACGAAACAAAGCAGGCACCCGAGTGTGTAGAGGTATTTAGACATGAATTGTCTGGTCGTCAACGATATCTACCTTTCTCAGTATTCCCTGATTGAACCAGAGAAAATGGTGGTTTGTCCCCGGTTATTCTGAATCGGTACACCGGCTGCCGGTGCTATAGTTACGAAGGGTGCCGCCCTGAGCGGCTCACTCAGGGTCACCGATACATCGATCAGCCCCGGAGCGAATCGGCCGGTAGCGGCATCGTACGGGCCGTCGGTTTCGAAACGGATATTGACCGCATGGGGTGGTGTATTGTCGGATTCGGCGCTGCTGATGTTGGAAACCGTACTGCTCGTACCCACCGCATTGACAGCCGCGATCCGGTAGTAATAACGGCCATCCGCCGGGGTCAGGTCGATGTACTGGGTGCTATTGATCGGGCTGGCTGTAATCTTTTGTACGCCCTCGATGTCGTCGAACGCTTCAGTCGAACGGTAGATGAGATAGCCCGTGACCGATGCGTCAGACGATGGGATCCAGCTGAGGCGGATTTCCCCTCCCGCTCTACCGCTGGCACCAAGGCCGGTCGGTGCCTCCGGTATGGTGACATCCCGAATCACGGTGATGGCATTGCTGAGCGGGCTGACTCCACCGCGATTGCGCGCTGCGACCTGGAGACGGTTTTCTCCCTCGAGCAGATCCACTTGGCCGCTGAAGTGACCACTGACATTGGCGTTCAGGGTTTCATCGAGCTGATAACCGTTGTTGTAAAGCAGGATCTCGGTATTCTTCCGGGCGGTTCCTGCGATACCAATACTGGCATCCAGCGTCTCGAGGCCGTCCTGGGGCGCTGTCAACGACGGGGCCGCGGGAGCCGCCAACACGATAATGACGGGCAACTCCGTTTCGCTGGTATTACCGAGGGTATCCAGCGCGGTGATCTTGAGCAGACGCTCACCGTCGTCGAACGCGGCGATATCCCAGTGCTGGGTGTAATGATCGGATCCACTGGTGACGGAACCCAGCAGCACGCCGTCGACCTCGAAACTCACACGATGGACCCCGGCAGCATCCGTCGCCGTAACCCGCAGATCACCCGACAACGCCAGTGTATCGCCGCTCCCCAAGGGTGAGCCGGAGAAGCGTGGATCGCTGATCTGCGGACCGGCCAAGTCCTGTACCGGGATTGCGGGCACCGCCTGAACCGTATCGAGCCTGCCGCCGGATGTGTTGATGGTGGCCACGGCGAAATAGTAGGTTCTGCCGTTTTCAAGCCCGTCGATACGGGCGGTGGTCACGGTATTGCCGACGATACGTACCGGATCGACATTTCGGATGCTGGTGAAATTGGTGTTGCGCTGGTAAATCGCGTACTGGTGCACCTGTGCTGCCGGTTCGACGGCATCCCAGGTCAGCTCCACCCCGCCATGGAAGCCCTGAGTGCCGGTGATCAGCGGATTCGGTAATTCCGTGGTGGCAGTGATTTGTCGCGGGCTGCTTTCGTTTCCGTCACCGTCCAGCGCGGTAATCTTTATACTGTATGCGGTAGCCGGTTCGAGCCCTTCGATGTGGAACGATTCTTCGGTGGCGTTCAGGGCTATTCCAACGGAATCATCATCAAGATAGACCTTGTAGCCCGCCAGATCTCCCGCGCTGTTTGCAGACCCGTGCCAGAAAACGGTCATACTGTCCGCAAAGGATTCAACACTCGGGTTGGAAGGCGGCTCCGGAGGGGTGGTATCGACGGTGGTGATGTCGATTGCCGTTACCGAAAAATTGGTGTTACCCCCGGTATCTGTGGCAACGACGGCGGCGAAATGGCGGGTGTTACGTTTCAGGCCGCTGACAGTATGGGTAAAAACTCCGGCCCCGAGGGTCGCTTCCGCAGGCATGGTGCGGGTATTGGTAAAGAGTTGTTCAGCGACATAGACCCGATAGCGATCCAGGTCACCCTGCAGTTGCTCGTCATATCCACTCCAGTCCAGACGGATGCTGACGCCATTCGGCAGTGCATGGGTGGTCAGTGTGCTTACCGGCAATGGCGGGGCATCGTCATAGACAATTTCAACCACGACAGGGGGACTGTTGTTGCCTGCAGCATCCCGGGATCGGATCGATAACGAGTTGACACCCGGCTCGAGTTCTACGTCGTATGTCCAGCTCGTGTCACCATCCAGTGCAATAACTTCGGTATCGTTGATTATGAGTGCCGTGTCCGGTTCCTTGGCGCCCCGCAGTTCCTGGGTGCCGTAATTGGTGGGACTTGTGACTTCCTCTACGATGGGATCGATGGGTTCGCTGGTGTCGAGTTCGAACCAGAATTCGAAAGCCCTGGTATTTCCCGCAAGGTCCACCGCATCGAAGAATACGCTGTAAGCTTCCTCGTCGAAGGGCAGCGCGGGGGTAAATACGAGCTCATCATTGCCACGGGTCGACCAGGTACCGTCGATAATCTCTACATGGGAGTTCTGGATGTGCACGCTTTCCAGAATACTGCTGAAATCGAGCAGGGTTTCCTGTTCCGACAACCTGAAAGAAAGGACTTCAGGTGCGACGTTGATATAGCTGCCGTTGGTCGGTTCGGTATGCACGACCCTGGGTGCAACCCGATCCAGTTCGATGGCGAAATAGGCGTCGTCGGCAGTGTTTCCGGCAGCATCCCGGGATTGGATCCAGTAGCGATTAATACCCTCTGTGAGGGAAATATCGAAAGACCAGGTCGTGGTTTCATCGACGGAAACCCGTTGAATATTGTTCAACCAGACGCCGGAACCAGCCCCCTTGGTGCCCTGAAGGGTCTGTGTGGTTTCGTTGGTGGGTGTGTTTGGTGCTCCCATTGTGAAACCGGTTGGGTCTGTCAGGTCTACGGAAAATTCGAATACTAGAGTATCGTTATTCCCGAGTACATCCATGGGGCTGAGACTGACAGCGTAACTTCCCTCGCTCAATGGTGCGTCGGGCGTGAAAGTCATGAGGTTATGCTCCAACTGCCACTGCCCAGGTACAGGCCCATCAACGGCATGAGCAACCAGCACACTGGCCAGGGTGGCCTGGGCATCGATGGCCGTGCCTTGCTCAAACAGGGTCATCTCAACGGTATCCACGATCTGCCGTTGCGCAACACCACCGGACGGTCGGCTCATATACAGGCTGGGAGCCGTTGAGTCGCGGATGATTTCTACCCACACCGGGTCACCGACGAGACCTGAAGTGTCGGCCGTCTGCACGATCAGCGTGTTTCTGCCCTCAGAGAGCCCGACTTCAGTGCTCCAGGTTGATTGCGCGTCAGGCCCGACAACCTCGAAGCCGTTGATCAGAATCGAGTGACCGGTGGATTTGGTGCCTGTCAGTGTCACTTGAGTCTGGGACGTTGCCGGTTCAATGTTGTCTACACCGGGGCTTGCCGGTCGGTCTAAGGTAGTCAGCCAGTCCGAGTAGTCGACAGTTCCGACAGTCGCATCATCGAAAGTATCCCAGAGCGCATCGATATTCTTCGGGTTCCCCCCGGCGTTCATGCTCATGGTAGTGCTATCACCCCACCAGTTGCCCCTGGCATCCACAGCGCTGGCCGTACCGTTGACCAGATCATAGTTGCCATTCTGGAACAGGCTGTTTGCTCCCAACGTAGCAGGTCCGTAGAGCTGCAGGTGGAGACCCGCACCCGTATTATGGTGGAGCTGATTGGCAATGATTTTCGGCGAGACATCGTAACCGGTTGCGTCTTGAAAAATCTGTAGGCCATCGCCGGCATTGTTGAAAATCAAGTTACCAAACACTAGCGGATCTATCGATGTTTTTGAGAGGTCAATCAGAATACCGGCGTTGTTGCCGTGTACGTTATTTTGGCTCATGGAGAGCGAACTCGTGCCGGCAGCGGTGTCGTATATCACCGACATTGCCGTAAGCGTGTCCAGGATTTCATTTCCATTGAACTCCAAGTCTCCCTGTGCACCGTTGCGCACCAGCGCATAGATACCGGTTTCATTGAGATTGGCAGCTATTCGATTGTCCGTAGCGAACACGTCCAGGCTGGGATCACCTGAATTGCCATCGGAGAGCAGATAAATCGCCGTGTGGCCATTATCGGCAATCTGGTTGCCCGCCAGATCCACCTCGAGTACGGTCGAGTTATCGACTGCTCTGACATAGACAGCATGACCCTCGTTATCGTGAAGTTCGCTATCCAGAACCTGTGCGAATGTCTGTGCACCGCTCATGGCCTGTATCGAAACGGCATGACCGTCCGTATAACGAATGGTCGAATGCTCAATAATCAGGTAGTCGTTTTCGGAATCTGCGACGAATTGAATGCCATATCGCCCGTATTCGATAGTCACATATTCCAAAATCGCGGAACCCGTTACCATGAGGCCGATCCAATCACCGGCAGCAGTACTTCCGTTTCCTATCGCCGATGAAATGACGATAGGTGCATCTTCTGTTCCCTGTGCGATCAACTCACCGGCGATCAACCATTCACTCCGCGACGGGTCGGTTCCTTCCATACTGCCATCTCGAAGTGCGGGCAGACTAATTTGAGTACCCGGTGCAATGGTCAATGTCACACCCTCGGGCACGGTCACATCCCCATCCAGTAAAATCTCCCCCGACCAGGTCTCGTTTTCCGTCAACACGCCGCTGGTCGTGGGTTCGGAGGACTCGATGGTAACGGAAATACCTGCTCCCGTTTGCTCCCGTAGGCCATTGATATCCGTAACGCGGGATAAGAAGTTATAGGTCCCATCCACTGGTGTTTGCCACTCCCAGCTCCAGCTTTGGGTCCCCTGGGCCTCGAACCAGCTGGTGCCGCCGTCGATGCTGATCTCCACGTAGTCGATCTCCGCATCGGCCACCGCCACCCCTTCGATGCGCACCACCCCGCCTTTCAGCCGTGCACCCGGCAACGGCGTGGTAATGTTCGAAAGCAGCCCTTCGGGTATCGCAGGCTCCGCCCCCAGCCAGGCGGCGTAGTTGACCGAGCCCCTGCCCGCATCGTCGTAGACGTCGTAAATCTCTGGGATGTTACGCGGGTGCTCCCCGGTCTCCAGCAATGCCGTCAGGGTCGCGCCCCACCAGTTGTGCCGTGCATCGATACTGGCCCCGTTGGCATTGCTCAGCAGATAATCCGCCACATTACCGTCGAGCCGGTTGAAGTTCACCTGACTGCCGCTGCCCACCTGCAGGTACAACCCGTCGTTCCCGTTACCGTAAATGGCGTTGTACAGCACCGGTACCGCACGGGTGGCTCGCAACACCGCACCATAACCCGAGTTGTCGTAAATGGTGTTGCGCAACAGCTGCGGTTCGATACTCTGGCCGGTGCTATTGCCAGCGCGGTCAATGCGGGATCTCTTTTATGACCCCGGAGGACGTCCACTACGAGCGGGCGTCGCAGATCCTGGAAAACCGAACAGAAACCCTGAGTGCCGCTTTTGAGAAACATCCGAAACGTTTCAAGAGTAAGAAGCCTGTTCCAAAACCA
>JAAELC010000664.1 GCA_024227135.1 Gammaproteobacteria bacterium
CTGTCCGAGAATAGGGGCCGTAGCGAGGGAAAACTGGTTTGAGCCAGATTATTTGATCATTTGAGGCGAATATTGGGCATATTTAACGAAAATGATCGGAGAATCTGGCCAAATCCAGCTTTTCCACAGTAGGCTCACTATTCTTGGACAGGCTCCTAGCGCTTGATACCCTTATAAAAAAACTGGATATGAGGCGGGTGTATCCCCGTTGCCCGGCTTGGACTTACAATCGGCACAACAACAACGCTACGGAATTCCAAATGATAAATCATCGTCTACTCCAATCCGTCGTTTTTGCTACAACAGTCACGGTCTGGTTCCCCGGACTGGAGGCTGAGGTCTACCGCTGGGTGAATGAACAGGGGGTAACGGTGTATTCCCAGACGCCCCCGGCTGAACCCCGGGAAACAGAGAAAATCACACCGCCACCTGCTCCGCCCGGCACCCAGGATGAGACATGGTCTGATCTAAACCGACAATGGCAGGCGATGCAGGACCGGGAAGATACCAGGAAGGATACAGAGTCAGACCTAAGCAAACAGCGAAAACGGGAAGAGAGCCGCGCTACCAATTGCCAGGCAGCCCGCAACAATCTCGAAGGCCTGGATCAGGGTATACGCCGGATACGGGTGGAAGAACCGGACGGAACCGTTCGTCGACTCACCCGCGAAGAGCAGCAAAGCAGAATGGAAGAAGCCCGGAAAATGATCAGAGAGAACTGTGATTGACGGGAACGGCGGTGTTGTCGAATCGTAACTGCTCGCCCCCCAGAGATAACCCCCCCATGGGCGGTCTGTGGAGGAAGTGTCTTTGACATGGATGCCAAAGCCAAACCTACAGGGAAGTATTGACGGCGTCTTCCGCAACAGATTGCCCGTGGGGGGGTGAGTAGTTACGTCGAACCAATACAAAACCCATTAAATGTCCTGATCAGATACCCAGCAGTCATTCCACTGTCTTCCCTGTTCGTTCGTCTGATAACATAACGGGTTTAACCCAATACTGACTGGATCTGCGATGCGTACCTCCCAATTTCCCCTTCAGACTCTCAAGGAAAACCCTGCCGACGCCGAGATCAGCAGTCATCAATTGATGCTGCGGGCGGGATTGATCCGTAAACTGGCTGCAGGACTCTACACCTGGCTCCCCCTGGGGGTGCGTGTATTAAAAAAGGTAGAGGCGATAGTACGGGAGGAAATGGACAGATCCGGGGCGCTGGAGGTGTTGATGCCAGCGGTACAACCCGCAGAACTCTGGCAGGAATCAGGGCGTTGGGAAGAATACGGCCCTGAACTGCTGCGGCTGAAGGATCGACACCAACGGGAATTCTGCTTTGGCCCGACCCACGAGGAGATTATTACCGAGCTGGCACGCAATGAATTGCAAAGCTACAAGCAGCTCCCGATCAATTTCTACCAGATTCAAACCAAATTCCGGGATGAGATTCGCCCCAGGTTCGGGGTGATGCGCTCCAGGGAGTTTCTCATGAAAGATGCCTACTCGTTTAATATCGACCAGGCGTCGCTCCAGGCAACCTACAATCTGATGCATACAACCTATTCCCGCATCTTCAGCCGCTGTGGTCTGACTTTTCGGGCCGTTCAGGCCGACAGCGGGGCCATTGGAGGCAGCGCCTCCCATGAATTTCACGTGATGGCCGAGTCGGGTGAAGACATCATTGCCTTCTCGACCAAAGGTGACTACGCCGCCAACGTGGAAAAAGCCGAAGCACTCGCCTCCGTCCCCGAGGCGCCTCCCGGGAAGGAATCCATGAAAATGGTGGACACCCCGGATGCCCGCACGATCCAGCAACTGGTGGATCAGTTCGACCATCCGGTTGAACAGACGGTCAAGACCCTGATCGTGGCCGCCGGGGAAGAAGAGGAGGCAAACTTCATCGCACTGCTGGTACGTGGAGACCATGATCTCAACGAGGTAAAGGCGCAAAGCCTGCCCCAGGTTGCCAGCCCACTGCGATTCGCGACGGATGAGGAAATCATGGAAACCATCGGTGCGGGGCCTGGCTCACTAGGCCCCGTCAATTTGCCCATCCCCTGTATTGCCGACCGCACCGTGGCGGTAACCGCAGATTTCAGTGCAGGAGCCAATATCGACGGGAAACACTATTTCGGGATCAATTGGGGTCGGGATGTGCCATTGCAGGAGATAGCCGACCTTCGCAACGTCATCGAGGGCGATCCCAGCCCCGATGGCAGCGGCACCCTGCAGATTGCCCGAGGTATCGAAGTTGGGCACATTTTTCAACTCGGAAAGAAATACAGTGATGCAATGAATGCCACTGTTCTGGATGAGAACGGTCGCGCACAAACCATGACCATGGGCTGCTACGGCATCGGTGTCTCCCGGGTGGTGGCCGCCGCCATCGAACAGAGCCACGATGCAAAGGGCGTTATCTGGCCTGCCAGCATCGCCCCCTTTCAGGTCGCGCTGCTGCCTATGAAGATGAGCCGCTCCCAGCGGGTAAGAGAGGCTGCAGAGGCTCTGTACGAGCAACTGACGAGCAGAGGCATCGAGGTTTTGCTGGATGATCGGGATGTTCGGCCGGGTTTCATGTTCGCAGATATGGAATTGATCGGCATCCCACACCGGATCGTCCTGGGTGAACGCAGCCTGGATGAAGGCAAAGTGGAATATCGTGCAAGAACCCAATCAGAGAACAGTATGATCGAATTGGAACGAATCGGTGACTTTCTCCAGGATGCGCTGAGTCAGGGCACCTCATGAAACCCGGTTCAACTGGCAACGAATCCCTCGCAGGAATACCGTCGGGGTAGGTGTATGGGACCACAATTATAACCGGTGATTTGACACGGACCACTGCACAAAGGACACTTCGCCGATAACCAGTCCCCTTTGAAATAGTCTCACCAGGATTCAAATGGCAAAAGAACAAAGTTTCAATCGCGAGGAACTGCTTGATTGTGGCTACGGACGGATGTTCGGCCCAGGCAATGCACAACTGCCCGTACCCAATATGCTGATGATGGATCGTGTTATCCGCATCAGCGATGACGGAGGCACTCACGGAAAGGGGGAGATCCTGGCCGAGCTGGATATCAACCCCGATCTCTGGTTTTTTCAGTGCCATTTCCCTGGTGACCCGGTTATGCCGGGTTGTCTTGGCCTGGATGCCATGTGGCAGGCGGTCGGTTTTTTCCTTGCCTGGATCGGCAACCCCGGACACGGCCGTGCATTAGGCGTTGGAGAGGTTAAGTTTACGGGGCAGGTGCTGCCGGACGCCAAGCTGGTCACCTACCATCTGGATATCAAACGTGTGATATCCCGACGCCTGGTACTGGGCGTCGCCGATGGGACGCTCAAGGTGGATGGCCGCGTCATCTACACCGCCAAGGATCTGCGGGTCGGGCTTTTCACCAGCACAGAGGGTTTCTAATGACCGCCAGAACCACAGAGCGCGCGAATTAAACAAATGAGTTTACCCAGACATCCGGAAACAAACATAAATTAATAAATAACCCGATACCGAATTTCCTCTGAAAGCGTGACTCAGCACACAAAAATACGAGGAAATTTCCCTAAAAGCATACAATTACACCATTGCATATGCTTAACTCGAGATCTAGTTGCCAGCTGACTGAACCCACCAATACCCAGGATCGGGAAAGATATCGGACTAATTCTTTCGCGAAACATGAGCCCAAAATCAGCCCGATTCAAACCACAGGAACAAACACCTTCCACGTCTTTACCGGAGGGAGGTGTGCGTATTCTTCAGATTTCTGACTGTCACCTATACCGCGAATCAACCGGTGAGCTGGCCGGCATCAACACCCTGGACACCTTTGACGCCGTACTGGCAATGGCTGGGGCCTGCCTGCCGGCGCCCGACCTGATACTCGCCACCGGAGATCTTGTGCACGATGCCACACCGCAGGGCTACGACAGACTTCGGGAACGGTTGGAAGCACATGGCATGCCGGTCTACTGCCTGGCAGGCAACCACGATAAACCTGCCGTCATGAATAGCTGTATGGACAGCTCACTGGTCGGCACGTCTAAAGTCATTCGATACTATGACTGGCTCATTTTCATGCTGAATTCCACGATTCCAGGTCAGGAAGGCGGACACCTGGATAAACTGGAACTCGAGTTGCTCGAAGGTGAAATCAGTGAGAATCCTGAATGTCATGTGCTGATATGCCTGCATCACCATCCTGTACCTGTCGGGAGTGCCTGGATGGACAGAATCGCGCTTGATAACCCTGGAGACCTGTTTCTCATTACGGACCGCTATCCCCAGGTCCGGGGGATTTTGTGGGGTCATGTACATCAGACGTTCGAAGGGATGCACCAGGACATACGGCTGATGGGAAGTCCATCCACATGCATCCAGTTCCTTCCCGGGCACGACCTTTTCGGCATAGATAACCTGCCCCCGGGTACCCGCTGGCTCGAACTCATGCCCACAGGGGTCATCCATAGCGGAGTCCAGCGCCTGAACCAGACACCGGTTAAACTGGACCTACACACGATTGGCTATTAGATATCAGGTGTGTGGAAAATCAGAAAAACGCGAGCAACCCCGGACACGTTCCCCTTACTATAGTTTTTTACTATGCGCCTTGGGATGGGATTATAACGGCGCCGTCTAAAGCACCACCGGCACCCCCCCTTCGCCATGCATTCCTTCGGCCGTGTGCCTGATGCGCAATGCGTAGGCTTCCACTCCCTGCCCGACCACCTCCCGGAGACATTCTGCATAGTCAGGGTCGACTTTCTCCGCCGGCGCAAAACAGCTTCCTTCCGGCCGATTCAACGCAAACAGAATTATCCCGCGGTTCCCCTGGTCAGTTATCCCTTTTAACAGATTCAGATGTTTCAGTGCGCGCACGCTGACCGCATCCGGAAAACGCAGACAATCACCTTCCAGCAGAGTTACGTTTTTAACTTCGACCAAAGCATCCGGCCCGGCTCCACCCTGCAGCATCAAATCCAGCCGGGACCGGGCATGACCGGGAAGATCAAAATTTACCTCCCGTTTGAAAATGCCATATCCCGACAGGGGCGGGATACAACCTGCCTGCAGTGCTTCCTCCACCACAGCATTGGTGCGGGAGGTATTGATTCCGATCCACCCCGAGCCCATATCGACCCGTTCAAGGGTCCAGGGGAGCTTTCGCCGGGGATTATCGCTGTGACTGATCTCTACCGGAGCACCCGGCGCCCAACAGCCCGTCATACTTCCCGTGTTCGGGCAATGAGCAGTCACGCAACGTCCATCCTCCAGCTCGATATCGGCAAGGAATCGCTTGTAACGATTGATTATTCGCCCGGGAATCAACGGGGGAAGCTGCATAAAAACAATCCTGATCGGGGTTGATGTATGACGGGTTAACGAGTACTGGACCGAAGGCGCCGACGACAGGTTTTGATTTGAAACTGGTTGCCTTGCGGCATTTTCCGGTGAACTCGATTATAGGCTACCAGCTGATACTGCAACAGTTCATCCCCGAAAACCGGCCTGAAAAAATCCCGTTCATGCCCAGCATCCCAAGTCCGGTACCCGAAACGTCAGCGACTGATTTCCACCAGCGGGTTAACCCGGGAAGGGGTCAGCGCATCCATCAGGAACAACCCGCTGAAAAGGAATTGGGAGCATGACAAAAGGCTCTGATATACTGGTATCAGCTAAGGAGCAAGACCTTGACAGAAATCTCAAAAAAGCTGAAGCAGGCCGGTCTGAAAGTCACAGTGCCACGCCTTCGGATTCTGGAGATGCTGGAGAAAAACTCTGGGCAGCACGCCAGTGCCGAAGATATCTACAGAATGCTGCACGAGGATCATCAGGATATTGGCGTAGCCACTATCTATCGCGTCCTGACCCAGTGTGAACAGGCAGGGCTGGTGAGGCGACTGCAGTTCGAGGGCAATCGTGCCTTTTTTGAACTGGCCTGCTCCCACCATCATGACCACATTGTCTGTAGCCGGTGTGGCCATGTGCAGGAGTTTCATGATCAAATTATCGAGCGACGCCAGAAAGATGTTGCCGACAGTGCCGGTTTCGATATCGAGGATCACACCATGGTACTTTATGGACTCTGTGCCAATTGCAGAGATCAGTCCACTACCGGGAGTATCGGTTGACAGCCATGCATATTTACAGGGTTAATTTCATCAACCAGGGTAAAATATACGAGATTCATGCCGGGTCCATCGGTCAGTCGGAGGTGTACGGTTTCATAGAGGTCAGCGAGTTGATTTTCGGCGAAACCAGCTCACTCGTCATCGATCCGATGGAAGAGAAACTCAAGAGTGAATTTGGTGGAGTCAACCGGACGCTTATACCCATTCACTCGGTGATCCGCATCGATGAAGTCGAAAAGAAGGGACAGAACAAAATTCACGACATTGACGAGAAAACCAATATCACACCTTTTCCGAACCCGATGTTAGGTCCGGGAAAAGAATCCGACAGCTGAGAGCACCTGGAGGATCGCCATGAACAAACACGAAGCCATCCGCAAGGCCCTGCTAGACCAGAGAGAGGAACTCAATCAGCGTATTCACGAAATAACCCGTGACGTTCGACATCAGGATGCTCCCTTGCCTTCGGATTTTTCAGAACAGGCGACAGAACGGGAGAATGAAGAAGTAATGGATGCCCTGGGTGCGGCAGGGCGTCAGGAACTCAGCCGCTTGAACCGCACCCTGGCGCGCATCGATGCCGGTGAATACGGAATTTGCGCCTCCTGTGGTGAACCGATACCGGAGGCAAGGCTGGAAATCCTGCCTACATCGGAATACTGTGTTGCCTGTGCGGAAAAACAGGGTAACTAGTCCACCATCACTGCAAGACAACCGCCAGGGATGCTGAAACGTGTTGAAATTTGGCAAACCGCTACGAATTCCATTCCCTGAGCCCAGATTTTCAGGGGCGCTGCTGCTGTTGATACTGATGCTTTCTGGATGTGCATCCACTACCGCCCACCGCCTTGCCGCCAACCTTTCCAGTGCCATGCTCAACCAGAACGACCCGGAAACGGTACGCACGGGTGCCCCAGCCTATCTACTGCTTCTGGACAGCCTTATCGTCGAGAGCCCTGATGACCGGAAGCTATTGACCGCCGCTGCCCGTCTGTATGGTGCTTACGCGGGTGCCCTGGTGAGCGATCCGAACCGTTCCAAACGACTCTCCACCCAATCCAGAAACTATGCCCGCCGCGCTCTGTGTATTCAGGAACCCCGAATATGTGACGCCGAGTCCGACTCGTTCGACATTTTTGCCGCTGCTGTCGATGACTCGAGCCCTGACCACCTCGCAGCAGTTTACACTCAGGGGGTCAGCTGGGCTGGCTGGGTCCAGACCCATGCAGACGACTGGAGCGCATTGGCCGAACTCCCCAGAGCGGAGTACCTGCTGCAGCGTGTAGTCGATATCCAACCCGGGTATGACCGGGGGCGGGCTCAGCTGTACCTGGGTGTACTGCGCACCCAGCTCCCTCCCGCTCTGGGAGGAAAACCAGAAACGGGGCGCTACCATTTTGAACGAGCCATCGAGTACTCCAAAGGACGGGATCTGATGGCTAAAGTGGAATTTGCCAGACGATACTCCCGCCTGGTATTCGACCAGTCACTACACGATCGGTTACTGCGCGAAGTACTGGCTGCCGCGGTAGAGGAACCCGACCTGACACTGAGCAATACCATTGCCCAGCAGCAAGCCAGAATCCTCCTGTCGGAAGACTATTTCTAACCACCAACGATGCAACGCTAACGCCAATGGACACAAGGATCTGACATGCTGCGAACCCTGTTGTTTTTTCTGAGCCTGGCGATCTGCCTGCCGACCCAGGCAGCTACCCTGAAAATCGCCACCCTGCTGCCTGATGGAACCAGCTGGATGAAAGCGATGCGAGCAGGCGCAAAAGAGATCGAGCAACGCACGGCAGGACGATTGAAGCTGCGTATCTATCCCGGTGGAGTCATGGGCAATGACAAGAGTGTTCTGCGCAAGATTCGTATCGGCCAGCTCCATGGTGGTGTACTCTCCACCAGCAGCTTCGCCGATATCTATGGAGATATTCAAGTCTATAGCCTGCCTTTCCTTTTTCGTAATTTTGAGGAAGTGGACTATGTACGCAAGCGCATGGATCCTCTGCTCATTGATGGCTTGTCCAAGGCCGGCTATGTCAGCTTCGGGCTGAGTGAAGGCGGTTTCGTCTACCTCATGTCTCAATACCCCATAAACCGGGTGAACGACTTGCGCAAACGCAAGGTGTGGGCTCCCGAAGGAGATAAGATCAGCCTTATCAGTTTTAAATCCATGGGGGTGACGCCCATACAGCTACCGATAACCGACGTACTGACCGGACTGCAAACCGGACTGATCGACACCATAGGCGCCTCTCCGGTCGCCGCCATTGCACTGCAATGGCACACCCGAATCAAGTATGTTACCGATCAGCCGATACTTTACCTCTACGGTACCCTGGTTATTACCAAAAAATCACTCGCCAGACTTTCCCGATCAGATCGAAGCATACTCAACGAGGTGCTTACCGAAACGTTTCAACAGATCAACAGGGATACCAGAAAGGACAACGGAGGCGCCCGGGCAGCACTGGCTTCACAGGGGATCAAATTCGTTCATCCCACACCTGAAGACATGGAGAACTGGCGCAGTCATGTGCGTGGTGCAATTGAAAAAATCAATCAGCAGGATACCTATTCTGAAGTGATGATGAACCAGCTTCAGAAGCATCTATCTGATTTTCGCGGCAGGTAGCGCTGATCCCACGTTACGGTTCCAGCCAACTGCGATCTGCTGAAAAAACCGGCACTCCTCATGGATACCAACGAATCAAGCACTGCAGAGAAGCTACGACGGGTAGTACGCCTGGTAGAAGATGGCCTGATCGTAACCACTATGAGTGCCATGATTCTGCTGGCTGCCACCCAGATACTGCTTAGAAATCTCCTGGATAGTGGAATCAGCTGGGGCGACCCTACGCTCAGAGTACTGGTGCTATGGACAGCACTACTCGGCGCCATGGGTGCCTCACGTGATGGCAATCACATCCGCATCGACGTTCTTTCCCGATTCTTATCCGGGCGATACCAGCGTCTCAGCCGACGGGTTACTGATATTTTTGCCGGACTGGTCTGTGCACTCCTGGCCTGGCACAGTGGTCGCTTCGTCATTTATGAGTGGGAGGATGGCAGTTTATTGTTCGGTTCCGTGCCCGCCTGGGCCTGCGAAATCATTCTGCCCGTCGCCTTTGCCGTTATGGCAATACGCTTTTTTCTGGGGACACTGCCGGCATCGGAGGAGCCAGAGTATAAATGATTGCTACAGGCCTGCTGCTGATGCTGCTGGCCCTCCTTGGAGCGCCCCTGTTCAGTATAATTGCCGCCAGCGCACTACTGGGATTCTACCGCTCAGAAATCGATCTTTCGGTGGTGGCCATCGAATTCTTCCGTATTGCCGAAATGCCGGTATTGCTGGCGATCCCCCTTTTCACCTTCGCGGGGTATTTACTCAGTGAGAGCAATGCACCTGTACGCCTGGTAAATCTCACCCGGGCGTTACTTGGCTGGCTACCCGGGGGCCTGGCCATGGTATCCCTTTTAGCCTGCGCCCTCTTTACCGCATTTACCGGCGCATCGGGCGTCACCATCGTGGCCCTGGGCGCTCTGCTCTATCCGGCACTGATACAGGACGGCTACAAAGAGAACTTCAGTCTCGGCCTGGTGACCACATCCGGCAGCCTGGGGTTGCTTTTTGCACCTGCGCTGCCGCTGATCCTCTATGCCGTTGTCGTCCAACAACTGGGGATCGCTCAGGGAGTCAGTGTCGATGCCATGTTTCTGGCCGGACTTTTGCCTGGCCTGCTGATGTTGGCACTCCTCACAGGCTGGAGCTTCTGGTCAGGTAGACACCAGCCATTGAGCCGTTTTTCCTGGCAAGCCGCTCTGAAGGCCATTCGAGAGGCGGCCTGGGAGATCCCACTCCCCCTCACCGTGCTGGGTGGCGTCTACAGCGGCTATTTCGCAATCTCTGAGGCAGCTGCTGTCACCGCGCTTTACGTGCTGGTAGTCGAAGTCGGTATTCGGCGGGAAATATCCTTGCGCAGATTACCGGCAGTGATGCGTGAGTCAACCGTACTGGTCGGAGGAATCCTGGTCATTCTCGGTGTTTCTCTTGCCTCCACCAATTATCTTATCGATGCGGGTATTCCCAATCTGCTCTTTGACTGGATTCAAAATCTGGTGTCCGACCGGCTCACCTTTCTGATCCTGCTCAACCTGTTCCTTCTGATGCTGGGAATGATGCTGGACATTTTTTCAGCGCTGGTACTTATGGTTCCATTGCTTTTACCCATGGCGATAGGCTATGGCATCGATCCCATTCACCTGGGCATCATATTTCTGGCAAACATGCAGATAGGCTACTTCACGCCGCCTGTGGGAATGAACCTTTTCATTGCCAGCTACCGCTTCAAGAAGCCCGTGCTGCAACTCTACAGTGCCACCCTTCCCTGGTTTCTGATCCTGCTGGTGACGTTGCTGATCATCACTTACTGGCCGGGGTTATCTCTTTTCCTGGTCAGCGCCCGGTAGCAGTCGTTGACGACAGTAACCCCGGATCAACCATCCAGGCTTTCGCTGGGAATTCTCAGGCAAAAACGTGAACCTTTACCCGGGGTGCTGTCTACCTCGATCGTCCCCTGGTGCTTGAGCGCAACCACCTTGACAAATGCAAGCCCAAGACCGGTTCCACCACGTACGCCAGCGGAATTCCGCAGTCGTTCAAACGGATCAAAAATCTTTTGCTGGTCTTCATCGGATATACCCTGCCCCTGGTCTTCAATGCAGCATACAACCTCTTTTTCACCAGCCGTCAGGTGAAGCTCCACCGTTGAGCCCTCGGGGCTGTAGTTGATCGCATTGCTCAGCAGATTCAACAGTACTCGCTCCAACAGGCTCGAATCAGCCATTACCCAGGCCTCGTCTGCCGCGATACTGCGTATCAGCTGGATCTTTTTACTCCGGGCGTTGGTGTAGACTTCATCCAAGGCATTGTGTGCGATGGCGACGAAGTCGGTTTCCTGAAAGCTTCCCTGATCTACATTTTCAGCACGTGCCAGCTGTAGAAAATCTTCAGCACGCTGCAGTGCTTTCCGGGTGTAGAACTCCAAGCGCTCCACCAGTTCGTCGGGGTCGTGCGGGCCGTTTCCCTGCTTCCTCATCCTCGCCAGGGACAGCAGAGAGGTCAAAGGAGAGCGTAAGTCGTGGGAAAGGAAGTGCAACGCCTGCGCCCGCTTGCGCTCGCTCTCCTTGAGCAAGCTGACATCCGACAGGATCACAATCATCCCATGGAGCTTTTGCCGTTCAACCGACAGCGGTGACATCTGCACCAGCACTTCTTTTCCGGGTGGGATTCTTGCCTGCATCAAAACCACCTGCTGTTCCACCAACACTTCCCTGAGTGCCTGGGCCCAATCCTGCTCTCCCTGAAGTTCAATCTTGCCAGTGAGGCCCATGATGTCCGTCTCCCTCAGCTCATCTTCTGTTTCCGCTCCCAGAAAACTGCGGGCCTGACTGTTTGCCAGTACCACCTGTCCGACCGGATTCACGACCAACAACCCATCCATCATTTGTCTCAGGGTATCGGAAATCAGACCTCGCATGGTTCGCAGTTCAGCGATGGCCAGCTGGACACTCTGAATCTGGCTTTCGATATGCTCCGCCACGGGTCGGGACCGGGATCGCGGCTCCAGCGTCGATTGACTCATCAGTTCCACCAGCAACCGCCTGGCATTCTCAGGGATCCTGGCCTCATCCTTATTGCTGAGCCCGAGATACCAGGTACCCTTTTCCCGTGGGATGGACACCCAAAGCGCCCCGTTGTGGTTGGTCCAGGATGAATCGGATATGTCGCACCCCGGATAACCGGGTAATCGCCCATCCCCCTGGAGGGTCTGACCCGACTGGTCTCGTAGAACCCATCCATCCAGGGAAAGAATCTTTCCGAGAAACTGCAGGCCGCTCGATATGTGCAGTGTCTCGTCATAAAACGGCACAGCCTTAGGTTCTGACTGCAGTCTTTCCAGTTCCTGCTCAAAGTAGCGCATCGTGTGCTCGAGTCGTCGCCAGCTCCAGAGCAGATAACCGAGAATCAACCCGATCACCACCACTGTGGGTGGAAACCAGATGTAGAAGCCATGGAGCAGCAACAGACTCAACACCAGGGTAAATAGAATCATGGAGCCGGTTGCCACCATCACGGACTTGGGGGGCAGACGTAAAAACACGAGGAAGGTCAGAAATAGAACCGGACCGGAAACCAACATACGTGCACCGATACCCAACCGCTCGATCGTTGCCCCTCTTCTGAGCGCATCGATTAGATTCGCATTGATTTCGATACCCTGCATCGGTTGATTCCTTCCAGAAACCGGTGTTGGCAGGCCATCTCCCAACCCGGAGGCAGTCACTCCCACCAAGGCGATCTTGTCTCGCAAAGCTTCAGCTGGAACTTTGCCTTTGAGAACGTCGATGAAGGAAACACGCGGAAAGTGCCCGGGTGGACCGAGGAAAGGGATCAGCACCTGATAGTCCCGGACGATGCTGTGCTCGGAATATACCCGGTTTTCCTCCCTCCGCTCCCCCGGGAGTTGCTGCCATTTACCAGGTTCGATCATCTGCAGCAGCGCAACACTCAGGGAAGGCCAGTACGGCGCACCAATGCCCTCGAATAAATGTACTCTTCTGGCAATCCCGTCCAGATCCAGGTCGATATGCACGTGTCCAAGCGCAGCGGCCACCTCCATCAACGGCAGCATCGGCAGTGCTTCCACCAGCTGACCTCCAAGGCTGTACTGTTCGATCACGACGGGCAGGACCACCCGCCCGCTGGCCGCTACGGCCTCGATCAGCGCCAGGTCACCCAGCGGGTCATTGCTGTTTTCCTCGGCAAACAGAATGTCGAGTGCCATGGCTTTGACACCGGCCGCCGTGAGTCGCTGCACCAACTCGGCGTGCAAACCCCTGCTCCACGGCCAGCGCCCCAGTTCTCCAAGACTGGCACCGTCTATGGCAACGATAACGATATCTTCCGACGGGGGCGATGACCACAGCTTGAACTGCATGTCATACAACAGCTGATCCCACCGCCATAACCAGTCCGTTTGAATCAATAGAAAAAGAACCAGAACCAAAGCCACCGATATAGCCACCCATTCTTTTGCCGCCGATCTATGTAGTTCAGGCTTCATGCCGAGAAAGCGACCGCCCCGGACACCGGAGCAGGAAGGGGATTCGTCAGAGCGGATAGACTGCCAACCGAGTGGTTGAGGAAGCAGCAGAACCCCGGTTGTATTTCAGAACAAAACGGGCGCTTCATCAGGCTATGCCCAATCGAAACGCTGTAACAACCCGGGGAGATACCGGCAATGCGCTCTTGTGGTGAACTTCTCGATGTCGATGAACGGATTCGCACCTTGCGGTACGAAACCTGGCCACGGCCCGCAGAGCATGATGCCCGGTCATGAATACAGGCAAGTTCGCTTAACAGGCTGTTATCAACTTGATGGCGTACGAAGGAATATCTGATCAAGTCCCTATCCGTCATTTCGCATCCGCAGGCAGACATACCCCATGGTATGCACCGTTAACGAAGCTGAAGATACAATCCTTTTCAATCAGTAAGTTAAAAGCCTGTCTGCAGCAGATCAGGATCTGATGACAGGACCCCGGTATCTATCCGGGTATCATGCAACAACCGCATTGGCAGTACCCTTCCTTCTATACGGCAGGGACCGCATTTCAAGCCACTGATTGCCTGGGATAACAGGATAGCAGCGGTATCGCTGCACTGCTGCCTCCCTGCCAGTCACTGCTACTCTACTGACCCTGCACCATCTGCTCGAGCCTGTAGCCATGATGATAGACGGCCTTGAGTTTCCACCCGAATTCCGGTGTTAACCGCAGTTTTCGACGAATTCGGCTGATGTGAGTGTCGACGGTTCGAGTTGCCAGCTCCGGCCCTACCCCCCACACGGTTTCCAACATGTGATTCCTGGAAAGCAAGCGGCCGACATTACCGAACAGCATCATCGCAAGCTTGAATTCTTTTCCAGTAAGATCAACAGGTTGGTCTTTATATAGTATCGCACCATCCTGTACCAGCACCTTAAAATCACCTACCTGACGAATCGCTTGCGAATCAGGGGAAACACCGCTGCGCCTTGCCAGGGCTCCGACACGGGCCAGGGTAACTTCCCGGGAAACCGGCTTAATCATGTAGTCATCCGCACCTGCAGATAATGCCGCCACAATGTCTTCCTCACTATCCCGGTGGGTGACAAAAAGAATGGGAATTCTCCACTCTTCATATTCCCTGACCCAACCTAACACTTCGAATCCGGAGGATTCGGGTAACTCCCAATCCAAAACCAGCAAATCGAAGCTCTCCTGCCTGAATGCACGGAGAAAAGACTTCGCTGTCTCGAAGTGAAGACAGGAATAACCCGCACCGGCCAGCCAGTCTTTCAATACCTCCGCCTGAGGCAGATCATCTTCAAGAAAAGCGATTCTCACTTCACCATACCTTTAACACATTGATGCTCATCAATTACTTTCCTGATCAGACACCTGGACAGATTGCCCGTATTGTTAAAACCATTGGGCCTCAGGACTCGGAATTACCAGGATGTACTTTGACACAAAAGTTCACAAAAGTGACCGCTTTATTGGACTAACATTTAGACTAGGGAAGTTGCTGTGGGAAGTGTGATGGGACAGTGCAGACCGGTGCATCGGCTGGAAGTAACCGTCAAAGGATTTTTTCCGAGCCCACCGGTCATGACCATTTGCATGGACTTACTGAGCTGCCGGAATCCAATTTAAACAGTAGACAGGTCTCTCAGAACCTAAACCGGCCTTAGAAAGCCCGGTGACGACCAGACAACGGATAGAGAAATGAACCAGCACCTAACCATGATGCAACAACGATACACCCATAATAATCAAAAAAGACAAGGTCTGAGAGCGCCTTCTTTACACTGGGGAGAGAACACCATGAAAGTGGTACTGAAAAAGAGCAAAACGAACGAACCCTACACCTTCTCATTTGTGGACGGCGAATACCGGGCTATTGTCCGAAGCGAAAGCTACCGTGAGAAGAAAAATGCACTCAAGGGTATTGCTTCGGTTAAAAACAACTGCATGAACAATGCACGTTATGAGATGAAGGAGTCGAGAAATGGAAAGTTCTTCTTCAATGTCAAAGCGCGTAACGGGCAAGTCGTGGGCACCAGTGCTTTGTATGAATCCCGTGATGAGAGACGAGACGCTGTGGAAAGATTGAAAATCGGCGCACGGGATGCCATTACGATTCTGGACGAACCGCTAGGTTGAACCCTGCTCCACCCCGAACCTGACAGAAAACATTAACCCTGGTCGTCCACCGGATGCCGGTTAGTAAGAAACAGACAGTAGACGGGGACTGAACACTCGTATTAGTATCAATAATCCCAGTAAACTCAACAAATCCAAGGGTCGAATCCAAATGCGGCTTGGGGATGGGTGTCGGGCAGGCGCTGCTGAAACAGTGTCCGTCCAAAACAGCCAGAGCCGCACCATTGGAAAACTAACGAAGGAGCAAATCGATGAATCGCTGGAAAAAGAAACTTATAGTTCCCTTAATCACATCAGCTGTGATCGGCACAGTTGGCTGCGCCACTACCGAGCAGAAAAACCAGATGGCAGCCGCCGATCAATCACTTGCCGATACCAACGCTCAACTGGCAGAGGTACAGAGAGAAAACGAAGAACTGCGCGCATCACTGCAACAGGCACGGAATAGTACTCCCGGGGGGGAAGATACTGAGGACCTGTTACCACCCAACGCACAACCGGGCGAATGCTACGCTCGTGTGCAGATTCCCGAGCGATTCGAAACCAAGACCACTCGGGTGCTGAAAAGTGAAGCATCTGAACGGGTGGAGGTCATTCCAGCCAGGCATGAAACGGTGGAAGAGCGGGTGCTTGTCAAAGAAGCCGATGTCACCAAAAAGGTGATACCCGCCAAGTACGAGATGGTTGACGAGAAGGTTCTGGTCAAAGAAGCCAGTCAAGTAAAGAAGGTCCTGCCCGCACGCTTCGAGTTTGAGAAAGAACCCATCGAAGTGTGTGAAACCAAAATGGTGAGCAAGGTTATACCTGCGAAATTCCAGATGGTGGAGGAACGGGTGCTGGTTCAGGAAGAAAGCTCCAAGATGAAAGTCATTCCTGCCAAGTACAAATTTGTTGAGGAGCGGGTTCTGGTCAGAGAGGCCAGTGAAAAACTGGTCACCAAGGATGCCGTATATGACACCAAGACCGAAAGACTGCTGGTCAAGCCAGCCCATACCGTCTGGAAGAAAGGCCGCGGGCCCATTGAAAAAGTAGACAACTCCACCGGTGAGATCATGTGTCTCGTTGAAGTACCCGCGGAATACAAGACGGTTAAGCAACGGGTTCTCGTGCAGCCCGCACGTACCGAAAAAGTGGTTATACCGGCTGAATACAAAACCGTTAAAAAACGGGTGGTGGCAGAACCTGCCAGAAGCGTCACCGATTCCATCCCGTCGAAATATAAAACAGTCAAAGTACGCAAGATGGTTTCACCACCGACCACGGTGACCGAGGAAGTGCCCGGCAAATGCCGCATGATGAAGATCCGCAAGATGGTTGAGGGCCCAAGAGAAGTCACCGAAGAGATCCCGGCCACCTACAAGACGGTGAAAGTTCGCAAGATGGTCTCGGCACCCAGAACGGTGGAAACCGATATACCGGCCGAGTACAAGATGGTCAAGGTACGTAAAATGGTCTCCCCACCATCCGAGAAACGCATTCCTATTCCTGAGGAATACACCACGGTTACCGGTCGAGTGAAAGTGTCCGACAGCCATCTGGAATGGCGACCGATTCTCTGCGAAACCAACACCACCCCTGACGTCATTCGTCGACTGCAGGTCGCCTTGGCAAAAGAAGGGTATAACCCAGGTTCCACCGATGGCGTCCTGGGAGCTTCCACGATGAATGCGGTAAGCCGTTACCAGAGAGACGAAGGACTTCCCAGCGGTCAAATCACCATTAGAACTCTGAAGCAACTGGGCGTGCAGCAGTAACAGCCAGCCAAACCCGAATCATGGCCCTCTGAAGGGCAATGATTCGGGTGGCGGTTTTCCGGCCTTCACCCTTTCCCCAGGGTGGGGGTTTTTTTACATTCACTGGCCCAACAAGCCACTTTGCAGGATTCCGTCGAAAATAAACTGAACCGCCAGCGCCGACAGCAACACACCAAATACCCGACTGACCACATGCATCCCGGTTACCCCGAAGAGTCTCTGAAGCTGTGATGCCACGAACAGACATGCCAGTGTCAGTAACAGGATGGCCAGCATGGATCCAACCACTACGATCTGATGTAAAATATCGCCTTCTGCCCCGGCCATCAACAGGATCGCCGCACCCATGGCGCCAGGCCCGGCTATCAAGGGTGTGGCCAGAGGAAATACCACAATATCCGCTTTCCCTTCCGCTTCAAGGGTTTCTTCCCTGGTAGCAGAAGTAGCTCCCGACGGACGTGCAAAAACCATTTCAATGCCGATCAACAGCAGCAGGATTCCGCCGGAGGTACGCAGTGCGGCCAGGGAGATACCCAGGCTTCCCAGCAGGGCTTCACCCAAAAACGCGAAAGTAACCAGGATGACCCCGGCGACCACGGTGGCCCGCACCGCCATGGAACGTTTTTCACGAATCGGCACACCGGAGGTTAGAGCAGCAAACATCACTGCCACATCAATAGGGCCGATTGTTGCGAAGAAAGTGGCCAGTGCCACCCCCGCGGTTTCTATCATTCAGCATACCCCCATACCAGTAGAACGGCAGTACCTTATGAGACAATCTGCCACGAATCCGTCATAATGAAAAGCACCTCCAGAAGTCTCAAAAGAGGATTGCAGTTGAATCAGGATAATAAACCCACGCAAGGACTCTATCTGGTACTGATCAGCGTTCATGGACTGTTAAGAGGTCATGAACTGGAACTGGGACGTGATGCGGACACGGGGGGACAGACCAAATACGTCGTGGAAGTAATGCAGGCGATCGCCTCGAGACCTGACGTAGCACAAGTCGATCTCCTGACCCGTCTGGTCGATGACCCCGACGTCAGCAGCGATTATGCTGTACCGATTGAATTACTGGATGAGGGGGTTCGCATCGTCCGGATTGAAGCAGGTCCGAGGGGCTATCGCCCCAAGGAAACGCTCTGGGATCACCTCGACACCTTTGCCGATAACTGCATTCGATTCATTCAAGACCAGAACAGACAACCCGACCTGCTTCACAGTCATTATGCCGATGCTGGATATGCGGGCAGCCGCATCTCTCATATCATGGGCATTCCCCTGGTCCATACCGGCCATTCACTGGGCAGGGTCAAGCGCCGTCGACTGCTGGCTTCCGGGCTGAACATGGCTGAAATCGAAGAGCGCTACAATATCACCAGGCGCATCGAAGCCGAAGAGATGACCCTTGCAACCGCGGAACGGGTTATCACGAGTACCAACCAGGAAATCGAAGAACAGTACGCGCTTTATGACTACTATCAGCCAGAACAGATGCAAGTCATCCCCCCCGGAACCGACCTGACCCGTTTTCACCCCCCGGTTGGCAATGAGTGGCAAATACCGATCGCCGGTGAAATTACACGATTCCTGCGTGAGCCTGAGAAACCCATCATTCTTGCCCTCTCCAGACCGGATACCCGCAAGAATATCGGTGCCCTGGTCACCGCTTACGGCGAAGACCCGAAACTGCAGGAGTCGGCCAACCTGGTCATTGTGGCAGGTAATCGAGACGATATTCTCGACCTGGACAGCGGTGCTCAGGAGGTGTTCACCGACTTGATGCTGCAGATAGACCGCTACGATCTCTACGGCAAGGTAGCCTGCCCGAAACACCATATGGCGGACGATGTCCCCATGATCTACCGTCTGGCCGCTTTTTCCGGTGGTGTCTTCGTCAATCCCGCGCTAACCGAACCCTTCGGGTTGACCCTGATCGAAGCCGCGGCCAGCGGCTTGCCCATCGTGGCCACCGAGGATGGAGGACCACGGGACATCATCCAGAACTGTGACAATGGAGTCCTCGTTGACCCCCTGGAGCCTGAGGATATCGCTGCAGGCATCAGGGAAGTCCTGCTGAACTGGGAGGCCTGGCAACAGCGCTCCACCCAAGGGCTCAAGGGAGTCAGGAAGCACTATTCCTGGGAGGGGCACGCGATACGCTACCTGGAAATAATCCGACCAATCGCCGAACGCACGTCCGCCCCCCTGGTGCATCCGCCGACCGCTCGTCGCCCGATGCTGTTCCACGACCGTGCCATCTTCACGGACCTGGATCAGAATTTACTGGGCTGCCCTGAATCGCTTCCCGACCTGATAGAACTTATCCGCAGAAATCGCAAGTGCGCCTCATTCGGCATCGCTACCGGACGACGGCTCGACTCCGCCCTGAAAATGATGAAGCAGCATCATATACCCGAGCCGGACGTACTGATAACCAGTTGCGGCACCTCGATTCACTACGCCCCAAAACTCACCGAAGACACCGCCTGGACCCGCCATATCGAAAAACAGTGGACACCCCAGGTAGTAAGACGGGTACTCGATCCCTTGCCGGGATTGATCCTGCAACCCAAATCGGAGCAGAGTCGTTTCAAGATCAGCTATTACATCGACCCGGAACTTGCTCCCAGCATGGACGAGATAAACCGCGTGCTGTATCAGGAGGAGCAATCGGTCAATGTCATGCTCTCTTTCGGTCAGTATCTGGACATCACACCCATCCGTGCTGCCAAGGGCCTGGCGCTGCGTTACATGGCTGCCCGCTGGGAAATCCCCCTGCAACACATACTGGTGGCAGGGGGCTCGGGGGCCGACGAGGACATGATGCGTGGCAACACCCTCGCAGTGGTAGTCGGCAACCGGCATCATGAGGAACTATCCCAACTGGAGGATGTGGACAGAATCTATTTTGCTTCGGCTTCCGGCGCGGCAGGCATTATCGACGCGATTGAGCACTACGACTTTTTTGGTGAATGCGGCATTCCCCAGGAGGATGGTCCGGAATGAACGATCCTCTGCTGCTGCTTTGTACCGATATGGACCGAACGCTACTCCCAAACGGGACTCAACCCGAATCTCAGGCGGCGAGACAACGGTTTTCCACCCTGGTCTCCCACCCCGGCGTGGTGCTGGTCTATGTAACAGGAAGGGATAAGAGCCTGGTCGAACGAGCCATCAACAACTACGGATTGCCGTGGCCTGACCTGGTCATCAGCGATGTAGGCACCAACATTTATCATCTGGAAAACAAACGCTGGCAAGTCTGGCCCCAATGGCCGGATGAGATTGGAAAGGACTGGAACGGACGAAACCATCAGCATCTCAGTGAGCTTCTGAGCGGTATTCAGGCACTGAGAATGCAAGAGTACAGCAAGCAGAACACCTTTAAACTCAGTTTCTACTATCCACTCCATACAGACAACAAACTACTCGATGAAAAACTGTCGGCAATACTGCGGGAAAAAGGCATTGATGCCAGCCTGATCTGGAGTATCGATGAACCAGCGGGGGTCGGCCTGCTGGATATACTGCCAAAACGGGCCACTAAACTGCACGCAGTGGAGTTTCTGCAAAACACCCTGGGTATTCCACTGTCGCGCACCCTGTTTGCCGGCGACAGTGGCAACGACCTGCAGGTACTGACCAGCGCCATACCCTCAGTACTGGTTGCCAACGCCATACCCACTGTCGTGGATGCTGCGATAAAGGGAGCTAGCGCTGCCGGCACTTCGGAGAGACTGTATCTGGCCCGTGGCGATTTTCTTGATATGAACGGCAACTACAGCGCCGGTATCCTGGAAGGGGTCAATCATTTCCGTCCCGAGCTGACGGAGCTTTTCGCTGAAGACATAACCAGGAAGAAGTAAACCACTCCCTGCCTGGCTGACGGGGCTGTCCGCTGAAACAAAGGCGATAGAAATGAAAGACAAACCAATTCCTGTCCTGTTCGGTGAAGTGCTTTTCGACTGCTTCGACGATGGAAGTCGTGTATTGGGTGGTGCCCCGTTCAACGTATCATGGCATCTTCAAGCATTTGGCTGTGAACCGTTATTGATCAGCCGGGTAGGGGACGATCCGATGGGACGGCAGATCCGCGACACCATGGCCCACTGGGGAATGACGACAGCCGGATTGCAGAAGGACTCGGCCCACCGTACCGGGGAAGTGCAGATCAGCCTTCTGAATGGCCAGCCAACATTTGAAATCCTGGCAGATCGGGCCTATGACCACATACGTGGCGACGCACTACCCCCGATGAACCCATCGCTGATCTACCAGGGCACACTGGGACTTCGTCAACCCGATTCACTGGCAACACTGGAACAGATTCTGGACAGGCACCAGGCCCCGGTGTTTCTGGATGTCAACCTCAGGCCCCCCTGGTGGTCTAGAGAACAGGTGGAATCACAACTCGATCATGCCCGGTGGGTAAAGATCAACGATGACGAGCTAGACACCTTGCTGGAGGGCCCCCGGGAACTCGAGGAGAAAGCCAACATCCTGATGGAAACACACAGTTTGTCTCTCGTGATCGTAACCCAGGGTAGTAAAGGTGCCTTTTCCCTCGAGAACTCCGAACAGGTAACGAAGATTCGGCCCATAGAGGAAACGCCGGTGGTAGACACCGTAGGTGCAGGAGATGCTTTCGCTGCTGTTTGCATACTTGGCCTGCTCAGGGGCTGGCCACAATCCCGTACCATGGAACGTGCACAACAATTCGCCTCCCTGCTGGTGGGGCAGCGAGGTGCTACCCTGAGCGATGCCGGACGCTACCAGCGATTGATGGAACGGTGGGAGTTCGAGGGTCAGAAGATCTGAGCGAGCCCTCGCACTCCCGGAGTCATTCAGCTCCTCTGAACAGGTTTAACCCTTGGTAATCTTTTCATTCTCCACCGCTTTATCCGTGATTTCGGTGTAGAGGGATAAAACTTTCATTGCCAATTCAGCATACTTGGGGTTTCGATCCATGATCCCTTTAATCTGATTGGCATCTGAGAACACTTCCTCGAGAAACTCGATGTCGAAGTCATTGAGCCGCTCTCCCTTGTCGACCTTCTCCTTCAGATCGAGCGCCCTGGGGAGACGCTGCTGCTCCAGTCTCTGCAGAAGCACGGTAATCAAGCCTTCGTCTTTGGAAATGTCGTTCATTTAAACCTCTGGAATCGTTGTTGTATGCAGTCCGCCCCACCGGATGATGGGTCGATTATAGTATGACAACCGTCCCGTTCCGAGAAGGAATTTGCCCATTCACAGCATTTGTCCGTCAAAACAGCTATCTGACCGACCAACAGAGACTCTTTTTAGGGGATATCAACGCAATACTATAATCGAACTGATACCATCCCGATCACAAACCCTGCCGGTAGCAGCCAACCGGCTCTCTGCCGGAAACCATCCATCCATGAGCTACATCGCACTGTTTCTAGTCACGCTGGCCCTACTGAACGGTTGGTTGTACCTGCAACAACCCAGCATGATTTTTATCCCCCAGCGGGATATCGCTGAAACCCCGACAGCCTGGGGTCTCGAGTACGAAGAGGTCTCGCTGCATACCGAAGATGGGGTTCAACTACACGGCTGGTACCTGCCAAATCCCCTGTCAGACAAGGTGATACTCTTTTTTCATGGCAATGCGGGCAACATTTCCCACCGGGGCAGCTCCGTGGCGATTTTTCATCAGCTGGGCTTCAAGGTATTCATTTTCGACTATCGTGGCTACGGATTAAGCGCTGGGAAACCCACAGAGGCGGGACTTTATAAAGATGCCAGGGCCGCGTGGCGCTTTCTGGTGGACACTAAGGGGGTCAAACGGGAAAACATCGTGTTGTTCGGTCGCTCCCTGGGTGGTGCCATGGCGGCGAAACTGGCCAGTGAAGAAAAACCCTCAGGTCTGATACTGGAATCAACATTCAGCTCCGCATTGGAAATGGCTCGCGAGATCCTGCCACTGCTGTCCCGGGTGGTTTATCGGCGATTCGAGTTCAACACCCTGGCACTTGCCGGGCGCTTCAACTGCCCACTGCTGGTGCTGCACAGCCCCGAGGATGAAATCATCCCTTACAGGATGGGTCAGGAGATTTTTGAGGCGGCTGCACAACCCAAGCATTTTTTTCAGATGCAGGGCATGCATAACGGTGGTTACCTGTTGAGCCAACCCGGATACAGCCGCTCGCTCCGTCGCTTTATCGACTCACTCGACGGGGAGATACATCAGATACCATAAAAGGGATTCCAAAGAGCATCAACAGCAACTGTGGGCATCACAGCCACCACCGGCAACGATTCATAATCGTTCCCGCTGATCCATCACAGCGAATCCCATGGGGGTATCAGATACGCCTCTGGACAATCCCAGCACTTTAAAGCGCTCGCCCATCTCAGAAGGAAGTGTCAGACGCTTGACGCCCTGCACCAGTTCCATATGGGCACGAACGTTTTCTGGATCCGACCGGGCAACGATCTGATCGAGACCGCAGCCCAATAGAAAATAGGCCTGAGTGGTATAGCCGCATACGTGCAGGTCGCTTCTGGTCCCGGCCTGGGCCACAGCGGTAAAATCAACATGGGCGGTAATATCCTGCAAACCGGGATAGAACAGCGGGTCTGAATGGGCCCGATGTCGATAATGACACATGAGCGTGCCGCGATTTCGCTGGGGGTGATAATACTCTGCCCTGGAGTATCCATAATCGATCAACAGAATCAGCCCCGCCTGCAGACACCGGGCGAGTATCTCCACCCAGGGGGCTGCCCGCAGATTAATCTCGGATTCGTACCCCGTCTCCCCGTCAGGGATCAGCCCTCGCAAAGACTCGACTGATGCCTCCAGGTGACCGGATGGGGTACCCCACATTAAAACCAGCCCCTCCGGACCCTGACCTGCCTGCTGCTCAAAAACCCGCCGATCTCTAATCATGAACCGATGCACCGGCATGGCATCCAGCACCTCATTGGCTATGACCACCCCGCACACTCCAGTTTCGGGAAGACCATCGAGCCATTGCACCCGGCTCTGAAGATGAGGCACCTGCTCCGCGAGGGTCAATTTTTGACGCTCCCTGAGTTCTGGGCTCACCTCAAGAATAAGATAACGATCAGGAAGCGCGTCCAGGGCCTCCAACGTTTCCAGCAGATCGGCTGCCAGCTTCCCCGAACCCGCACCAAACTCCAGGATATCCCCCCCTCCAAGCGCTTCGAACACCTGACAACACTGCCGGGCCAGACATTGGGCGAAAACAGGGGAAGTCTCGGGGGCAGTAACGAAATCCCCAGCCTCCCCGAACTTGCGGGCTCCGGCACTGTAGTAGCCAAGCCCAGGAGCGTAGAGACAGCGCTCCATGTAACGATCGAAAGGCAACTGCCCCCCCGATTCAGCCACATCAGATTCGATCAACCGGACCAGGGCCTGACTGTGATCCAATGCCTCCGCATCGGGCAATGGCAGAGCATCGGTCGTTTTTTGTGATCTGCGGTAGAATGTGTGCCCTGCCATCAGTAATCCAATCCTCTTTAGTCTCGGTTCAAGGGGGCGATCATATCAAGGCTGGAGACTTCACGTGACAGAAAAAAGCCCATCATCAGACCCTGAAGTTGCCCTCATTACCGGTGCAGCCCATCGCATTGGTGCAGAAATCGCCCGAATCCTGCATACCGAAGGGATGGACCTGGTGCTTCACTACAGGAACTCAGAAGATGCGGCCGGTTCGCTGCAACGGGAACTGGAGGACCATCGGCCAGACTCTGTCAGACTGATCAGGGCCGATTTACTCGACACGGCCAGTCTGCCTGCACTGATTGATGCCGCCGTTGACTGGCGAGGGCGACTCGATTTGCTGGTCAACAACGCCTCGAGTTTCTATCCCACTCCCCTGGAGGAGGCCAACGAGCAACAGTGGGAAGATCTGCTGGGCAGCAATTTGAAGGCACCCTTTTTTCTCGCCCAGGCAGCAGCCCCCTTACTGCGACAAAGCCGGGGATCCATTGTCAATCTGGTGGATATCTATGGAGAGAGGCCGCTGATAAAGCATCCTATTTACTCCATGGCCAAGGCGGGTAACGCAATGATGGTTAAATCCCTGGCCCGGGAACTGGGACCGGAGGTTCGAGTCAACGGTATCGCTCCCGGGGCCATTCTCTGGCCGAAAGAAGGCCTGTCCCAACAGGCCCGGGACAGCATTCTCTCCCGTACTCCGTTAAAACGACTGGGAAAACCCGACGACATCGCCCAAACCCTGCTATTCCTGGTCCGGGATGCCCCTTATATTACCGGGCAGATAATTGCAGTGGACGGGGGAAGGACTGTTCAGCAATAGATCCCAGCCGAACCTGCGCGGCCCTTACCCATTCGCTGCTGAAACCATAGGTGAGAATCGCAGGTCAAAGGGGTATCTTCCAACTGCCTGTGAATCGCTCTCTTACCCGGGAAAAGCAGCGGTCAATCCGTCTTGATACCCAGGCTGCCAATACCTTCTGCTCGCCAGGAACCCCCAGCTATTCCAAATCCAGGCTCACCGCCCTGATGGACTGTTCCGTTTTCTCAAAAGCCTTCCAGAGTGCCCTGTAAGTATTTCCGCTCAGAGGGTGCACCTCATCACCGGCCACTTCGGAAAGGGGCAGTAGCACGAACGCATACCGGGTAATTTCATCTCGTGGCAACGACACTCGACCAACGCGTAACGCCTGCTCGCCGTAGGTCAGCAGGTCAATATCCAGTGTCCGGGAAGAAAATTTCCGCTCACCGTCCCTCACCCTGCCATGAATCGCCTCAATTTCCCGCAACTGCCCCATCAGTACCTGGGGTTCAAACCTGGTATTCAATCCAACGACCATGTTGAGGAACGGGGCGCCCTCGAATCCAACAGCGGCGCTTTCATAGACACTGGACAACACCAACTCGCCGAACATCCGCCTCAGATCACCAATAGCTGACCTGAGATTGGTGTCCGGTGTGATATTGCTTCCAAGACTCAGCCAAACCCTCATCGGTCACCGCGTTCGATAATGACACCTACATCCCGGGCGCTGCTGACGGCACCTGCCTTGTTCAGGGTAAGCCGCAACCAGTCGACCCCGAACTCATTGCGGACGATCTCAGCACACCGCTCTGCCAGGGTCTCTACCAACTGGAACTTACTGGATTCGATAAAAGCCGACAAGCGTTTGGCCACTGCCTTGTAATCCACTGCATCATCGATACTCTCACTGGCGGCGGCTTTTCTTACATCAGTGCTCATTTCCAGATCGAGGATCACTGTTTGTCGAATTTTCCGCTCCCAGTCATAGATTCCGATGACGGTCTCAGCTTCCAGTCCCCGTAAAAAAACGATATCCATTTTACTATGCGTCAATCTAATTCTCATCAGGAATGCATCGGATCATGGTAAAACATGTCGGCATAAATTCAAGCACTGCCCCCCCAGGTGGGGCTACCCACCCACCAGTCGGATCCTGCAGTCCGAGTCGGTTCATCCGGTGCCCGCGCAGGTTGCGGGAGATCATGCCCGGCAACGCGGCCCGGTGTTACTATAGTCCACGAACCGTGGCGGACCTTGCTGTACTCCATCAAAACAGCATCAATGAGTGCACCGGCTATGGGTGGGGTTGCGCCTTGCAATCTACCCTGACAAGCTCACTGAAACAATCACTGTTAAGCTGACGAAAACAGCAGCCCCACGATTGATAACCCATGTGTTTCCTGCTGTTGAGAGGAGCCAACGGCATCCTCTCAACGCTTACCGAAGCAGCCAACCAAGGAATGTCTGCCATGACCGACTTTTTTCTCATCCCCGTCGCCTACCTGCTCGGCTCTATCTCCAGCGCCATCATCGTCTGTCGGCTGATGAGACTTCCAGACCCGAGGACCGAAGGCTCTAACAACCCCGGCGCCACCAATGTGCTGCGAATCGGCGGCAAGAAAGCAGCTGCGCTGACGCTGGCAGGCGACACCCTCAAAGGCTTTGTTCCGGTGTTGTCCGCCAACTTGCTCGGCGTGTCGGTTCCGGTGCTGGCCGGCGTGGGCTTGGCGGCATTCCTGGGGCATCTCTACCCGGTTTTTTTCGGATTCAAGGGGGGCAAAGGCGTAGCCACGGCATTCGGCGTTCAATTCGGGCTTTCATGGATGGTTGGCGGCACTGTGGCCGCAATCTGGCTGCTCATAGCCAAGGTTCTTAACATCTCCTCTCTCGCGGCACTGGTTTCCACGGCACTGGCCCCGTTGATCGTCTGGTACTTTCTGGATGCTACGGAACTGGTGATCATGCAGCTGCTGATCAGCCTTATGCTGTTCTGGCGCCACCGCACGAATATCCGCAACATGATCAACGGGACCGAAGGGAGTATCGGAAAACAACAGCCCCCCGATTGAGGGAAACACTGCTCCCCGCTACAAAGCGGGCAACGTATCCATAGGCCAGCGCGGGCGGGCACCGAAAGTCAGTGGTTCACCCTGGTCCGCACTCAGTCGACACCAGCCCGCGTAGGCGATCATGGCACCATTGTCGGTACAGAACTCGGGACGCGGGTAATAGGCCCGCCCCCCCTCACCTTCCATGACCTCTTTTATACGTTCCCGCAACCGCCGGTTAGCGCTTACTCCCCCCGCCAGCACCAGCGTGTTTATCCCGGTATCCTTCACTGCCCGCCGACATTTGATCACCAGGGTATCGACCACCGCATCTTCGAAAGCACGCGCAATATCGGCTTTCAATTTCCCATGGGAACCTTCGTCCGCCGCCCCGGAAAACCCTGCAGACTCTTTTCTGTAACAGTTGAGCGCAAAGGTTTTCAAGCCACTGAAACTGAAGTCCAGACCAGGGCGATCGGTCATCGGTCTGGGGAACCTGAAACGCCCCGGATCACCCTGCATCGCCAGCCTGGCGAGCTCGGGACCACCCGGGTAAGGTAGCCCCATCAGTTTGGCTGTCTTGTCGAATGCCTCCCCTGCCGCATCGTCCACCGACTCACCAAGCAACCGATAATGCCCCACGGCGCGCACCTCTACGAGTTGGGTGTGCCCACCGGAGACCAGCAGCGCCACGAAGGGAAAGCGCGGCCCTTCCTCTTCGAGCATGGGTGCCAACAGGTGACCCTCCATATGATGGACGCCCACAGAAGGCACCCCCCAGGCCCACGCCAGACTGCACCCGATAGCCCCCCCTACCAGAAGGGCGCCCACCAAACCCGGACCGGCCGTGTAAGCAACAGCATCGATGTCGCTCTTCAAGACCCCGGCCTCAGCCATGACTCCCCGCACCAGGGGCAGGGTCTTGCGGACATGATCGCGAGACGCCAGTTCCGGCACTACTCCGCCAAATTCCGCGTGCAACCCGATCTGACTGTGAACCAAGTGAGCCTGAAGCCCCTTTTCACTGTCAAAAACAGCTACTCCGGTCTCATCACAGGATGTTTCGATACCTATTACCCGCATTTTTGTCCCCTAACCTTTGCAAACAGACCAAACAATCAGTAGAATTTCCGCTCTTTAGCGTCAGGATACCCTGACTGAACCCACATTTCTGAGGTTGTAAATGCCCAACGTACGTGTCAAGGAAAACGAACCCTTCGAAATCGCCCTGCGCCGCTTCAAGCGCGGATGCGAAAAAGCCGGCATCCTGGCTGAAGTGCGCCGCCGTGAATTTTACGAGAAACCGACCTCCGAGCGTAAGCGAAAAGCCGCCGCTGCGGTGAAACGCCACTTGAAGAAGCTTTCCCGGGAAAATCGCCGCTGGGAACGTCAGTACTGACATAGTACTTGAATCACAAGCACCTTACCTGGAGACCGAGGGAATGTTGAGCCATCGCATTCGGGAAGAAATGAAAGCCGCAATGAAGGCCGGCGAGAAACGCCGTCTCGGTGTAATTCGCCTGGTCCTGGCCGCTATCAAACAGCGTGAGGTTGACGAGCGGATAGAACTGGACGACACCCAGGTTCTCGCTGTCCTCGACAAGATGGTCAAACAGCGTCGAGATTCCATCGCCCAGTTCGAAAAGGCGGGACGTGCCGAACTGGTTGAGCAGGAAGCTTTCGAAATCGAAGTCCTCCAGGAATACCTGCCGAAAGCCCTGACCGAAGCAGAAATAGTAAGCCTCGTCACAGAAGCCATTACCGCTGCGGAGGCCTCCTCGCTACGGGACATGGGTAAAGTCATGGGGCAGCTCAAACCCAGGATCCAGGGTCGCGCAGACATGGGTGCGGTCAGCGCCATGGTAAAAAAACAACTCGGCGCCTGATCCTGACGGGTGCCAGGGGAAAAATCCGGCAATTCCACCCGCCGCATCACCAATCTGTCCTGCATTTGCCGAACAGAGAGGCATCTGGCCCGATACCTTTCCGTATTACATCGAGTCTTGGTTTATCCCCCCGTCAGACCACTCGGCATACTCCGACCAACGCTTACGGCTACCCTACACCCATACCGCCCCGAAAGCCGGTTGACATGATTCCCCCTATTCCCCGGAACAGGCCATAGACTGATGGGCGGCAGAATTCCCGCGTCATTCATCGATGAGCTCGTTAACCGGGTGGATGTGGTCGATCTGATCAGCAGCCGCGTACCCCTGAAAAAAGCGGGAAAGGACTTCCAGGCCTGCTGCCCTTTTCATGACGAGAAAACTCCTTCCTTCACCGTCAGTCCTGAAAAACAGTTCTATCACTGCTTCGGTTGTGGTGCTCATGGTACTGCCATCGGCTTTCTCATGGAGTACGACAACCTGAGTTTCGTCGAGGCGGTGGAAGAGCTGGCAGTCAGGGAAAGACTGGAAATCCCCAGAGAGTCCGGTGGCCAGAGCGGCCCCGACTATCGCCCCCTCTACGAGACCCTGGAACAGGCCGCAGACTACTATCAGCAGCAACTCCGCCGACACCCCCAGGCTGCCAAAGTGGTGGATTACCTGCGCCACAGGGGGCTCAGCGGAGCAATCGCTGCAGACTACGGTATCGGGTTCGCTCCCCCGGGCTGGACCAATCTGCTCGATCGTCCCAATTGGGGCCGGAAAGGAACTGAGCACCTTAAAACCTGTGGCATGCTGTCTGAGCATGAAGACGGAAGAAAGTACGATCGCTTCAGAGATCGCATCATGTTCCCGATCCGAAACCGGCGTGGCCGGGTGATCGGTTTCGGTGGGCGCCTGCTGGGGGATGGGAAACCCAAGTATCTGAACTCACCCGAGACCCCTTTGTTTCACAAAGGCCAGGAACTGTACGGACTCTACGAAGCGCTCCACAGCACCCGCAACCCGGATCGTCTGCTGGTCGTGGAAGGCTACATGGATGTGGTCGCCCTGGCTCAGTTTGAGATACGCAATACGGTCGCCACCCTTGGTACAGCCACCACCAGACCCCATCTGGACCGGTTGTTCCGGGCCGCACCAGAGATCCTGTTCTGTTTCGATGGTGACCGGGCCGGACGAGCCGCAGCCTGGAAAGCCCTGGAGACCACCCTGCCAGTGATGCGGGATGGCCGCGAGGCCTGCTTTCTTTTTCTGCCGGACGGAGAGGATCCCGACACCATGGTGCGGAAACAAGGCCCGCAGGCATTTCAACGCCTGATGGACGAGGCAGTACCGCTATCGACCTTTCTTTTCGACAGACTGCGTGAACAGGTGGATATGCAATCCCTGGCCGGCAAAGCAAGGCTATCAGAACTGGCCGCTCCACTTCTGGGCACGCTACCATCCGGGGTGCTGCGACAAATGATGTTCAAGCAGTTGGAAACCATCGTCGGCGTGGAGATCCCTCACCCCTCCAGACCGATTGCAGCAAGCCCCGCCCCGAAACGGCGCCCGCGAACCGGGGCATTCCTGGGCACCATGCCTCCGGTACGCCGCGCCATTGCCCTGCTGGTATCCAATCCCGGACTGGCGGCTACGGAAAGCCTGCCCGCCGGATGGGAAACACTCCCCCTTCCAGGCATACCCATACTAAAGGAACTGCTTGAAAACCTGCATTCTGAACCTAATCTTACAACAGTAGCCCTGCTCGAACGGTGGCGCCACAGAGAAGAGGGTAAGTACCTCGGTCAATTGACTGCCTTCCTGTTGCCACTGCAACAGGAAGGGCAACTGAGGGAACTGCGAGACACACTGTCCTCGCTCGCTCGGCAGGCATTGATGAACGAATGGGAAAACCTGATGCAGAAAGCGGCGGCAGAAGGTCTTTCCACAGAGGACAAAAAGCGCCTTCTCCAGCTGTCTGAGGAGAAGATGAAACGGGACAATCAGGAAAATGATGGATAAAAGTGAAAAAGCAAGCTATAATTGCCTGTTTGACTCGTCAATTATTCAGCACAGCCGTCTCTTTTTGTACTTTTCAGGGTAGGAAATGGACCAGCAACAACAGCAGCAATCCCAGCTCAAACAGCTGATCGCCAAAGGTAAAGAGCAGGGTTTTCTAACCTACTCAGAGGTGAACGACCACCTGCCGGACGGTATCGTCGAACCCGAACAGATCGAAGACATCATCAGGATGATCAACGATATGGGCATACAGGTGTATGAAACAGCGCCTGACGTGGACGATCAGGCCATTTCAGACTCTGCCGTAAGTGCCGACGAGGATGCCGCAGAGGCAGCTGCCGCTGCGCTGGCCACCGTAGACAGCGAGTTCGGCAGAACCACAGATCCCGTGCGCATGTACATGCGGGAAATGGGTACTGTGGAGCTGCTTACCCGGGAAGGCGAATTGAAAATCGCCAAACGCATAGAAGAGGGCCAAATCCAGGTTCTGGCAGCACTGGCAACCTACCCGGACACTGTCGCCCGGATTCTGGCAAAATTTGACCTTATCGAAGCCGAAGAAATGCGGCTGACAGACCTGATCAACGGTTTTGTCGACCCTAACGAACCCGATGAGATCCCCAAGCCAACCCCAAAAATCAGCGGAGAAGAACTAAAAGCCAAAGCCGAGGGTGATACGGGGGAAGATGAAGAAGAAATCGATACCGGCCCGGATCCGGAGGAAGCCAGGCAGAAAGCCGCCCAGCTGCGCAAGCACTACAAATCGCTGGTTTCCAACCTGAGCAAACACGGCAGGGAACACAGCAAGACCCTGAAGGTGATGGAGAAAACCTCCGCCACCTTCATGGAATTCAAGTACCTTCCCGGCGTTTTCAACGAATTGGTTGAAAACCTCCGCAAGGCGATTGCCTTCATCCGCAATCAGGAGCGAGGCATCATGGACATGTGCGTTCACGACGCCCACATGCCCCGGAAAGAGTTCATCACCTCCTTTCCTGATAACGAAACCAACCTGGAATGGTTTGACAGCCAGATCGCCGCAGGAAAAAGCTACTCGGATGCACTGGTGGAAATCAGGGATGAGGTTCTGCGCTCTCAGAAAAAGCTGCTCGCCCTGGAACAACACAGCCAGCTGACCATCCACGAAATCAAGGAAATCAACCGGAAGATGTCCATCGGTGAGGCGAAATCCCGCCGCGCCAAGAAAGAGATGGTCGAAGCCAACCTGCGCCTGGTGATTTCCATTGCGAAAAAGTACACCAATCGGGGATTGCAGTTCCTGGACCTCATTCAGGAAGGCAATATCGGCCTGATGAAGGCCGTCGACAAGTTCGAGTACCGACGAGGTTACAAATTCTCGACCTATGCCACCTGGTGGATACGCCAGGCCATCACCCGCTCCATCGCAGACCAGGCCCGCACCATCCGCATTCCCGTACACATGATCGAAACGATCAACAAGCTTAACCGCATCTCCCGGCAGATGCTCCAGGAGATGGGCCGCGAAGCCACTCCGGAGGAATTGTCGGAACGTATGGAAATGCCGGAAGACAAAGTGCGAAAGGTACTGAAAATCGCCAAGGAACCCATTTCCATGGAAACCCCTATCGGCGATGATGAAGACTCCCATCTTGGCGACTTCATCGAGGACTCGGGCGTGGTCTCCCCTGTCGACTCCGCAACCGTCGAAGGCTTGCGTGAATCGACCCAGAACATGCTCGGAGGCCTGACTTCCCGCGAGGCCAAAGTGCTGCGCATGCGCTTCGGTATCGACATGAATACCGACCATACCCTCGAAGAAGTGGGCAAGCAGTTTGATGTCACCCGGGAGCGTATTCGCCAGATCGAAGCCAAAGCACTGCGTAAACTCCGGCATCCATCACGTTCGGAAAAGCTCCGCAGCTTCCTGGACAGTGAATAATCGACAGATAAAGCTCAAATCCGGAAAAGTATTCTGATACAATTCCCTTTTTCGGGCCCATAGCTCAGTTGGTTAGAGCAGGGGACTCATAATCCCTTGGTCGTAGGTTCGAGTCCTACTGGGCCCACCATATAAAACAATAAGTTACGTCAAATACCTTTCAAGCTCCTTGGTCATTCGGTACACTTTCGGTACACCTGTGAATCGGAAGAGACCATGGCAACGATCACCAAGACCCCTTCGAACACCTGGAAAGCACTCATCCGCAAGCGCGGCTGGCCGACCGCCATCAAGACATTCCGTACCAAACGCGATGCCCTGGACTGGGCAAGGCGAACCGAGGATGAGATGGTGCGAGGTGTATACATCGACCGCGCTGATGCCAGCCAACTATTACTGAAAACCGCAATGGACCGTTACCTGAGGGAGGTATCTTCGACCAAGAAGCCGAGCACCCATACGGCCGAGCAGCACAAGGCCAAGGCTCTGAAGGCCGAACTTGGCGGTTACAGCCTGGCCGCACTGAATCCGAACCTGATTGCCGGGTATCGGGATCAGCGGCTGGCAGCCGGTAAGTCGGCAAATACCGTGCGGCTGGAACTCTCCCTGCTCTCGCACCTGTTCACCATTGCAATTAAAGAGTGGCGATTGGGGCTGGTCTACAACCCAGTGGCGAATATCCGCAAACCGCCACCCGGACAGGGTCGCAACCGGCGACTGAAAGACAATGAGGAGAGTGTTTTACTAAAAGCCTGCGATGAATACTCCAACCCAATGCTCAGCTGGATTGTCCGCACAGCACTCTTTACCAGTATGCGGGCCAGCGAGATCACCAGCCTGCGCCGTAACCAGGTCGATCTAGCCCACCGTGTGGTGCGCCTTACTGACACCAAGAATGGCAGCGCCCGAACCGTGACGCTGAGCAGAAAGGCGCTGCCGGTATTGGCCTCAGCACTGAATTATCCAGTCCGACCACTGGATACCGACCTGATCTTCTGGGGCGAGCCCGGCCGTGATGGGAACCGACGGGCATACGAATTCCGCATGGCCTGGAAGAAGATCATCAGGGACACAGAGATCAAAAACCTACGCTTCCATGATCTGCGCCATGAAGCCGTCTCCCGTCTGGTCGAGGCCGGCCTCGGCGACCAGGAAGTGGCGGCCATCTCCGGGCACAAATCCATGCAGATGCTCAAACGCTATACCCACCTGCGTGCCGAAGATCTGGTCGAGCGCCTGGATCAGCTGATGGTGTGAGATCCAGGGTTTGGCGGAAGCTTGCCAACAAACGCATGCCTGCCTAGAATACACATAAACATACATAATATGTGTACAACCGGAGTGGATATCCATGAATTCAGACAACGTACGAACCAATATTGTGCTGGACAATAAACTGATCGAGGCCGGCCTCAAGGCCACTGGTCTCAAGACCCGCCGCGAACTGGTAGACTTTGCATTACGGGAGCTGCTGCGGCACAAACAGCAAAAGAAACTCTTGTCGCTCAAAGGCAAGGTGATCTGGGAGGGCGATCTTGCCGAGATGCGCACCGGTCGCGGTCAGTGATTCTGGTCGATACCAGTGTTTGGATCGATTTCTTCGCAGGCCGTGACCTGTCGCACGTGGCCACGCTGGAGCAACTCATCCTCGATAACGAAGACCTTGCGCTATGCGGCATCATACTGACGGAGATCCTCCAGGGCATTTCACATGACACCACCTACCGGCACGTCCGGCGGGATCTTAGTCCACTGATCATGTTGCCAATGCCCTCGACTGTATTTGTTCGTGCAGCTGACATTTATCGCAAATTGCGAAAACAGGGCATCACCATTCGCAAGTCCAATGACTGCATCATTGCCGCTACGGCACTTGAACATCACTGCCAGTTATTACACAACGACAAGGATTTTCTACCGATTGCAAAACAGTTCCCCCTGAAGGCCGTTAAAATCTGACTCCAGTCTTAAGGAACCGCCCTACTCGCTGACACCTACCGCACCCTTGCCAGCACAACTAACCCAATCTGTGCTGAATTCTTCCATTACCAATACGCGACTAAGAGCCAGCCTTTTCGATTCAACTAAGTATTCAAATCAAATAAACCACGACACATGTTGAATTGATTTTCCATAGTCAGCCCAGCCAATCGTGGCAATCTCGTGTCTCCGAATGATGAACAAGGAGATCACGGATTATGCAAGACGATATGCATTCCAGCGTTGTTACGCTGGAAGAACAGATTACCGAACGCTTCGGTCTGCTGCTGACGCAGACCCAACTTGCCGAACTGCTTGGCCGCACCACCGGTGGATTGCGCTACAGTCTCAGCTATCCCTCTGACCATCAGACCCGGTCACTAAAACAGTGCGGTCGCAAGATCGGCCGCCGTGTCTATTACCCCGCTACTGAGGTGGCACAGATCATTATCGGTACGAGCGGAGAGTAAGCTGGATGGCAGCCGTGGTCTGATGCCGTGAGTATTGCGGCAATGAACTGAGTTTGGCGGCAGCAGTTGCCGTCGACCCCGAAACTGGTCCTGATGGCACTTGCCGATGCCGCAGATGACGAAGGCATCTGCTGGCCCAGTGTGGCGACCATCGCAGTAAAAGCCTGTGTCTCAACACGCACTGTTCAGCGTGTCATACAGACACTGATAAAGCGTCAACTGTTATCCGTGGAACAACGCTATCGCAGCAATGGCTCCTGCTCCTCGAACGGGTATCGATTGTCGTTGGGAGGGGGTGACAAATTGTCACCGGCCCCTGACAGGGGTGACACTACCCCCCGACATGGGTGTCATACCCGGAACCACCATTAGAACCGTAAAAGAACCACCACCACCCACTGCGGCAATCGAAACGGCGGATCCTGGTGGTGGGGGTGTTTCTGATTTGGAATATCCAAAAGATCTGCTGCCAGGAGAACGGGATCAAGCCGAGTCGATGATCGTCGTACTGAAGACTCCGCTCAATCAGCAGGTGCTGGATGAGTGGACCGGTGTCATCACTGCCGGCGCCATACGCACCTCGACATTGGGCTGCCTGCGTGCGCTAATCGAACGCGCCCGGGAGGGCCGGTTTACCCCGGAGCGTGCCTTGCGGGTGGCGCAGGCACGCAAGGCACGGCATCGGGTAGCAACCGCGCAGGCACGAGCTATCGCTGAAATGCCTGAGCCTGGTCCGGTAAACCAGGACAACGTGCTGGTGCACCGCCTTACCGACATGGCCAAGCGTGCCTCCAGGAAATAGCGACTGGTTCCACTGGAGCCACAGACTAGTGCGATGGATTCCTGGCCATAGCCAATTGACCGCAGAATTTTTTACGCGGGAGGGGTATTTGGTCGAACTATCTGCACCAGGTTCGAATTTCGGTATACCAAATATCGAACCGGGTTTGCATCCGGCTTCAAGTGTTTTCAATGGGTTAGATCATAACCCCGGTTCGATATTTGGTATGGTCAGTGCTCCAGAAAGTGCTGACAGTGTCAGCACCCGTTTGGCATGTCTATTGCCTTAATGCGGGAGTTTTACAGGCCGACCTGTCTTAAGTTCACCAGACTGACCAGTGGGCCGGATCCAGGGGCCTTGCAGCTGCACCAACCAATGCTCGTCCCTACCCAGTACATAGACCAGAGCACGAATGGTAAGCCAATACCGATAACGCGTGCCGGGCTTAAATGCTTTGGCGGGTACTGAGAGGTACCAACGCAAGTGTTTGACTTGCCATTGCTGGGGACCGACCTGCCAACGCCGCCAGATTGATTCAGCAATGCGCTTGGCACGTTGGAGATGAGCGTGAACCTCTGTGCACCGAACGTCTCGGTAAGCTCCTCGACCCGGGCGATAAATTCAAGAGTGGTGCTTGCTGAGCCGAACCCGAGCGTGGCACCCGGGGCAATATCATGAACGATTTCCAATATGGCAGTGCCTTCATTGCAGGTGGAACCACGCACACACGAGGGACCATCGGGCGCTGATTCCTCGCAACTGCCAAAAACAACAACGTCCTGGGGTAAGTCTCCCGTTGCAACTGCCTCGTCCCGGCTGTTTACACCATCAGAAATAACACCGACTTTGACTCCGGTACCGTCAATGCCCCTCGCATGCAGTTGGTCGGCAAGATGGATGGCCACCCCCTCGGTGCTTACACTGCCGGTTCGCGGGACTCCGTATCGTGGCGTGGTCACACGACTCACAAATACCAATCCAGCCAGATCGTATAGCCGGTCAACAGGCACTTTCCCCTGCACCATGGAAAGTTTGAGGTTGATCACTTCCACTTCAAACCCCAGCGTCTCAAGAGCTTCCAGCTCTTTCTTACCGAGGGCTGTGACGTACAGATAAACCTGCAGTCGACCGCCACTGTCGATGCGTACACTGGTATCGGAAAGGTGAGAAACACTTCTGTCCCGAACATTGGCACGGGTACTATCCAGGCGCTGTATCTTGGATAACAGCGTTCTGATCGGGCTACTCAGTTTGGATGAAGTGTCGCCCTCCGCCCCGGTTGGAATTGCAAATACACAAAGTATAAGCCCAACTAGAAAAGCGGCAAAAAGGTGCAGACACCTGCTTGCAGTGATTCGCTGCACTGACTCCGGTCTGAAGTCGGTCAGGGTCGGGGGGTGACTATCCGCAGCAATAGACCTGATCATAGAGTCCTCCCCTTTCAATTCAGTCACTCTCCAGGTTTACCCACCACCCTCAGTCGTTCATCTCATTATTAAAGTAACAGACTTCTACGAACCCACTGATGATATCAAGAGCAAAAATCATGTAATGCAGGGAAGCAATCGATTACGGGGATTTCCGGTACTCCGTCCGTGCGATACGAACCAAGTACCGGATACCCACTGTCTGTCATTCAGTTTGATAAAACTGCATTTTAAAGCTTGGCAAACGCCGTATCGAAGTCCCTGGCTGCAGCGTCAGTGAATTGAAAGTTTTTTCGTATATACCCGAGCGTGCGCTTTTCAGTCTCAGTCACACCCTGACCATCAGACGCAGAGTTCAAAAGATCAACCACCTCATCTTTTGAAATTTTCCCCTCGCCCCGTCCAGTGGTGTGCTTCTTTGCCAGATCCAACAGTTCCTTTTCGTACTGTACGCCATCGATACTTTGATAAGCCATGCTTGCTATCCTCATTAAGTCATTCCGCGAATTCTTATGTTATCGGAATGGAGATTGCAGGTGCAACAACAGGATCCGATATATCGGTACCCCGTCAATATTACTGTTTTAACTCCCACCCAATCTCAATAAGAGATTAAAAGGGATAAATACAGCTGTAAATGCCACCTCGAAACCACGCACTCTTCCACTGCCTTTAACAAATCAGAGCATAGTATCGTAAGCCGACTCCCATCCCTCGTTGTCTGCAAGATACTTGGACCGGAAAACACTGAAACAAGCCCGGGACGGTCTGATGCTGCTCTTCCCTGATGAGGCCCTGATCATGCCAGAGCACGAAAAGAACCTAGTTGGTAGCAGATCGACCTACATGGGTTTCATTCCCGGCTTCGTCGACGGCGCATCCATGCCCCCTGTTACCCTCTTCGTGGCAATAACCGACCGGACCTTTTCAGGTTTCCCTTAAACACTCAAGTTGCCTGTCGTGGACACGGCTGAGAAAAACCAATGCCAGAACCGCTCCAATAAGGGCAAGAGCCATATCAGACTGAGTATCCCAGGCATACCCCTGGGTACCGAGGAAGGCTTCCGCCGACTCACCAGTCAACTCAGCTACCCACCATTCAATCAGTTCGTAGAATGCACTGACTGCCAGACAGAAGCAGACTGCAATAAAATTGAGCCAGGAGACTCCATTTACTACCTTGCGCCGCTTTAAAACTTCCCGTGCCACTATGGACGGTACGAACCCCTGGGCGAAGTGGCCAACTTTATCGTAGTTGTTGCGATCAGATCCCAGGCTTTCTGCAATCGAGTCGAACAGGGGGACTTCGGCATACGTGTAGTGCCCGCCAACCATTAAAATAACGCAGTGAATCAGAATCAGCAGATAGCTGAGATTCGTAAGACGAAAACTTCTATAAGTCACCAGAATAACGACCAATGCCACGATGGCGGGTGCCACCTCGAGCAACCAGGTGAAGTAGTCATGAGGATTGACTGCCGACCATAGAAATACCAGAAAATAGACCAGGAGCCATAAAAGTGGCCCCGGCCCCCAACTACTCCTGCCTGGAGTTTTATTTCCATTGAGATACTGCATATCAGATTTTTGGGTCCCAGGTGGTCAATTTGTGGTCAACACTAACTATTGGGGTCTCCCAGAGGAGAAGCCCCTTGAAGCTGTACCGATCCCGGCCAGCTCATTGCGTCTGTCGATGAACTCCCACATGATCTCACAGACATCGGGACATTCAGCCCTTTGACAGCAACCAGGTGTTTTCGTAACCTCAGGATATCCATCCCAGTCCCGAACATCGTAAGTGATGATAGCAAATCACCTCTGCAACGGGGATCAGCTATTTCCCAAGCCTTCCGCTTTCAGAAGCCCCCACAACTGCCAGCTTTACGAAATTCCTCCTGGAGTCATGGCTGTACACAGATACTGGCTCAATTTCATGCTATCCCAGCCCGATTGTCTGCTACATTAGTCAACAGCCCTCCCCGGATACCGCCATGGATACGAGCAACTGCCAATGAATGCACTGTTTCATCTTGCCTACCACGTCAACGACCTCAATCTGGCACGCGCCTTCTACACCGGCGTATTGGGCTGCCGGGAGGGACGCAGCACAGCATCCTGGGTGGACTTTGACCTGTTCGGACACCAGATATCTCTCCACCTGGGCGTTCCCTTTGAAACAACCGATACCGGCAAGGTCGGAGATCATATGGTGCCTATGCCTCACCTGGGGCTTATCCTGCCCGTGCCTGAGTGGAATACACTGGCTGACCGCCTCCGTTCAGCCGGTACCTCATTTATTATCGAGCCGTCACTTCGCTTTGCGGGTGAACCGGGTGAACAATGGACCATGTTCTTTCGTGATCCGGCAGGTAATCCCATAGAAATCAAAGCCTTCGAAAATACCGACCAGATTTTTGCACATTGATGCTTTAGCAGGTTAACAATGAAAGTGCCCTGGATTGAGCCGGACTCCGGGTATCGCCGGGCTAGCACCGAACTACAAGCAGCACCCTTGACGATACCGGCAACCTGTCACAAAATTAGATTGAGCGCCCGCGGCAGGGTGTGGGGATCTCCTTGCTGCAGCGACCATCTGGAAGATCAGCGATTCACGAGAGGCTGACATGCCGTTCACCACCCCACCTGTCTCGCCTACCCTGCGTATACGGGTTTTCCTCGCTTTGCCAGACGATATTACCGATGAGAGAGCGCTGGCGCTGAGAGTGCTGGAACGTCTCCCCTATGACGAGTCCCTCCTTGACCGGATCGTGCTGGAGACTGTCACCTGGGATAAGCCGAGGGCAGACACGCCGGTACCATCAACCACGCCCCCGGAGGAGGCCATCTCCCAACAACGTCCGAAACCTTCGGAATGCGATATCGTAATCGCGATATTCTGGTCCCGAATGGGAACCCCGTTACCACCCGGCTACACCAAACCCGACGGCAGCACCTATCTCTCCGGTACCGAGTGGGAATATTTCGATGCGGTTCATGGATCACACCAGGCCGGCCGGCCAATCATTCTGCTATATCGCCGTACCGAAGCCCCCTGTATTGCCCTTGATGATCCGCTGTTTCAGGAAAAAGAACTTCAGTGGCAGTCAGTCCAGACTTTTTTCGCATCACTCACCAACCCCGAAAAACCAATGCCTCCTGAGATCCACGAGTACGCCGCTCCAGATGCTTTCGAGAGCATACTGACCTGGCATCTCCGGGAGTCTGTACAAATGCTGCTCAGTGACCACGCATCTGATTCCTCAATCATGGCACCCGGTTTAAGGCGGGAGCGACCACACTGGAGAGGTTCACCATTTCCAGGTTTACGGGCACTCAGTAAGCAGGATGCAGCCATCTATTTCGGCCGTGGCAAAGAAACCGAGGAGTTGATTCACAGCCTGGCAGCGGGTACACGGTTTATCGCCGTAGTGGGCACTTACGGCACCGGAAAGTCCTCATTGGTAGCAGCTGGTATCCTTCCACAACTAAGGGACAACGCCATTTCCGGAAGCAGAGACTGGATCCAGGTACAGTTCACCCCCGGCGGACTGGGACCCAATCCTTACCTCGCACTGGCCGCAGGCTTCAAACCGGTTCTGAACAGGCATAATCGAACACTGCATGAACAGGCACATATTTTTGAAACCGATCCTGATGCGCTCAAAGAACTGGTAGGGATGATGCTGCGAGATCAGCCGAAGTGGTCCGAGCTGTTGTGCTTTGTCGATCAACTGGAAGAGCTGTTTACCGTGGTCGATGAAAAACACCGTACTGGATTCAGCAGGCTGCTGGCTCGGGCGGCCAATCTGCCTGGAATCCGCATAGTAGCGACACTACGTGCTGACTTTTATCAGAACTGTGTCGAACAGCAGGTACTGGCCGAGCTTCTGCGCAATGGATCCTACCCTCTGGCGGCACCGGGAATAGATGCCCTGTACGAAATGATTACCCGGCCAGCCTCCCGCGTCGGCCTTTGTTTCGAAGAGCAATTGGTCGAGCACATTCTGGAGGATACAGGCACGGAGCCAGGCGCATTGCCATTGATGGCATTTGCCCTGGAGAAGCTCTACGAAAAACGGAATGAGGGGGAACTCACCCAATCCGCCTACGATACTTTCGGTGGTGTCCGGGGGGCGATCAGCCAGTACGCCGAAGACACATTTCTTACACTGGACCGTCACATACAGACCACACTCGAATCAGTGTTCCATGAACTGGTGGAAGTGGATCCGACCGAGGGGGGTTGGGTGGCTACCCGGCGCCGGGTGCTCCAGGATAAGGTGGCACCCACACCGGAATCACAGGCGCTGGTTTCCGCATTCCTTAAGGCACGGCTGCTGGTACAGGACCGGGGACCGGAAAACAAACCGGTAGTGGAGATCGCCCACGAGGCCCTGCTTCACAACTGGCCGCGATTAGTGGAGTGGATCCAGAAAACCGGAGGCAGCCTGACCATGCTTCCGCGACTTCCACCTGGGAATAGAGACAGTGTTACCCAGGTCCCCGATACCGCCCCCCACTGGCTGCAACAGCGCTTGAGACTTGCAGAAGACACACTGGAACGATTGAAGGCTGATGTGAATGAATCAGCACATGCCTTACTCACAGCGGACCATGACACCACCTGGCGGCAGACGACGATGGTTGTTATGGGGATAGTTTTGTTTCTGGTATTTACGGGGTTTAGTGTCTTCACCTATACCGTGGCAGATGGGAACCCGAAGTATGCCGCCGGCATGTTATGGGAACGAGTTTTATATGAAATGGGTGCGTCCGGGCTAAAGAATTGGGAACCCAGGATGGTACACATTCCACCGAAGGGGCTCCCAATGCCTTTTCCCATGGGATCCCAGGAAGGGAACAAAGATGAGCAACCCGTCCATTCGGTCCAGATAACCCGACCCTTCGCTATCGGTAAATATGAAGTGACCTTCGAGGAGTATCAGTACTTCACAGACAAAACAGGTAGCCTGCTGCCCGGGGATCGGGGGTGGGGACACGGGCGTCAGCCGGTGATCGCCATTTCCTGGGAACAGGCACAGCGGTATATCACCTGGCTTTCGGTGGTAACCGGAAAAACCTATCGGTTACCCACGGAGTCGGAGTGGGAGTATGCTGCCAGAGCCGGGACGGATACCAGATTCTGGTGGGGGGATGATATCAATCAAAATGGAAAAATCTGGGCCAACTGCGACGGCTGTGGAAGCCAATGGGATAATTTGCAAACTGCACCCGTGGGTTCCTTTGAGGAAAACCCGTTTGGCCTGCACGACACCGCTGGAAATGTCTGGGAATGGGTCCAGGACTGTTGGCATAGGGACTACCACAAGTCCCCACCCACCAATGGTGCTGCCTGGACAGAGAAAGCGGATGGTGACTGTAAACGCCGTGTGCTACGGGGCGGTTCCTGGTATGACTTTCCGAGATTTCTCCGCCCTGCAAACCGAAGCAGCTACGGTATCGGCATCCGAAACCACGCTCTCGGCTTTCGTGTCGCCCTGGATTTATACTGATGCGCGTCCCCGTTCTTTTTCTTGCCCCCTTGGCCTGCCTGCCTATATCTTTTAGCCATGCATGACTATCGCAAGTGGATCGGAACGTATTTTGAACTCTGATGTCCAGCTGGCAGGCAACAAACTGGAAGCGCAGGCCGACCGGTTTTTTGTCTCCGGTTTTTTCTCTGAAGCCTCTGCCATTTATCGGGAAGTGCTCGAAAGAGAACCGGGACGGCTGGATCTCCAGTCCCGCACCGGCCATCTGGCTCTGCTTCGAAACGACCCGGTCAGTGCCATCAAGCATCTGGCCAATGGGGAAACCGGCTCAGCCGCGCTCTGTTATGAGCAGGCGGGACGAAACGGGCTCGCGGGTACCCTGGCCGTTCTGGCCGACCGGGAACTGTGCAGGATAGAGGGTACTTGTGACTCCCTGGAGTCAGAGTGGCTGTCCGATACTCCCCTGCCGCTTATCCAGGGGGTCATCAATGGAGTCTCAGTCAATCTACTGGTGGATACCGCAGCAGATGACCTGATACTGGATGAGAAAGCATGACTTTGCAGAACTTTCCACTGCATGACCATTACGGACTTCAAATTGCCGGTCTCTTATCCAGTGAGTACTTCCATGACGTAGAACTCGAACTGGACTTTTCCAGAATGATGCTGACCCTCACCTGAAACCACCGATGGCCCTCTGGAGTTCAGGTCACGGCTGCTTCCCAACGACGGTCTCCCGGATAACAGAATGGGATACCGACACCCTTCCCATGGCTCCCTGACATACCAGTCCCATACCACAGCATGACACCGCCATAGAATACAACCCGGAAGCTCTTCTCTACACGCCCACTTATTCCGTCAATCAGTCCCTGCTTATTGCTTTGTCACCTCCCATACACCGACACAGCCTGAGGATGAAAATGTCCCTCCACCCATTTCTGATGCAAGCCGCCCCTTGAAGACAATGTCCTTGTATTTTTCTCCTCCATAGTCACTCTGGTAAGTCATCGCGTTACGAAACCTGAACCCAATTCTCCCATTCTCTCCCAGAGGCACATCGAACTCACATCTCGGATCATCGCAAAGCGATACCGCCCTGCCATTTTCCACCCCAAATCCCATGCGAATTTTAAAAGTACAGGTTGAATTAGCAGTAATCAATTCCGATTCTGCTTCACCCATCCATGTTCCTTCCAAATCCTTCATGGCAACGGGCTCACCGCCATACTTCATGCCACCGTACTGAGACGTAGCACACCCAGCCAGACACAGGATCACGGTTGCGACCACTGTTACGGGCACTCCTCGTCTTATCCCTGTCATCATAATACTCCTGGCAGTTAATCAAGCTGCTGCACTATTAATTCTAGCTGCGAACCGGCACTTCAAACCTGCACAGATAGTAAAAAACTGTATTGAGACAGATAGGAGTCAATAATTTTCAAGGTATCTACCCATCCTTCATGGGGGTATTCTCCGGGGGGTGAGCAGTTACTTTTCAAGAAGACAAAGGGACTTCATCACAAACCCTCCTACTGGCCTTTAGTTAAAAGTCGAGTGGACAAAAGATCTGAGTCGTCAGAGCAGCCGGAACCTGATCACAACGTCGACGGGTGCAGTGTCAACCAGGTACTGACCACAGGAAGCAGGGAGTTATCCTTTCCGATTCAGCCACCGTAGAATGACTGCGAAAAGGGGAAGGTTTGCTTTGGGGTGTATCTGATACTTCGGGTAATACGACTACGGGTCAATCTTATGACTTGAGGATCGACGCAATGGTCTTAATATACGCTTGCTGAACAGCCTGGGGCTGGCGACTCACAAAAAGTGGGTGGTGCTGGAAATGAATCGTGAATGTTTTCCCGTTTATCACTACGCTTTTTGAACCGGGTGAGCCCACTGAACTATCAAAACAGGCCCATGCTTCTTTCCCAAGGCATAGTCGTCAAGAAGACCTGATGATGTGATTCGTCAGACTCAACGGATCATTGTCTGTAGTATCTGCAAGAAGAACCACTGTGAGTAAGAACCAGTAATACCTGCCCCGGCGAACCCCCGTTGCACGAAACGCGGTCCGTTTCCAGCGCACATCAACATTTCGTTTATCGCACCAGGTATCGCCGATACGACAAATACAAAGGACGGAGATCCCAGGTACTATGCACTGCACTCAGTACATAGTACCCGGAATTCCCCCCCTACCAGACACCGAGTATCCATCCCTCCAGTTGGGCCTGTTTTCGCTCCGGAAGCGTCAGTGGCGGCGAAAAATAGCGCATAAGTGTATTTCTGCGATCAGATGCCTGCAACCAGGCACTGATTGACCAGGCATCATGCTCATCCGGGCTTCGATCTTCCCGGGAAAACCGCCGCTTATACAGAGCGGGATAAGCCTCAGCAATCACCGACTTGCCATCTGGTATCTCAAAACCGTCAAATGGCCAGAAATGAACCTTCCTCTTATGCCTCAGTATTTCCCGCAACCACAACAACCAAGGCAGTCCGGAATGTGTGGACTTGCCACCGAACCCCGGACATCGAACTGAAAAACGCTTCTGGCGGTGGCTGTCCACTGCTCGCAAAATCGCAACTCACTGGCATCACCGATGCGTTGATTGCCACTGCGAACCTGGTCGACATAGGTACTGGGGCCGCCTGTCGGCCAGTGCTCAAGAAATTCGTCCAGAAACTCTTCCCAATTGGACAGTCCGTATCGGGCCATATAACTCACCGGAAAAGAAAAACCGTGATCGATACCGATAATCACGGAATCCTCTGTTTCAAGCAATCGCCGACAGTATTGCGCAGTCTCGAGGCGCCCCCCGGATGACCCATGGGTTCACTATCCGAAGAAGCTGATACGATGCCGCCATGCGGACATCCCATGCGAGAGGTTGGATCTACCCCATGAGGTGAAAACTCCGGAAAACTAAAGCGGGC
>JAAELC010000665.1 GCA_024227135.1 Gammaproteobacteria bacterium
AGCCAGGCCCGCGTGCTGATCTTGCGGCAGTTCTCCGGCAGGAGGAAACTGGCCCGCGCGATCTTGTGGTCTTCGAACAGGAACACGAGTGTAACCCGTCGCCCGCGCCAGAATGGCGCAATTCCCACATGGAACATGTGGTAGACACGTCCACCCTATCGACTCTACGATAGTCAGGGAAGTAGTAACCTAATCTGACGTGGGGATCGAGATTTGTTCAAAAAGTGGGAAGGTGAGCAAGAGTATAGCCGCCAGGAATTGATCGGGGAACTTGAAGACATGCTCAAGTATGTGGAGGACGCCCATAAGCAGCGTCAATGCGCACATGAAGTAGAGGAAGGGATATTCCGGAAGGTTCTTGAGATCGGCAGGTTGGCGCTTGGTCTGTTCTTTAGGTTATGCGGTGACGCAGACCAGGGTGAACGGTTGGTCCTTGCGAATGGGAAGGAAGTACGACGTTTGAAAGAGCTGCATAAGCGGGAGTATTTCTCCATATTTGGATTATTCGAACTTTATCGCGTGGTGTATGGGAGCCGCGAAAAGCAGAAAATTCAATGGGTACCACTGGATGCGCAACTTTCGTTGCCGGAATCAAAGTTCTCGTATTTGCTCCAGGATTGGGATCAAGATATGGCCGTAGACGGGCCATTCGATCAAGTGAATGAGTTGATCCAGAAGATCTTGGGCTTCGGCCAATCGGTGAACAGCTTGGAGAGAATGAACCGCAAGATGTCGCAAAGCGTGGAGGAATTCTGGGCCCAGGAGACGGCCCCCGGGGCCGAGGAAGAAGGCGCCTTGATGGTGGTACAGGCCGATGGAAAAGGGGTCGTCATGCGACCGGAGACGAATACGCCGGAGAAGCCAAGCGTACCGGTGCCTCACGCGCGGGAGAAAAAAGATAAAGAGGAGAAAGGCGGGAAAAAGAAAATGGCCCTGGTGGGCTCAGCCTATACGGTGGATCCCTATATGCGCACACCGGAGCAGGTATTGGAGGCCTTGTTTCGCGACGCCAGAAAGGAAGGGCAGCCCCCGCCAAGACCCAAACCAGTGGGCAAGCACGTACGCGCTTCGCTGTTGCGAGATAGCAATGGTACGATGCGCCCTTCTTACGACGAGATATTTGGCTGGCTGAGGCAGGAAGTCAAACTGCGCAATCCCGACGGGAAAAAACCCATGCCCTGTGTTATGGATGGGCAGGACACGCTCTGGGCGGCTTTGTCGAAATACTTTCCGAATCTGAACCTGATCCCCATCCTCGACATTA
>JAAELC010000666.1 GCA_024227135.1 Gammaproteobacteria bacterium
AAACCCTCCCTGTAGACTTGGCTTTGGCATCCCTGCCAAAGACACTTCCTCCACAGACCACCCATGGGGGTAATCTCCGGGGGGTGAACAGTTACCCAAAAACAACGCTTTCCGGTGAAACCCGAACAGTCCTGCCGCGACCCGGAGTGGAACCGGTCACAGCCTGGTACGCCATCGATATCGTAGTCATCGAGCACTGATTCCTGAGAAACACCGGCTACCACCCATCTCTGGACCAACCACCCCATAGACTCTCTCAGGGATCATAATTAGACTCGTCGGCAGTGTAGTATCAAACCGTAGTATCAAAGCCGGGTAACCGTAGAGCCTCAATGATTTGTTCTTCGCGCCCATCCCGGAAACAGGTGGAGAACAGGAGACATGAAGACAAATCATCCATGTAAGAGTCATTGGCATTGGGATTGCGCTTCTGCTCGCTGCCGGCTGCCAGCCGACGGTTTATCTGATGCCACCCCCCGAAGCACTGACCTCTGGTGAGCACGATCCGTTTTTCACCGACAAATCCCTCGACAACCGCAGCCACGTGGTTTACGGCACTAATCGATTGCCCATCGGCCTGAAAGAAGACCGCAGCTACCTGACATTGTTTGATAAGAATCTGCGTCTCGGTGTGGCGAGGGTTCGTATCGGAGGAGAGGAACAATCCGGAGAAACTCTCCACGCATTATCCACCAGCAGTGAACGTGAGGAGCAGATTCCGCTCACATTGGAGAAAGCAGAGGAACGAGCGCTGATTTCCACCCAGGAGGAATCACCTCCGTTGACACCCCAGGCTCAGGCTTTTTTCGACTCTTTGAATACCGCACTGGCCAACAGTCTCGACCCGGATCTGACGATCTACGTCCATGGCGCCAACAACAATTTCTACCGGGCCAGCGCCCAGGCCAGCCAGTTGAGACACTTCAGTGGTAAGAATTCTGTTGTCATGCTCTACGCCTGGCCATCTGCAGAGAGCATCCTGAGATATGCAGTAGACGTCAATAACGCGGCAAAGACCGTACCGGTTTTTGCCCGTATGCTGGAACTTCTGTCCAGGCACACTAATGCCCGGTACATCGATATTCTTGCCTACAGTGCCGGCGCCCAGGTAGTGAGCCCGGCCCTGGCACTGCTGGGCAAACAGAACGAGGGTGAGGATGCCGGGCAACTCAAGGAACGGCTGCGCCTGGGAGAAATATACTTCGCCGCACCTGACGTGAACTTCAAGAATTTCCTTGAGGACATGGCCACCTATATCGACCTGCCCTCTCATGTCACGCTGGCTGTGAATCCCGATGACTCCGTGCTGGCATTCGCTTCACATCACCATGGCATTTCCCGAGCCGGCCGACCCGACAAAACTGAACTGACAACAGAAGAGACCCAATGGGTCATGGACGCAACTCGCCGGCTGCCT
>JAAELC010000667.1 GCA_024227135.1 Gammaproteobacteria bacterium
AAACCTGACTGATTTTTTCTCGTATCTACTCACCCCCCAATGGGTGATCTGCTCCGGAAGACGTCGTCAATACCTCCCTGTAGACCTGGCTTTGGCATCCCTGCCAAAGACACTTCCTTCACAGGCAACCCATGGTGGGTATTCTCGGGGGGTGAGCAGTTACTTTTTCTCTTTGTTTTTTATCCAGTTATCTAATATAGTTTAGTTAGTGCAGTGTTCTTGTGGTGTTTCGGTAGTTCCACTCTCGCAGTTTGTAGCAGATTCTTCCGTACGTTCTCAACAAGTGTCTGCATCCATACCTATTCAATTTCACCAAAGGTAACCGAAATGGCTACAGGTACAGTTAAGTGGTTCAGCAATGACAAGGGCTATGGTTTTATTACCCCTTCTGATGGATCCAAAGATGTCTTCGTTCATCACAGCAGTATCCAGGGTAGCGGTTTCAAGTCGCTGGCTGAGGGGCAGACTGTCACCTTCGATATTGAGCAAGGCCAGAAGGGCCCCAGTGCTACCAACGTTGAATCCCAGTAGTTCCGAAAGTACCCCGCTTCGGCGGGGTCATTGTCAGGCTTGCCGGTTTTAAGGCCGGCCCGGAAGTTTTCCGGACTCTACAGGTAAACTGAGCGCACTTGCCGGGCCGGTGTGACCAGTCCTGCTATGGCGGTGTCTGTGTGTGTGCCTGGCGTATTGGCAGGCTTGGTCAGCTCGTTTCTCCCGGAGCGTCTCCCGGGATAACCGGCATGGCCGGACAGATATCAGATCCGATGGATCCTGTACGAGGGTCACGCCACCCGCTGCAAGGCCGCTCCAGCTCTGGGGGGTGAGGTTGGTCACATCGACGGTTACTTCGATGGGATCTGAGCCAATATCGTCGTCAGGTGTCTGCAATGTCACATCCAGATTGACGTACTCGTCTACCAGTATGTTCCCCCAGGGTTCTCCCAATTTCGGAGCGATCGACCGGTTCGATGACCGCAACCCCATCCAGATAGGGTGTTTCGCTGCCGGCGTCCCCATCGGGATCCACGAACCCACCGGTTTCTTCGGTGGGTTCGTTCTGCCCCCATTCGATACGTGCCTCGTGGAGCAGGGCACTGTCATCTTCATACCGTGTTTGAATCAGCGCGGGAAAACCGCGGCCGAAGCGATCGGGCAGGGTGATGTCTCGAACGTATGGACGAAGGACTCCACCTGGTCGACGACGAAGAACTTTTTCGAGTTCACGGATACCGCCTTGGGTCGGCCCATGTTGCTGAGTGCGAAATCTGGGTGTTTCCCCTGGTTGACGCCTGAACCAGTGGACACGGCCTCGCCGGCAAAGGTGCCGTCCGGGGCAAATCGCTGAATTCTGAAATTACCGCTATCGGCGACATAGAGGACATCATTGGGTCCCATCGCCAGGAACCTGGGCCCACTGAACTGTCCGGTCATATCGCCACGGTTATTGCGCTCGAGGGAAGTACAGGTCTCATTGGTACAGCTGTATCCCTTGGTGGTTTTCGTGGTTTCATCACAGGCCTTGTTGGTGCTCGTCTCACAGCGCCCCATCCAGCCCACATAGTCCCCCAGTACGAATTGACCGTCGGGTTGAAAGTATGAAGCGGTGAACTTGTGCACCTGGTGATTACAGCTGTCTATCACGTAGAGGGCACCTTGGGAGTCAAGCTCCATGGCATAGCCCCCCGAAGAGCGGCAATCCTTGTTGAGGGTGGGCAGCCCCCCATTGAGAACCCCTAGAATTCGTTCCGGTTGCATACCGACGGAGTTTGGGGCCGGGTCTGCGATTTCCGGGCGGATGTCATAGACCCATATCTCTTCGGCGTCGTGGACGTAGATAACCCTGTTTCGGGTATCAGCCCGTGCATAACTCAACCGGTTTTCGTCAAGACGGGGTATACCGCTGGCCTTGTTGCTGTAATCAAACTTCCAGGTGTCCACCCAGACCGAGCTGCCGATCATGTTGCCCGTCCAGTCGGTTCGGTGCTGGACTACCCTCAGGCCGTTGTCAGAATACTTGAGCTCCACCGTGTATAAATAGCCGTCGGGGTCCATGACAAAGGTGTCGTTGGAGCTAGGGTATTGAATCTCTCCGATAAAGTTGCCATCCCCGTCCCATTTAGAAATCCGGCTGTCGGGTTTGGCAATACTCGAGCCGTCTTCGCAGCGCCACGCTTCGTCAATGATCATGGTGATTCCATCATCACCCACTGAGAGAAACTTGGGTTGGTATACCCAGTCGCGGCGTGGGTTGTCAGGGATTGCGACGCAGATGTTCTGGTAAATCCATTGCCCCGGCGGCTGCTCTCCATTGAAGGCCTCCGGATAGGGTCCTCCCGGCTGGGAGGTGAGGGTACTTGCTGTGCTATTCCCCACTTGTGGCGCGGTGTTCGTGCCTTCTGGCTTCACGGTTATCAACTGCTCGGCGGTAGCCACATTCGGTTGTGGTTCGGCATGATCAGCAGCTTCCCATAGAACGGATGTGCGGATGCTTACAGGAAAAACGGCCGGTGCGTCGTTGGATACGTCCGGTGTCGGATCGGCCAGATCCACCACCTGGGGCACCCCGAGATCAACTTCCGCGGCGTTAATGCCTGTTTCACCAATAGGGATCTCGACCACCTTACCTGGCGGAGGCACCATGATGGGTGCCTGGGTATCCACCACGGTTATCTGTTGAACCCGTTCCACCACGTTGGGTTCACCGCTTGCATCTTTTGGCCCCTGGTCACTCGCTCGCCAGGTTACCTCTGTGGTACTGATGGGCAGCAGCGCCGGCATGTCGTGACTGAGTCCTGCGGGTCGATCACAGGCATCAACGGCCAATACACCCGCAAGGAGTTCGTCACGTACCCGGGCCAGTGCCACACCCCCGATATCGGTGGCTTCGAGTTGTGGATCCGGCTGCTCCAAGGTCAGGGCCGGAGGGATCTCATCGTAAACTGTGAACCATTGTTCACGCCGGTTTACCGCGGCAAGGGCGTCGATGGCATCGCCCAGATCCACATTCTCCACGTCACTGGCCAGTGCGAAGTGGAAATCCGCAATGGCAATATCATCACCTCCGGAATCTTCATCGAAACGGATTTCACTGAATTCGATATCAGAAACCACCCCAAGGAAGACCTCGAGGGTTTGATTGCCAATCTGGACCACAGCGACCTGATTGCCTTGCCGGTCAAGCAACTGAATAAACTCACCGGATGCACCGTGGTTGTCTCTCAGTACAAAGCCAAAGCCTCTGGGCGCCTCATCATTGAAAGCCTTGAGTCGCCAATCATCGTTCTGGTGGTTATCGATATCCCCAACAGACAGGGCATTGTCAAAGGTCGGCAAGTTTTGTGAGGGGTCTTCATCATCGTCGAAGGTCCATCTCGCACCTGGTTCCATTGCCGTCAGTTCGAAGCTGAACGGTAGCCCGGTGCTTCGTTTCGGGAATGTGAGCGTTGACCCTTCACCGGGGTATTTGATTGCCCCAACGATCCGGTTGCGGCCGGGAATCTGATCCACTTCTTCGGCTAAGGCAACGTTTGATGCGTTGATATAAAACAGGGATTCCTGCCCGACAGCCTTTTCAAACTGTGATCGATCGGTATAGAACCTGACCGCAGCAAATACTGAAGCGGAGAATACGGATATCGTCAGCAGCAATACCACCAGTTGCAGTGCGCAATACGCCACTCTTCTGAGTATTGCCTGGGGGCTGCAGCGACCAAAGGAAACTGTTTCCGAATGTTGAGCCATGGGCATGGTTTTACTGATCTCGTTCTGTTATAGCTTCCTTTCGGGAAAGGGTAACGTATTCGTCTACGCTGATGGTTGGTTCTACAACAACGCTAACATGAGTGCCAGTGGGCTAAGGGCCGCGGAAAAAATAGAGTATCCAGTCTTGCTCGTCTTTTGGTTCGGATTCAGCGTTATGAAAAGGGTTGCATAGGAAAGCTATGCGCCCCTTTCCACGCCTTGAACCCGAACCAAAATACAGCGCAATTTCTGGATACTTATTAATTTCCGCGGCCCTAAAACCTCACCGGATTCAGTGAATAACGGGGAGGGCAGGGCGCGAGTAGTCATGATTCCTGGTATCTATCCATCCCGCATGGGCGATCTACTCCGGAAGACACCGTCAATACCTGACTGTAGCCTTGGCTTTGGCATCCCTGCCAAAGACACTTCCTCCACAGACCACCCATGGGGGGTATTCTCCGGGGGAGCAGTTACGATTATTGAGGCAATTTCTACACCTGTTCAGCTAAAGCATTATTGGAACTGGCTTTCGCCTGCTGTGATGAAACAGGGCTAGGGTGAAGTGTAAAAATGCCTGACAGTGGTAAGGCCCTATTACCATACGCATACTGCAGGTTTAGCTGACCTTAATCTATAAAACTGAACCGATTGCTATGGCTGATGAATGAGTTTTTGCACCCTCCAGAGGAAGGCGGGGCCCATCGCCACGGGTTGTCGTATTCTGGTGAACCGGTGGGTCCGACTATAACATACGGTTTTTTCTAGGGTATTTCAGTGAGTCAGGTGCGGTAGCTGCTAAAAAAACCGATAAATAATACCTGGCAGCTGGACCAAAAGACGGGCAGGAGAGGGCATTGCTTTGTTTTTCGTGGCCCTTGCTGTGTGATGTTATGGTGTTCGATGTGTTCCCAGAGATATCACTCAGTTTTCCTGGGTTTGTGCCTGAATAATACTATCCCGAGAATGCTCAGTATCAAGAAGCCCGAAAAGAAAAACATGGGTAGCTGCCATACCCACAACCCCAAGTCTATCGTGGCAATTTGTGGGTTTTTCGGGTCATACAGGACGGTGACTCGAGCGCCTTTCTCGAATCGAAAAAACAGCATCTCAAAATGGTCATCGGCGACTTCGGTCTTACCAGCTTCCGTAACGAACTGCAGAAGGGCTCTCTTTCCGCCTTTGACACCAATTTTGATTTCAACAACGGTGGCATCCGCCCGTTTTCCATCGTTCAATAACGGCATAAGAAAGCCGATTTCGTAAACGCCGGCAGCAAGAAAGGTGACAGCCAGTAAAAAGCAGGCGGTCAATCCCCAGAAGGTTTTTCTGTCATTCATTACTTGCAAATTGAGTGTGATCGTGATCGACCGACAACAACCGATGATGTCTGTCAGGCGGCTTAGGGCCGCGGAAATTATTAGTTATCCAAAGATTGCGCCGGGTGAACTGCGCAGCAGTGAATGGCCTGAGCAGGATGCTCAAGACCGGTGCCCAAGCGAAGCAGGGACAG
>JAAELC010000668.1 GCA_024227135.1 Gammaproteobacteria bacterium
AATGCTGCCATTGGTGCAGTGACCGATGACGCTGCCGTCCTTATCGCCACGCCGCCCTGGGACGATCCCGATGACAGCAACTTTTCGGATCGGGGTGTGCTGACCCCTGGACTTCTGTCAGGAATAAGGGTTGGCACCTTTAATTTTGTTACTGATGCAGGTCCCGTTCCCATTGCCACGCTTACCTTTACAGCGGTTGGTGCCGTAGGCTCCTCTACACTTATCACAGTTGGCGACGGTGCTGGAGCGGGTGGCGGTTGGAGCCCTCCCAACGATGTGTATGAAGCGGGTACGGTTAATGTGGTCCCCATCCCGGCAGCCGTCTGGCTGTTCGGCAGCGGTCTGCTGGGTCTGGTGGGTGTCGCCCGCCGGCGTCAGGTGTGAATCTCTGTTGGAATTACTTACAGATAGCTTGTAGGAAATTTTCAGGGTTGTATATGTCATTGTATTATATAAAAAAATAACTCTGGCATGGGTGTTGCTTAAAGAATTGGTAGTAGAAGAAAATAGAGTAATTCA
>JAAELC010000669.1 GCA_024227135.1 Gammaproteobacteria bacterium
CCCTGGTACTGGTGATCGGGATCTACATTACGCTGGTGATCTGGGAGTTGCCGATCGCCAGTGTGCTGGTGCTGGGTTTTCTGCTGTTCCGGACGCTCAAGCGAAGTGGCCAGGTACAGCGCAACTATCAAAAAATGGTGGTCAGTGAATCCGCTTACTGGTCGATTCAGGACACTATCGAACAGGCCGACCTGGCCAGAGAGGCGCTGAGTGGTGATCGTGAACCGGTGTTCGAATCGGTTATAGAACTGCGGGATGTGACGTTCAGCTATGGGGACGAAAACCTTCTCGATAGTATGAGCCTGGAGATTCCGGTCGGGTCATTTACCGCACTCATCGGCCAGTCCGGGTCGGGAAAAACCACCAACCTGGACCTGATAAGCGGATTGCTTCAGCCGATGAGTGGCACCGTATCGATCGATGGTACGCCACTGGCGGAACTGAATGTGAACGCCTGGCGCAGGACTATCGGTTATGTGCCCCAGGAGAACGTACTGTTGCATGATACCGTTATTAACAATGTAACCCTGGGAGACCCGGAACTGGATGAGTCCGATGCGGTCAGGGCCTTGCGGCAGGCCGGTGCCTGGGAGTTCGTGAGCAGGCTGCCCCAGGGTGTCCAGCAGAAGGTGGGTGAGCGGGGGGGGAAGCTGTCCGGTGGTCAGCGACAGCGAGTCATGATTGCCCGTGCGCTGGCCCACAGGCCAAAACTGCTGATTCTGGACGAGGCCACCACCGCCCTCGATCCCGAGAGCGAAATGGCTATCTACAAGACCCTGAGAGCGTTGCGAGGTGAACATACGATTCTGGCGATTTCCCACCAACCAGCTTTGCTCGAGGCGGCAGACAGAATCTATCGATTGCGGAATGGAAAGGCGGTGCTCGAAAGGGCAGGATAGGTATCGCGTCTATTTCATCGGTGCCGGCGCTGCCGAATCCGCTGTGATCTCCAGGCTACGGTCGACGACACTTTCAGTCTCCGCTTTCCCATTTTTCTAGCCAGGCCTGAAACATCAAAACATCCCATAGATAATAGTGCCAGGGTTGGCCCGCCAGGTAGCCGGTCCACATTTTTCTGATGGGCTCGGGGTCGAGGTAACCCTGACTCTCTATTTTCTTTTCATCGATCAAATTTTCGCTCCAGTCTCGTAGTTCGTTGCGGAGCCATTGTTCGATGGGAATACCGAATCCCATTTTGGGTCTTTTAAAAAGATGCTCGGGAACGTAACGCTGCAAGACCTGCCTCAGTATCCACTTTCCGTTACCCGATTTGACTTTCATGCGGTGAGGCAGCCGGGCTGCGAACTCAACAATTCTGTGATCCAGTAGAGGGGTTCTGGCCTCCAGTGACGTTGCCATAGTTGCTCGATCGACCTTGGTCAGGATATCGTTGGGAAGGTAGGTTGTCAGGTCGATGCCGGACATGTACCTGAACGGGTCATCGGTGCCGCCAAGTGGTGGAATCCGTGTAAACGGTGTTTCAAGCTCATGGGCGTGTTTGACCAGTTCGGCAGGCCTTTTCTGGTGTGAGCGGAAATACTGGTAGAGAAGGTGTAAGTCATTGATGTTCAATGCTTCGATTCGGCGTTTTATCTTCTGGCCGGCTCGGCCGAAAATCCGATAGCTGTTTTCGGGGATATAACGTTGGAATTCAGCGATACGGCGCAGCGCTTCGGGTATCCTGCGCTGCATGTTCCAGTATTCGCTGGCCAGGAAGTGTTTCCGGTATCCGACAAACAACTCATCCCCGCCATCCCCTGAAAGGGCGACCGTTACATGTTCTTTCGTTAACAGAGCCAGGAGGTAAGTGGGTATCTGTGAAGGGTCAGCAAAGGGCTCGTCCCAGTACTGGGGGATTTCAGGTATGACATCCCTGGCATCCTGCGGTGTGACGTACAGTTCGGTATGACTCGTATGCAGATGGTCGGCGATAGCACGGGCGTGGTGTGCTTCGTTCTTTTCCGACTCGTGGAAACCGATCGAGAATGTGCGGACAGGCCGGAGACTTTGTGCCTGCATCAGGGCGACCACCGTGGAAGAGTCCACGCCTCCGGAAAGGAATGCGCCGAGTGGGACGTCTGCCGCCATTCGACATTTGACGGTGGATCTGAGTAAGTCGTCCAGTGTTTCCACTGCATCGTTCTCATCACCCTCGAAAAAGTTGTCTCGCCCCTGTTCCCAGATATCCGGTAACGACCAGTAGGCGTTGGATTCCGGTCTTTTACCCTGCAGCTTTGCCATATTCCTCTGGTTCAAGGACAGAATCGTGCCGGGTTCCATTTGCCAGACATGTTGATGAATGCTGTAAGGTGACGGGATATAGCTGTGCCGGAAGTAGGTGCATAGCACATTGCGATCGACAGGGTTCTGGAATTCAGGATGTGCTCTCAGTGCCTTGAGTTCCGAAGCGAAGACGAAACAGTCCTTTATCCAGCCGTAGTACAGCGGTTTTTTTCCCAATCGGTCGCGAACGAGACAGAGACTTTTCTTTTTCGAGTCCCACAACGCAAAGGCGAACATCCCCACGAGATGCCGGACCGCTTTGGTAAGTCCCCATTCACCGATTGCGGCGAGTATGACTTCCGTATCGGAGTTTCCCTGGAAGTTGTACCCTGCCGACTGGAGTGTTTTTCTGAGGGCGCCGAAATTGTACACTTCTCCGTTGTAGGCAATGGTAAATCGACCGCAGGGCGAGACCATGGGTTGATGACCACCGGGTGAAAGGTCGATGACAGAGAGCCGTCGGTGTCCCATGACGAAACTGCTTTCAGGGTCTTCCCATACTCCTGAATCGTCTGGACCCCGGTGCCGGAGCTGATCTGTCATCGCCCGGCAGACACTCCTGAGCTTGCCGGAGTTATGACGCTTCAGGGATAAGATACCGGAGAGTCCACACATGCCCGAGTCCTTGATCGAATGTTTTATGGCCGCCTTAACGGGTATATCCAGTTATCGCTTCGTGTCAGGGGCCCTTGGTTCCCTGCGGCAGCCGAACTGATTCCGCGTGGACGCGTATCGGATACTGGGAGTATCGGAATACCGAGAAATCCGAGGGCCCGGGCAGGAGCAAACAGGGGTGTACGTTTGTGCAATGATAACGTAAACGCTGCGGTTGTTGACCTTTTCAGTAACCCGAACCCCGGAACACGGGTGGCATCGGTCGCATTCCCGCTGATTCTATGATGGTCAGCGCTTACACTGTTACAATCCGGACGCGATCGCTGAACTTGCCCCAATGTTCTATGATCAGGGGCGGATCATCGATCCACCCAGTCTATTGAAGAGAACTTAAAAAGCCGCTATCAGGTGCATTCATTGGAGAAGTCCTGCCATATTGCCGTTTTCATTTTTGGTCTGACGGGGGGAGGGGCGACGCGGCGGGCGGTTACTCTCGCCAACGGGATGGCGGAACGCGGGCACAGCGTCGACATGGTCGTGCTGAGCCCAGTGGGTCCCTCTCGACGCGATCTCTCTTCACGGGTCAAACTGGTTACCCTGGACTCTCTTGCTATACGTCTCTGTGAACGAATTCCCTGGCGCAGTCGTAAGAATCAAGTGATGGTCAGTCAACCGGCACTTGCGCGCTACCTCCGGAGGGAGCGACCGGAGGTGCTGCTGTCCGCTGCTAACCATGTGCACCTCAGCGCCATCACCGCACGGGGTATTGCCGGTGTTCCGGTCCGGCTGGTTATAAGGGTCAGCTCCCACCTCAGCAATTCGCTCCTCAATAAATCCCGCATGACACTGCTTCGCTGGAGTCGTCATCGGTATGGCGGCGCCGATCGGGCTATTGCTGTTTCCGGTGGCATAGCGGAAGACATCATCGAGCACACGACCCTGACGCCCCGGCGTGTGTGCACGATCTATAATCCAACCTTCACACCCGATATTCCGGAGCGTGCCAAAGCCCCCTTTGATCATCCCTGGTTTACCCAGGCGTCACCACCGGTGATTCTTGCAGTGGGGCGATTGACTGGTGCTAAGGATTTTCCGACACTGCTGCGAGCCTTTGCCAGGGTACGCAGGCGTATGCACGTTAAACTGGTGATTCTGGGCGAAGGAAGTTTACGAAGAAAACTGGTCGGCCTGTCTGAAAGCCTGGGTGTTGCCGAAGATGTGGCGTTGCCGGGTGGAGTGGAAAATCCCTACCCCTGGATGTCTGAGGCATCTATTTTTGTTTTGTCTTTGGCCTGGGAAGGATTTCCTGGGGTTCTGATCGAGGCCATGGCTTGTGGATGCCCTGTAGTCAGTACCGATTGTTTGAGCGGACCTGCCGAGATTCTGAACAATGGCGAGTACGGTTCCCTGGTTCCTGTGGGTGACGATGGGGCGCTGGCCGAGGCGATTGTGAGCACATTAAAAAGTCCCGGACACACGGCAGAACGGCTGAAACGTGCTGCCGAGTTCTCGGTCGACCATTCCGTGGATGCTTATCTCGAGTTCATGTTGCGGCCAACACTCAAGTGACGTGTCTGGCACTGAGAAACTGCCCGATGGCATCCGCACCCCGTTCAGCGGCGGTACTCTCTTTTTCGGTTCGAAAGGTATAGTTGAACGCCTCTTCCTGAAGCGACTGGTACGCTGTCTGTGAGGCAGCCGCCCGTTCGATTGCAGGGCCAAGCTCAGCTTTCACATCGGCTATGACCTGACCCAGCGACCAGTGAAAATAGTGTGGGTCTTTCTGCCATGAAACCTGATGACCATTGAGATAAATACATGGCCGAGGTTCAAGCAGAAACTCGTAGACCTGGCTGCTGACATCGCCGAGGTAGATATCCGCGGCCAGCATATAGGTCATATCCGCTGAAAAGGCGCTACCCTTGTCGATTAAGATATTCGCTGCATGAGCGTACTTTTCGGGGAGCTTTGCCCGATGTCTGGCTTTCCGCTTGAACAGTACGACATGGGGGGCGAATATAAGGTTGAATTGACTGTTTTCCAGGAAAAAATCCAGTACGGCCAGCCCCATCGGTCGCCAGGAAGAGACCGTCTGATCAAAGTGGGGGTTGTAGACGATGACCGGATTGTCGTTTTTGAAAAAACGTTCTCTGGTCTGCCGCAATCCGCGTACAACTTCGAATTTCGGCCAACCGGCTACCGCGTATGCATCTTCTTTCAATAACCCGAGCTGACCGAGTCGATCCACGTACTTTTGCCCGGGTAACAGCGTCAGATCGAAAGCCCCGGAGCGATCGTCGAACCCCCCTTTTCGATCCCCCGCACCGTGACGCGTATGGATCATGAGCAGATCTTTCAGTCCATGGGTGGTGCGTAGTTTCATGCAGTGCCGCTCCGGGGCGACGAGCGCGTCCAGTGAACGGAAGAAATCGAGATTATTGCTGAGTACCATCTTTTTTCGCCCAAAGGCCCATTTGGAAACGATGGGGTCGACAAGGTTGTAGTACCAGGGAGTACCCAGTGAGCGTAATTCGCAACGCTGGCCGGGATAGAGCTGTGCAATTTCCTTTACCAGTGTCATTTCTTGATTTGTCGAGCAGGCAATGATGACCTCGAATTGGGGATATCGTCGCGATAATTCAAAGGCATAGGGTGCGGCATGGGGTACCTGGTGTACTTCATAGTGATTGAAAAGAAAGCCAACTCGCATAGTCATCACACACTTAGGAAATCTGTGGCAGGTAAACCTGCGAAAAAAGCTGTTGTCCAGGGTTTGCCTATGCAACCCGGTGTCAACATCCATTGATCAGTGTCTTTTGACGTCAAGACTAGCAATTGAATAGAGTTTTACCTGTCAGAGACTCCGATCAAGATTTTCTAAGATTCAACCACGGAGCATCATATACGTGTAATCTGGAATATAACAAGGTAAAGAAGATAAATGTTCAGCGAAATCAATCATAGGCTGCAGAGGGGCGAGGCAAATGGTCTGGTAATGTGGAGGGTTGTATGGATGATGGTTTTTTCTACTGACCCAGGTTCGATATCAGGCTGTGTGGTAGACTCGTCATCTAGCAAAAAAAATAGA
>JAAELC010000670.1 GCA_024227135.1 Gammaproteobacteria bacterium
TCATGACTTCAGCCCCTTCACCGTAGGCGACCCTCAAAAGTAGTTCAGGGACACGAAACACGGTGGGTCTGTTCAGTGCTTTCCCCAGCTTTTTCGTGAAACTCAGGTTAGTTTCAAGGTTTGGTGACGCCAGATGATACACCCCGGTCATTTCTGGGTGCTCGAGAGCATGCATGTAGACACCAACCAGATCATCGATGTGTATCCAGGAGAAATGTTGGTTTCCATCACCCACAGGTCCGCCCAGACCCAGCCCAGGAGGAATTAGCAACTGTTTCATCAGCCCTCTTTCCTCACCCAGTACCAGGGCAAACCTGAAAATCAGAGTTCGTATGCCGTGTGTGTACGCTTTCATCGCCGAAGACTCCCATCGCTTCGACAACACACCGAGGATGGGATCAGGGGTAACCAGTAGATAGAAGTCAGGCAGTTACGGTTCCACCACCTGCTGACCGGCTTTCTCAGCAAAACAGAGAAGACTGCTGAGCATTCAGAGTGCCGCTGTCCGAAACTATCAGCAGTATCTCTCAAGTGATCCCAGTTGTTCAGACACTGTGGAACTCACCAGCAACTGAACCGGAAGCTCCGCTGAACGATCCGTCAATGAAAGGGTTGGTGGGTAGAGACTATTCCTGGAAAAGCTGTAACCGCACAAAGCACTGTATGGATTGAAAAGCCCCGAAACTGAACGGTTGAAAACCAGTGTAGCCACTGTATCGACCCAGCGTCAACTTTAACTCCACATCTATTCGGTTCTAACGTTAGGATTGTTTCTGCATGTGAACACTGGACTCAGCTGCCATTAAACCATCCTGCCCCAGTAGATGATTGAGCCGTTTTAACTCTGCCTCGGCCCGCAGTTGGTTGGTAATATCATGTTGCAGGCCCAGATAGTATACGAGATTGTTTTCCTGATCGAACAACGGCCGGACCGTCGTCTGGTTGTAAAACATCTCACCGCTTTTACGGTAGTTGCGCAGAGTAACAGTAACAGATGCCTGTATTTTGACCGCTTGACGTATTTTTTCCAGGCCTTCCTGGTCGTGGTCCTCCCGTTGTAGAAATCGGCAGTTTCGTCCAACGGGCTCTTCCTGGTCATAGCCGGTGATCAACTGGAACGTTTCGTTGGCATAGACAATGGGATTATCCTCGATATCTGGATCGGATAATGTTATTCCATCGACACAGAAATCCAGAATCTGGGACAGGATGTGGGGAATGGCACCAGACTTCTTTGTATCATGCAATTTCGTATTCATCTTCTTCATGCCTCAAATGCCGATTAATGGTTGTATCAATCTGGTTATTCTGCTGGAAAAAATTAACCGATTGTCTGTAGCGATCAGACATATACAGGACGCTATAGAGTCGACGACAGGCCGGTGTTTCACATCACCGTCCAGATCTGACAGATCCCCCGTCCGATAACTGCCTGTCTCGTCTGAGTAGCTGCCTTGGAGCACCAGGGTCAACGCCGATCCTGCATGGGTGTGCTCGGGTATGTCCACACCCTTCTCGATACGCAGCAATCGTGTAGAGCCTGTTCCGCTTTCCAGTCTAGACAAAGGTAAATGCTGCACTCCTGGAACCAGGGAACGCCATTCCAGTGACTCCAGATCAGCCCCGACGTACGGAGTAAGAGGGTGTGGAATTCCTCTTCCCTGGTGTTGAGAGGCCGTTGTTCCTCTGCCGTAAAGGGTTTGTCTATGCTCTCCCAGACAGTCTCCAGCCCGTTGGTGTTCATTAGGACGGGGGGGAGTGTTTCGAGTAGATTCCCGCCCATGTGTTCGGCGTGATCGATGCTGACACGACACTGTTCGCACCCGTCGGCGTGGGCAGCGATTACCAGAGAGTAGCTTTCGTGAGTGGACCCGGCGGCGTAGGCTACGACGATTGCGTCATCTGGGTGGTGGTTTGGTTTCAATTCAATTCTCCTGCTGCGATTTAGCTTGGTTTTTACCCGGCAAGCAGCAAATCATTGCGGTTTGTAGTCTAGTAACGCCCCGGGCCGCTGTTTGGATCACCGCCAATAGGAATAACGCTACTTACCTGCTTGGCATACCTGCCGAAGACACTTCCTCCACGAACCACCCACGGTGGGGTGATCTCTGGGGGGTGCGCAGCTACACCGAATGAACAGATAAAGCCAAAGTACAGGGTGTTTGCCTGGTGTCACCCCGGATTAAAGAGATGCCAGGATGCGACGATATATAGTGCAGTTGCAAGTACTGATTCCCGCAATAGTGTAGATGTAATTACTAGAGGAAGGCGTACTGGCGTACTGAATCAACCGGCTCTTGATAGGAAGTAAACCATGAGCATATTGAATTTAGATGGCTTTTCAGCGGCCTCCCCAGTCCGTGTCGCGACCTGCAGACTTGCCACTAAACCATGATAGCAGTTGGGATGCCCGGCCCCCCACAATCCAATTGTCATCGAGGCGCTTATAACCGTCCCGAGCACCCTGCTTTTATTGTTCTTCACCCATCCCGCCAGTTGTCAGTGTAAAACAATTCCATGAAAAGCCCGAAATGATCGTCAATTGTCGATTAACCCAGACTTCGTTATCACAGGTGGTCATCGAATGATGTCAGTTTCTGATCATTCAAGCCCAGGCTCGAAAGCAACTCAGTACCTCAAACATCAGCAACAAAGGTCATGCAGTAACTCAATGAAAAAAAAATTGCTTTCTAAATACTTTGATGGGACTGAAACTACTATCCGGTGTGGTACTCTCGGGTGTAGTTCTATTTTTCCTGGCCTCTGGCACTGAATCTGTCACAGATGGCCTGATGATTCTTGGGGCCGCACTGGTCATCACGGCTGCACATTTCTGGATACTCCACCCGTTCGGTACTATCGAATCAGAGATCGCGGCGGAAACCTCTGATCAGGACATCTCCAGCCAGAATACCAATGGTATTTTCAATCAAACCAGCAAACTCGCAATTGGTATCGCTGAAGTTTCCGGCTCTCTGGACAAACTGGTGAAATCAATCGGACAGGAACAGGGGCACGTGAGCCAGATTTCCGAATCGTGCGAGCAGCTATCAAGCTTGACTGATCAGGTTCATCAACAAGTTCAGGAATCCACTGAGTATACGCAACGTGCCCACGAGACCAGCGGCCAGGGACACCAGTCCATCGAGGAAAGCGCCGTCGTCATGTCGACCCTTCGTGACGAAGTCAATCAAGCGTCGGAACAGCTAAAATCGCTGCAGAAATTTGCTGCACTCTGCTGCTGACAATACGACTTAAAATTCGGCTGACCATGGGGCCTCCACGCCGAAATCACCGATTATCCTCAATGCTGATTTCAGTCCATCTTCGTGAAATCCATACCCGCACCAGGCGCCGCAGTACCAGGTTTCGTTGTGCCCCTGTATGGATTTCAGGTGGGATTGAGCATCGATAGCCGCCTGGTCGAAAATCGGATGTTCGTAATCGAAGCGTGCAATCTCTCCACGAGGCACCCTCCCCGCAGGGGGATTCAGGGTGACCATCAAGGAGGTGTCAAAAAGCAGGTTCTGCAGTTTGTTCAGCAGGTAGGTGACACAGACCGAACCGCCGTCATCATCCAGGGACAGGTAGTTCCAGGCCGACCAGAGAGATTCACGCCGGGGCAGGAAACGCCGATCCGTATGCGGTACCGCCAGGTTAGGCTGGTACCTGACCGATTCCAGCAATCCCCTTCCCGACTGTCCGCATCCTTTAACATACCCAGTGTGTCCGGCGCATGGGTGGCGAATATCACCCTGTCGTATTCATCGGTCACTCCGCGGGCGGTCAGCTTTACCCCGCCGTTCTCCCGGCGTACCTGCTCCACCGGGTGCTTCAGCCGGATATCCAGGGACTCTGCCATTTTATTGACGCAGGCCCTGCCTCCGCCAACGATGCTGCACCATTCGGGCCTCCCTTCGATCTGCAACAGTCTATGGTTGATGCAGAACCTTAAAAAGGTAGCCGCAGGAAAACCCAGGATTTCCGCCGGTGAGGATGACCAGATAGCAGCTGCCATCGGTAACAGATATCCCTGACGAAAGGCAGGGGAGTAACCGTGCTCATCCAGCAGTCCACCCAGCGTGACCCGCTGTTTTTCCGACTACGCGAGCAGTTCGTGAGACCGACTGTTGAAAGCGACGATCTCCTGCAGCATGCGCCAGAAACGGAGTCTGAGAAGGTTTTTCTGCTGTGCGAACACCGTTGTTAGATGAGAACGTGATATGTGTTGGGACTGTCGGCAGGCTTCACTGGCATGCTGCTGATGACGGCGTCCTACCTGGCCACAGCTGGTGATCCGGCTGGTTCCAATGGGAAGCAGATTTGCGGGGACGAGGCCTCGTACATGGTCAGAAAGCTGGACAGCCAGGAGAAGGTGGATTTTTGTGAAACGTACAGAGATAAAGTCGTACTGGTGGTGAACACAGCCAGCCGATGCGGGTACACTTATCAATACGAAGGCCTGGAAACGCTGTACTTCGAGTACCGCAGGCGTGGCTTGGTGGTAGTCGGTTTTCCGTCGAATGATTTCGGCAACCAGGAACCGGGAAAGGAAAAAAGCATCAACCGATTTTGCCGGCTCACCTATGGCCTGCAGTTTCCTATGCATGGCAAGACCCGGGTTAGAGGTGAAGACGCAAAACCGCTGTATCGATCTCTCGCCGATGCTGCAGGTCAAAGTCTTCGCTGGAATTTTCACAAATACCTGAGCGATCGCGAAGGCAGGCCGGCGGGAAGCTACGGAAGCAATGTCGAACCCCGCAGTGGCACCCTGATCGAGGCTATCGAGCGGCTGTTGTAACAGCCGACAAAGCAAACGATGAAACCGGCGATTCAACAAGCCATACAGACTCTGCCGGCAGCACTGGCAGAGCGGACCCGTATCCACGCAGATAGACCCGAAGCGAAACAGGGTGAGTTTGTGCCCTATTGGATGCACCATGGGGTTCGCGGACATGAGAACCCCGCACTGGACGTTGCTGTGACCCTGGCAAACAGGTGTGAGCTGCCCCTGGTCGTCTATCAGGGGCTTGGCTTGGGGGCAGGCACCCTTTCAATAACGACAGGCATCACACCTTTATACTCCAGGGTGCCCGGGACGCGCACTCAGAAATTGGCAGACTGGGTATTCGAACGTTGTTTCATCTCGATACGGACGACAGCGCCGAGTCTCCCTTGCACAAGCTGGCGGAGCGGGCTGGCGCAGTGGTGGTCGAAGACTTCCCCGCCCCACCCTTTCCGACCTGGACCAGGAAACTGGCGTGAACGTGGTCTGGTGAAATCCTGGTCCATGTGTATCGGGCGTATCACAGACGGTGTCGTCAGTCCAACCTGACATCATCGAGAGCGGTTTGTGCCCGTACCTGGAATGAGTGCGCTTGGGCGTCACCTGGCAGCCGATCTGACGCGGGGATTCCCACCACGTGGAGGCATTCGTATCTCGTTCTCAAGGTCCCGTATACCACCCAGAGCGCTGGCATAGAGGGCCTGTCTCCCCTTGGCAATATGCTACAGTACGGAAAGGAGGATTTATGGAGCTGAAGTGGTTAGAGGACTTTCTGGCACTGGCCAACAACAAGAACTTCTCCAAAGCGGCAAAAACCCGGTTTGTGACACAGCCCGCGTTTAGTCGTCGAATACGTTCATTGGAAAACTGGCTTGGCGTCAGTCTCGTGGATCGCACCCGGGTGCCTACCAGCCTCACTGAGGCGGGCATGGAGTTCATCGACCAAGCTGAAAATATCAAGGCACAAATCTATGCCGCACGTGACAAACTGAACTCCCTGGCCAATGAACATTCTGCTATGATTGTGATGTCACAACACTCTCTGGCAGTATCCTTTTTTCCTACCTGGCTGCACAACATCGAATCTTTTGTCGGCGATGCGCTGATCAAGGTCAATGCGGGTAACCTGCATGATTCGCTGGAGTCTTTTCTGGCGGGCACGGGAGATTTCCTGCTTTGCTTTTCGACACCCGATGTTCTCAAGCAGTTAGAGCGAAATGACATCGAAAGTGTCCAGGTGGGAGTGGATAGACTGATCCCGGTATCAGCAGTAAATGCAGAGGGTAAATCCGTTTTTTCAACGACTCAGAGCAATAGCCTGAGATTGCTCAGCTATCCCCAGGATTCTTTTTTCGGAAAATTGATAACCAACAAATGCATGCCGCTATCCGGCAGCGACTTAAAACTGCACAAAGTCTGCGAAAATGCGTTAGCAGAAGGACTGAAGGCGTTGGTTGACAAAGAATACGGGGTGGCCTGGCTTCCTGAGTGCCTGGTCGCCAAAGAGCTGAGTGAAGGCAGCATGGTGATGCTCGGAGCACCACTGAGATCCATCGATCTGGCCATTAATCTGTACCGGTTCAAAAAGGAACGATCGAATGTGGCCTCCGTATTCTGGAAGTATGTTGCCGAGCTATACGATAACGGAGATACCTACCCCGACTGAGTGTATATGCGGACGACAGTAACCTTGACAGGTCTAAGGGCCGCGGCCCTGATCCGTCACCTCCCGAACGATAGCCTGTGCCAGTAACTCCGAAGCATCATAGACTGGTAATGAAGTTCTGAGTCGGTCACCAATAACCGATAGTTCAGTACAGGCTACCACCAGACATTCCACACCCTGTGTCTGTAAATCCACCGCAATACGATTGTAAGCCAGGATCTGCTCCCGGGTCTGCCGTTTTGCCTTTATTGCACGAATCAGATCCATCACGACCTGCTGATCCGGCTGCTGGGGATAAAGCACCTGAACGTTCTGTTTTTCGAACCAGGATTCGTAGAGATGAATCTGCTGTAAAGCGCTTGAGGCCATCAATCCTGCCCGTTTCAGATTCGGTTGCATCTGTTTGCAGTGATTGGAAGTTAACTCAATCAGATTGAGTATCGGAATTTCCACCGCAGCTGCAACTTCCGAGTAGTAGTGATGCGCCGTATTACATGGGATCACCAGAAAATCAGCGCCCTGCTTTTCCAATCCATGGGCCATTTCAATCAAGCAGGGCGCAGGGCTTACACCCGTCCCATCGATAAGCGCCTTGATTCGCGATGGAACTTTTGGATTATTGTCTACCAGCATACGAATATGATCAACATCGTCTTCTGCCGGTGTGGCATTGATGACCCGCTGCATCAAATCCACAGTGGCCTCGGGGCCCATGCCCCCAAGAATTCCGACGGTCTTAATCTTTGTGCACCTTTCCAGGAATCATGTGCGGCACTCCTGCACCACATCTACAATGATATCGGCGATCAACGCGCAATCCTTTCTACTGAAAGTCAATGGGATACGCATGTCCAGAAGAGTGGATAGTATCTGCTCGGTTCTGGTAAGCGGCGAGAGCCGGGAGAGATACCGCCAACTGTCATAGCGGCTCGTGTAACCCCTGGGCACGCTATCCCCAAACCATTTCAATACCACTCCCCGGACTCCACAATACTCAACCACCTTCAGTACCTGTTCCTCACGGAAATGAGGTAGTGAAAACTGAATCGAACTTCCTACAAACTGTTCAGCTTCCAGACGTTTGGGAATTAGAATCAAGGAGCAGGTCCTGAGAATTTTTTCGAGCGCCCGGTAGCGTCGATTCCAACGCTCACACTGATTATCCAGCTCAGAAAGCTGTGGGCGCAGAATTGCTGCACGCAGGTTATCCATACGACCACTGTAATTGGGCGTTTCATAGGAAATCTGGTCGTAAGTTTCTTTTGGCGGCGCGGCAAAGTGATGCTCATAGAGCATGTAGGAACCGGATAGAATAACAGCCCGGGCCATCACTTCCGGGTGGCGAGTGGTCAGAAAACCGCCTTCGCCTGAATTCACGTGCTTGTAGGTCTGGGCACTGAAACAGGCGACATCCCCAAAGGTACCGCTTTTTCTGCCGTTCCAGCCTGCCCCCATGGTATGGGCACAATCCTCGATGAGAAAGAGATCGTTACGATTGCAGATCTCCATCACACGATGCATATCCACGATATGCCCACGCATGTGGGATAGCAGAAAAAACCTGGCTGCGGTTTCCTCAGCTCTGGACTCAAGGTCCTCCAGATCGATGCAATAATCGTCGTCGACACCCACGAGCACCGCTTCAGCACCACTGTTATGAATAGCACCCGGAACCGGTGCCAGAGTAAAGGCGTTACACAAAACCCTGTCACCCGCCGACACACCTGCAGCCCGCATGGCAATATGCAGTGCGTAGCCACCGGAGGCGCAGGCCAGGCAGTAGGGCACCCCTTGATAGGCAGCAAACTCCAATTCCAGCAGGTCGGTTTCACTTTTCTCATCAGGCAGCGTGTTGTAACGATGTAAACACCCCGAACGCATGACCTCGACGGCAGCGGCAATCCCTGCTTCAGGAATGGGCTCCTGCTGAGTAAAAGACTTTTTGAATACTTTCAAGATGCTCTCTTAATCATAACGTTTCTGATCGTAAACGGGAAAATCCCATTCAGTGTCAGGATAGAACTTTCGCAGTCGCCAGTCACATGCCCGGGCATGGCCTTCCATTCCCTCGGTACGGGAGATCCTTGAGCCAGCTGTGCTGAAGGTCAGGTTGGCGGCTTCATCGAGTTCCTGATAGGTCAGTACCTTCATGAACTTCTGAACGTTGAGACCACCGCTGTAGCGGGCAGCTTTCCTGGTTGGCAGGATATGATTGGTACCGGAACACTTGTCCCCCTGAGAAACCGTGCTACCTTCGCCCAGAAACAGTGAACCATAGTTTTTGAGATTATTCTTCCACCATTCCAGATCCCTCGCGATGATCTGCAGGTGCTCGCAGGCATAGCCGTCGCTGATGTCAACCAGCTCTTCCCGGTTTTCACCCAGAACCACCACACCATGATCTCGCCATGCGGCCTCACAGACATCAGCGTTAGGCATGTCTGAGATCACTTGAGGCATCAACGCCAACACTTTCTCCCCTATTCTCCGACTATCGGTAAACAACCAGACCGGTGAGTTGGTTCCGTGTTCGGCCTGGGAAACCAGATCAACCGCGATCGTCATCGGGTCCGCGGTCTCATCAGCAATGATGGCTGATTCGGTTGGGCCGGCAAATACATCGATACCTACGGCACCGAACAGCATGCGCTTGGCCTCAGCCACATACGCATTGCCGGGACCCACCAGTATATCCGCTGGCTTTCCGGTAAAAAGACCGCTGGCCATCGTGGCGATAGCGTGAACGCCCCCGATTTCGAGAATCACGTCCGCGCCGGCCACGTGCATGGCATAAGCCACGGCAGGATTGATACTGGTGCCGCGCGGGGGAGAACACGCGACCACAAAGGGTACACCTGCCGCTTTGGCGGTAGCAACACTCATAAGGGCGGACGCGGCATGAGCATAACGCCCTCCTGGTACGTAACAGCCCGCACATTGAACTGGAATCACCCGCTGCCCGAGCCGCACCCCCGGTTCCGTTTCAATTTCAAAGGAAACCAGGCTGTCCCGTTGCGCTTCGGCGAATCGCCTGATCTGCCGATGAGCAAAATCGATATCATCCTTAACGCTTTGAGGGACTTCGGCGATCAATGCCTCCCGCTTCTCATCGGGCAGGATGAACTCTCCCTGCCAACTGTCGAATTGCTGCGCAAACTCTCTAACCGCTGCTTCGCCTTCATTCTTGATACGGTGAAGCATTGCCTTGACCGTTGCCTGTACTTTTTCATCTTCGTGGACGGTGGCAGCCTCAGAAACCGCTTGCTTTAGGAATTCCATCAAACGCCTCTCCTATGCTTAATCCCTGATGTACGGACACTGGGAAGTGTACACTCACTGTCAATCAGCTATAGGAGGGAAAGTCGAAAGCTTCGCGATAACCATAAAGCGCCTGACTCCCTCCGGTATGCAGAAAGACGACATTGTCATGACTTTTGAAATACCCCCGGCGGATCAGATCTACCAAACCGGCAGCGCCTTTCCCGGAGTAAACCGGATCCAGCAAAATCGATTCATGGCGGGCAAACAGCTTGATCGCATCGATACCGTTTTTTGTCGGAATACCGTAGCCATCCCCCACATAGTCACCGTTCGCTACCACATCCTGACGCTTTACCACATTGGGACACCCCAGGTATTCCGCAGTATTCTGCGCGAGACGGAATACATTGGTCTCCTGGGTCTCCCGTGGAGCACGCACACTGATTCCCAATACCGGGATCTGACTGTTACTGGCGACAAGCCCCGTTACCAGGCCCGCTTGGGTGCCGGTACTGCCGGTGGCGTGGACAACGTGGTCAATCCGAATACCACTGTCATTGGCCTGCATCAGCAGTTCCAGGGCAGCGTTGACATAGCCCAGGGCACCAACCGGATTGGAACCCCCGCCGGGGATGATATAGGGAAATTTTCCAGCGGCGCGTAACTTTTCGGCCAGTGTATCCATCGCCTCGTTCATATCGGTATCGGCCGGGTACTTGCTTAATGACGCACCGTATAGCTGATCCATCAGCACATTGCCGTTGTAGTTGTAGTCAACACCCTCGTTTCCGGTCCGGTCCTCCAGCAGCAGCCGACATTCCATCCCCATTTTGGCTGCTATTGCAGCGGTCTGGCGCGCATGGTTGGACTGAGTTGCTCCTTGAGTGATGATAGTGTCAGCTCCCTGAGCCACGGCATCCCCCATCAGAAATTCCAACTTGCGGGTCTTATTACCACCCCCGGCCAAACCGGTGCAATCATCCCGCTTTATCCAAAGATTCGGCCCTCCGAGCAGTTTACTGAGATTGCTCATGGGCTCGAGTGGCGTAGGGAGGTGTGCAAATCTCTCGCGGGGGAATCGGGGTAAATGCATCGCTGATCCTTATGGTTCAATCTCGTCGGAAATGGCTGGTAGAACTTAAACTTAAGCGTAGAGGCATTTTCGGTCAGTATACCAATGCTGTTTTTAGCAAGGGTCGTTACTTTTCGGCATAACCAGGGAGTACAGTAATGTATTGTCACCTGTTCTCGTCTGGCCGCTCCTGCCTCCGAAAACGATACGATTCCATGTCCAGCTGTAGCTCATCGGACGCATCTGCATGGCTAAACCCTTTGCATACATGGGTAGTCCATCCTTCCGCAGCCCTTATCATTCATCCATAGCAACTCCGGTAGTTCACCGGTAACTACTGACAGTTTTTCTTTTGCACGAGTAACTCGTTACCGTACCGATTCCTGAGCAGATTCCATGTATAAACCCTGGAAGAATTCTCATCGGCATCAACTCAACAAAAATATTCCCGGTTGGCTTGCAAGATCATTACCAACAGCTTATATACGAATATCAATCCGTACTAATACTCTGTATTTCAATGATCGTCGTAACTACTCACCCCCCACGGGTAGTCTGCCCCGGAAGATGCCGTCAATACCTCCATGCA
>JAAELC010000671.1 GCA_024227135.1 Gammaproteobacteria bacterium
CTTGTGGCAATACCCGCCTCGTTGATTTGTGGGTTTCTTGAGACCAAGTCGGGAGGCACGCTATCAACGAGTGGAAAGACCAACACGTTCACGCTATCCGTACCAGACAACGCACCGTCACTCACCGACAGCTGAACGCGATACTGAGATGGTGCAGCTACCATGGGAGCAACAAAACTGATGCTCGAGTTTCGATTATCCGGCAGGGTTATTGGATCACCCTCAGTCTGTTGCCAGTAAAACGAAAGCGTGTCGCCATCCGGGTCACTGTCATTGAGCAGAACGCCTGCAGCAGGAACACTCAGGATTTGCCCAAAATTTACCGCATAGCTGTCATCAGTTGCTTCCGGTGCGTGGTTGATATCATTGACATGTACGACAAAGCTGCCAATATCCAGTGCACCGGCCAGGTCATTTACCTTGATACTCACATCATGTGAACCGAGTTGATTGATGTTCGGAGTCCAGTTGATGCTGCCATCTGCAGGATTGATGCTCATACCTGCAGGAGCCTTTATAAAGGCAAAAACGAGCGTATCCCCGGTATCCGGGTCGGTCACTGTCGCCTGCACGTTTAGTATGTCGCCGATAACCCGAGTCTGGTCATCAGGTACGGTAAGCACGGGGGGCGCGTTATCACCTGTTTCCCGTATATCCGTAGTTACCGTGATCAAAAAGCTTTCTGTATCGAGCAAGCCACCGACATCCTGCACCATCGCATTAACCGTATGTTGCCCTTCCTGTGCCTGATTTGGTAACCAGTTAAGCATTCCCGTGCTGGGATTAACACCCATACCTGTGGGCGCCTGGAGCAATGAAAAAGTCAGCTGGTCCCCCACATCCGGGTCGATCGCGAAGAGGGGTGACTGGAAAGAAGTGTTCGTACGAATACTCCGGTTACCCGGCGGGATCAGGTCAGGAGGATGGTTTATAGCCCCGACATCGATTTCAAAATTTTCCTGGTCAGTCAGTCCCGCAGGGTCGGTGACTTTGATAGTGACCGCGTGTTTGCCAGGCTGCTGGGATGTCGGTGTCCACTGAACAAGTCCACTGCTGCTGTTGATATTGAGCCCAACAGGCGCAGTCGGCGCGGAAAAACTCAGCACATCTCCAGGGTCAGGATCGGTGGCATTAGGCTGCAGGCTGAAAACACTGTCGACCTGGCCTGCCTGGTTTCCAATGGCGTCCAGCACGGGCGGCAAATTTCCACAGGGGTCAGTCGAAATACCCGCGGGAATAAGCAACTTCAGGTTTTTTCCAACCGCATTTTCCAGTAGTTCTACCCAGAAACCTTCGTTGGGCTTAAGCACACCTTTCAGGCCCAGTGTGACGTCATCATACGTTTCATACGCATTGCCATTGTACTTGTAGATGTTTTTCGACATCAGGCGCGCTACGTCGGCCTGGGTCGGCGAATAGCTTGTGTTGCCGTCACTCAGACACACATCGCTCCACGGAGTATTCCGGGAGAATGGGTGTGACAGCAGGTTCCAGCGATCTACTTCCCCGTTACCAGGTTCGGATACGTCAAATTCAAAACAACCCGCATTCGACGAACACTCCGGGGCAGCCAGTTTAGTCCTGAGTGGAATACGATTGCCACTGGCCTTGAGCGTACTTGCCTTGAGGTTAAATAACCAGTAGCCCTTACCATTCTCGATAAGGTCGGTTTTCTGCAGGGGGTAGTATGTATCGGTATTCGGGCGGTGACCGTACAGTATCCAACTCGTGGCATACTGGCTCATGTCAAATTCTGTACTGAGGAGTTGTGCTACGCTTTTGCTGCCCGGTCGATCACAGCTCAATCCAACAATGCTCCATTTACTCGCGTTGATCGACCTGTTGGCCGCGCAATTGATCTGCGCCTGAACTGGCATGATCAGACTTACGGCAAGAACCATAACAGAAAGTATCTGGCCGAAAGCCGTATACATTCCGTCGAATCGGGTTGAAGTAATCCCGTTAACTCCCATTCCTCCCCCTCGTTATTCTGCTTGTTGATCAGTTCGCGGAAAAACCGACTCGTACAGCATTACAACAGGGGCTTCCTGAACGAACTCTGGATTCGATCATTCTAGAGTAATAAAACCCACTATGCAAGCGGCATATATTTACCTGTTGCGAGTAAATTATCTGTCCTGGTAATTAGCACATGAACTGTCCGGATTTATTCTACGCCTATTTGGAGGCGCTGGATGAATCGGACAGAGTTTCATGAGAGGATAAAACAGATGAGATTTA
>JAAELC010000672.1 GCA_024227135.1 Gammaproteobacteria bacterium
CCTTCCACAATGTCAACCTGCTCTATAGAGATGAAATCACCGTCATCTATCAGCGGTATGTTACTGGTATTGCTTTCTGTCACCCCACCCCTGGTAAACGTGACATTCGTAATCCGAACCTGCCAATCTACTATTGAACCATGAGCGAGATGTATTTCCTCCTCACGGAGCACAGGCTCTGACCCTGCCGGTGAAACAGCAGTACCGTTGTTCGGTAATGTCCATGACGTTCCAATGCTGGTAGCGTCACCATTCCAATCTGTCGTGCTGAAGGGTTTGAGGATGTTACTCAAAGTGTTGATAGGCTCAACAGTGTAGTCTGTACCGTATTCGAGGTAGATGACATCATCGTCCTCATTCACCGGTATCTCACCATTCACCGTCACCACCACACCAATGTCAGTCTCCGTGATGGAAGCGCTGGCAATTATCAATGCGTTATCAACCGCAGGGGGTGTAACCATCACCACGGTCTTCGTACTGGGGGTGTGCGTGTAATGGGTATTCTCCACCTGCTCAGTCCACACCCCGGCAGCCCACAACCATACCGCGAACTCCTCGCCTGTGTCTACGTCAAAGGTGTAAACGAAGGTGGTTTCCACCCCGTCACCTAAGAAGGCGTTTTGCTCAAGGCCATGCGGGTACTGGAATTTAGTGGTCGCACTGTCACCAAGATACGTCTGTACTGCGCCCACGTTATCTACGGCTGCTGCACCTTGATACAACCGGGCGTACCGGTCACCAAACTCCCTCACATAGGAGTCTGTGCGGGAGAATATGAAAGGTACGCGTCGAACTTTTGATGAACGTGTCTCCCCGACAAACTGTAACCCACCCCTTCTCACTACCCCGCCATGCTTCTCAACGTAGACGTTCTCAGCAGTGGATACGAATTGTGGGTACTCTTCCGTGTCGGAACGACCCATTAACGCAGGAGTTA
>JAAELC010000673.1 GCA_024227135.1 Gammaproteobacteria bacterium
ACGGCCCCTATTCTCGGACAGACTCCTAGGAGCTGGCCATTTACTCCGGGCTTACCTACGGGTACGGTTATTGCATTACTTCGGGCAACTTTTACCTGAGGATCCACAGCCGAGGAGAACACGAACTGATGCTGAAACTATCTACCGTTACGGCTCTGATTGCCCTGATCGTCACCAGGTCGGCAATTGCTGTCGAAGGGGGTGCACCCACCCCGGAGCTGAATCCGGCCCAGCAGCTGTTTTTTATGGACAACCATCTTCGCGGGGTCAACGAAGGGAGCATCCTCGACTACCGGTTCAGTAGTATCACGGAAGGAGAGGAACCGTTTACCGATCGGGTCCGGATGATAGTTACCGCAGTCGAAAACGAAAAGAAACGCAGTATAAAGTTCGATTTCCTGAGCGGTGCACGGCATATCGATTTCACTCCAGCCACCGGCTACGTCGGCAATCCGGTACTGATTCATTTCCTGGAGTACGATATAAAACAGATGGCCAGGGAGACCGGGGGGGGGAGCGGATATTTTCGAAATGTCATCAGACGGTCTTTCGAAACATCGTTGATGCGCCCCGTAACAATCACGTTTGAGGGCAATACGCTGGACGCTACGGAGATCGTAGTAAAGCCGTTTATTTCCGACAGCAATATCGATAAATTTCGAGCTTACCAGGAGAAGCAGTACGAGTTTATTTTTTCCAACCGGATACCGGGCGGCGTCTACCGCATGCATAGCCTGGTTCCCGGCGCAAACGGCGAAGGTGTTTTTAGTGAAGAAACATTGACCTTCAGCGGGCTTGGGTCAGAGACCTGAACGGCGGATTGAAGTTATTCGTGGCAAGCCACGGGGAATGCGCACACTGTCGCGGTTCAACCCGGAGATAATCGAGAGATATAAAACTGATGAAAACGAAATTGCTTATAGTCCTGTTGGTTTTTTGTTCAACATTTCCATTGTATACCATCGCCGGCAAGGTGCCGGCGCAATACCCGACGGCTGTTACGGCCGATTATGTCATCGGCTGTATGGCAGCCAACGGACAGACCCCCGAGATGCTGAGAAAATGCGCCTGCAGCATCGATTTCATCGCCTCGGAAATCCCTATTGAGGAGTATGAGTACATCGAGACGCTGTTACGCCTGCGGCAGATGCCTGGGGTTGGCCGTAATGCGGTTTATAAGACCTCGAACTGGTCAGAAAAAACGGTTGCGAGACTAAGGGAAGTCCAGGCAGAATCCACGTTGCGATGCTTCTGAAGCCTTTTTCAAGTTCAGATTACATTGGCACCACAAAAGGCGGCAATTCATGCACGGCGATAGGCGTCAGCGGGTGACGACGCAACGCGCGCCCCACGATGGATACAGTCAAACAGTTATCCGTTTCCGCCACCCGTCACACCAAAGGTCTCTGCGAAGGTCCTGCCAGTAGAATCCTTCACCGAGACCTCCAGCTTGCCTCCGGCTTCAGGCTCGAAACCGAAGCGGATGCTGGGATCCTCGCTTATGGAAATATCGGAGTCCACAGAAAATAACAATTCGCCGTTGTAGCTCACTTCGATGTTACGGATAAAATCAGCCGGAATGTAGTTGCGCGAGACCTGGTCGAACTGCAAGCCTGAATTGTTCGGGTGCTTGATTAAAAGTTGCGCCAATACCCTGCCACTGTCAGTAGTCGCCTCCGGAAGCTTGAACTTCATCCTGCCCAGATTGGCGGCAGCGGCAACCGGGTCCTTTGTGGGTGGTGCGGAACATCCTCCCGAGGCCTTGACGAAATTGCTCACCATGTAGATTTTTCCCTCGCTGGTCTCGGCAACCACCCGAACATCCGTGTAAGCGTTGACCCGGACCCGGGTAGAAAGGCTCTGCCAGTCCCTCTTACCCAAAAAATGAAAAACCGCCGCAACCGGCGATGGATTGTTATCTATCACCAGGTACAGGTTCTCGATGTACTGTTGGGGAGTCTGCGGAACGAGACTGCTGATATCTACCGGAACCACAGCCGCATCCATTGCCCGATAGGGCGTTTCCAGGGACAGGGTCGATGACCCATCCTGAATCTCCCGGTTGCCAAAAAGGGATGACTTGATCTCCTGCCAGCGTTCGCCACCGTCTTCGGCAACAACCGGGGAACTGATTGCCGCGGCGGTCAGGAAGAGCAAAAGTCCGAGGGATTTTACGCTCGCTGAAGCTTCAAGTTGTTTCAATTTCGAGACAGTTGTCATATCACGTGTCCTCATAATTAGAGACAGATCGATTGTTCCCCTCCTGGCTGCCCGCCAAAACACGGCGTCCTCAGAGGTATAGCGTGCTGCCCGCTATTTATCCACAATTCCACTCATTTTCGATGCCAACCCGGCTCGTTGGTTCAATAATCGCTGCCATGGAGTAATAGAGGTTTCCGCAGAGGCATCACTCCCATTCGATCTCCACGAAACTGGTAGTGACGTTTCTGCCATGGTTTTCCTCAAACAGCAGCCAGTTTTCACGCTCACCGTTGGCCACCTGACTCACCGCTTGTGTGATACTGCCGTTATTCCGAATTACCTCCCTAATCCCCGTCACAACTTTCTTCAGATAACGCCGCTGGGCGGCGAGTGCATCCATCCAACGGTGGGTAACTGGCCCATGTCCCGGCACCACTAGGCCGATATCCCTGGCGGATAGCCGTTCCATCTGCCGCAGCCAGCCCAGGATACTGCCGTCGATGACCGGAATACGCCCGATAAAGAGCAGATCGGACAGCCACAAGGTGCCGCTGGCGGGATCGTACACCGTTAGATCGTTGTTGGTGTGGGCCGTGGGATGGGCTTCGAGTTCGATTATCCGACCACCCAGATCCAGCTTGCGGCTACCCGAAACCGGTGAACCGGGCAGCACCACCCGCGTCCCTTCAAAATCGTCGCCCAACAGTTGTCTGGCAGCCTCCAGATAAAACGGCTCCCTCCTGGTCAATGCATCGGCTAGTTGTACGTGACCGATGAATTCGGGATCATCCTGGACAAACGCCGCTGCACCGAGGACATGATCCGGATGCATATGGGTGAAGATGACATAGGCGATAGGAAGGTGAGTAACCCGGCGTATCGCCGCCCGCAGATCCAGTCCTTCAACCAGGCTGTTACCGGTGTCGATAACCGCAACCCGCTGCCTGCCTAAGATGAAACCGACGTTGGCAATCCTTCCCTGATTCTCTGTGGTGGGCTCCTGCTGCAGTCCAAAACGGACATAGATACCGTCTGTCACCTCCACCACGTTGGTACTTCCGTAGGAAACCCCGTGCCAGTAAACCCCGATCAAAATCGAGATGAGGCAGCAGGCCCGGAGCCGGGACTTTAGGCACTTCCCCTCCATCGAAAGCGGTTCAGGTCGCTGGTTCAAGATCGATAAAAGAGTGCTCCTGGCGTATATTTTACCTTGTTGCACGGTCGGTCAGTTTCCAAGAAAGTGGGTAGACATCGATAGGGATATTAGCTCAAAAGCCCGGGGAGATGCGATGGCTCACAGGCGTATGATACCGGATAGAGGTCGTTTTGGAATTTGTTAGCCCAGCGTTTTTGTGAGTTGAAAAAGCTGTTCGGCGATCTCTACGCCACTACGTCAGTCGCGCCGGTCACTCAGCGCTGACCGCTGTCCCCGGGATGTTTGACAGCGATGCGCCGCATCCCCGACTGCCGGAATCGAGATTGCCTGCCCGGTGTCCCGGCCTCCAGCCACTGTATCGCAGAGGAAACAGTCGACTGCCTCCCCTGCCAAAGATCCGTGACAGCGGACCGCCGGGCGGCCTTCCTGCCATTCACCCGGAACCATGGCACGCTAGTTGCTAAAACATCTTTACGGAAACCTATGCTATCGCAACCCCGCAGAGCGCCGTTTTACAACGACTCGGTTTCTATGACCCACCTGCAGCAGGAGAGACAGCTTGTCTTCTACGGTCGATCATTGTCGAATAAAGAAGCGCGGCCAGCTCAAGGGCCGCAGTGTGCAGCCGGCCGCGCTGACACAAATCCTTGAACTGCTCGGCGATGCACCGAGGCGCCGGGATCTGCTGATCGAGCATCTGCACCGGATTCAAGACAGCCAGGGCCACATCCCGGCAAACCTTCTGACCGCACTCGCCGGTGAGATGCGGCTCTCAGTTGCCGAAGTTTACGAAGTCGCCAGTTTCTATCACCACTTTGACCTGACCAGAGAGGGACAGACTGCCCCTCCGGCTCTTACCGTGAGGGTCTGCGACTCCATCTCCTGTGCCCTCGCCGGCGCCGAGCAGCTGATCCGGCAACTGACGAGCGCACTGGGGGACGACATCCGGGTGCAGCGGGTACCCTGTGTCGGACGCTGCCAGGAGGCCCCGGTGGCAGTGGTCGGAAAAAATCCGGTCCACCATGCAGATCTGAAAAATGTCCAAGCCCGGGTAAAAGCGGGTGCCATATCCCCTCCACTGCCGGAGTACCTGGATTACACCCGGTATCGTGCCAGCGGCGGCTATCGGCTCCTGACCCGGATCGACAGCGGGACCCTGCCGGTGGAGGGAGAGGAGGTCGATGCTCCAGAGCATGTCCTGGGCATTCTCGAGAACGCCGGCTTGAGAGGGCTGGGGGGCGCCGGCTTTCCCGCAGGCCGCAAATGGCGCATTCTCAGGGATCAGCAGGCACCCCGGCTGATGGCAGTTAATATCGACGAAGGTGAACCAGGCACTTTCAAAGATCGCCACTTTCTGGAACTGGACCCCCATCGCTTTCTCGAAGGCATGCTGATCGCCGCGCGCGTGGTGGGAATCGACGCAATCTACATCTATCTGCGCGACGAATATGCCGCTATCCGGGAGATGCTGTCGAGGGAGTTGGCCGCACTGAGGTTTACCCCGCCCTGCCCGCTACCGACCATCCATCTGCGGCGCGGCGCGGGGGCCTATATCTGCGGCGAAGAGTCGGCGATGATCGAGTCGATCGAGGGCAAACGAGGCATGCCCAGGCTGCGCCCGCCTTACGTGGCCGAGGTGGGGCTATTCGGTCGACCCACGCTGGAACATAACATGGAGACCCTCTACTGGGTGAGGGACCTGCTGGAACGGGGTGCGGCCTGGTTCACCGATCAGGGACGTAACGGCAGGCAGGGCGTCCGCGCATTTTCGGTGAGCGGTAGGGTGCGAAAGTCCGGTGTCCACCTGGCGCCGGCCGGTATCACCCTGCGCGAGCTGATCGATGAGTATTGCGGTGGCATGGCGGAGGGGCACGAGCTCTATGCCTATCTGCCGGGCGGAGCATCCGGCGGGATACTACCCGCCTCACTGGCGGACGAACCTTTGGATTTCGATATGCTGCAGCCGCACGGCTGCTTCATCGGATCGGCGGCGGTCATCGTGCTCTCCCGGCACGACCGCGCCCGGGATGTCGCACTCAACGCCATGCGCTTCTTCGACCACGAATCCTGCGGACAGTGCACCCCCTGCCGGGTCGGGTGCGCAAAGGCGGTGGAACTGATGTCCAGACCGGAGTGGGATCGCCAATTGATGGAGGAGCTGGCGCAGGTAATGTCGGATGCCTCCATCTGCGGCCTCGGCCAGGCGGCCCCCAATCCAATGCTTTCGGTCCTCAGATACTTCCCGAATGAGCTGGAGTCCTAACCATGCCCGGTGCAGACAATTTCCCCGACACAGGGTTCACCCTCGACAGTAAACCGGTTAACGCACGGCCAGGCGAAACGCTGCTCCAGGCGGCCCGGCGGTCGGACGTGGAGATCCCTCATCTCTGTTACAAGGAGGGTCTGCGCGCAGATGGAAACTGCCGGGCCTGCATGGTGGAGATTCAGGGTGAGCGGTCGCTGGCGCCCGCCTGCTGCCGCACACCCAGCGAGGGGATGATCGTCGACAGCCGGAGCGAACGGGCGCGACGGGCGCAGAAGCTGGTGCTGGAACTGCTGCAATCGGACATGCCGACCGAGTCACTCGCCGGTTTCGACGAGTTACGCTACTGGTCCGGCAAGCTGGGCCTGGACAGTCCCCGTTTCGCCCCCAGGAAAACGCCCCCCGCAGACCTTTCCCACGCTGCTATCGCGGTCAATCTCTCCGCCTGCATCCAGTGCACCCGTTGCCTGCGCGCCTGCCGCGAGGTGCAGGTCAACAATGTGATCGGTTATGCTCAACGGGGCTCGGACTCAGAGATCGTATTCGACATGGGCGATCCTCTGGGTGACAGCAGCTGTGTCGCCTGCGGGGAGTGCGTGCAGGCCTGCCCCACTGGCGCTCTGATGCCGGCGGGGCTGGTAAAACAGGATCAGGCCGAACAGCTGGTGGAATCTGTCTGCCCCTACTGCGGCGTGGGTTGCCAGCTTACCTACCACGTAGCTGACAACCACATCCTTCAGGTCTCCGGCCGCTCCGGCCCGGCCAACCGGGGACGCCTGTGTGTCAAGGGACGCTATGGCTTCGACTACGTACACCACCGGGAACGGCTGACGGTGCCGTTGATCAGACGGCCGGGTGCCCCGAAGCAGGCCGAGTTGTCGCTTGATCCCGATGCCCAGTTCAAGGACTTTCGGGAAGCCAGTTGGGAGGAGGCGCTGACGCTGGCCGCGCAGGGGTTCAGCAGAATAAGGGAGCACAAAGGCCCACGCGCACTGGCGGGATTCGGCTCGGCCAAGGGATCTAACGAAGAGGCCTATCTGTTCCAGAAGCTGATCCGCACCGGCTTCGGAAGCAACAACGTGGACCACTGCACCCGACTGTGCCACGCCTCATCAGTGGTTGCACTGCTGGAGATGATCGGTTCCGGCGCCGTCTCCAACCCGATGGAAGATGTGGCCGAGGCAAAGGTGATTCTGGTCATCGGCTCCAATACTACCGAGAATCATCCGGTCGCCGCCACCTTCCTGAAGAACGAGGTCAACCGGGGCAAAACTCTAATCGTCATGGATCCCAGGCGCACCCCGATCGCTGATCACGCCACCCACTTCCTCCAGTTCAAGCCGGACACCGATGTCGCACTGCTCAACGCGATCATGCATGCGGTCATCGATCAGGGGCTGGTAGACCGTAAATTCATCTCCGGCCGCACCAATGGCTACCCGCAGTTGGAAGCGCACCTGAAGTCATTCACCCCAGAGGCCATGGCGCCGATCTGCGGCATCGATCCTGACCGGATCAGGGAGGTGGCACGACTCTATGCCTCCGCCCGCAGCGCCATCATTTTCTGGGGAATGGGGGTTTCCCAGCATATCCACGGCACCGACAACGCCCGCGCGCTGATATCACTGGCGCTTATGACCGGTCAAATCGGCCGTCCCGGCACCGGCTTGCACCCGCTTCGGGGCCAAAACAACGTCCAGGGAGCCTCCGATGTCGGCCTGATACCCATGGTCTACCCGGACTACCAGCACGTGGATGTCGCCGAAGTTCGACAAAGGTTCGAGTCGCTCTGGGGTCAATCGCTCGACCCCAAGCCGGGTCTGACCGTCGTGGAGATCATGCACGCCATCACCGATGGCAACATCCTCGGCCTATACGTGATGGGTGAGAACCCCGCCATGTCCGACCCCAATCTGAATCATGCCCGCCGTGCGCTGGCGAGCCTGGAACATCTGGTGGTCCAGGACATTTTTATGACCGAGACCGCCTTGTATGCGGACGTGATACTTCCGGCCTCGGCGTTCCCGGAAAAGACCGGCAGCTTCACCAATACCGACCGACGGGTGCAGATCGGTCGTCAGGCGCTCGATCCGCCAGGACAGGCGCGGCAGGATCTGCAGATCATCCAGGAGATCGCACGTCGTCTTGGGCTGGACTGGGACTACACCCATCCCAGCGAGGTGTTTGCCGAGATGCGTCAAGCGATGCCCAGCATCGCCGGCATCTCCTGGGAGCGTCTCGAACAGGCAGGAACGGTGACCTATCCCTGTCTTGACGAAAACGATCCGGGCCAACCGGTGATATTCATCCGGGACTTTCCCACGCCTACCGGCAGGGCCCAATTCACCCCATCGCCTTTCACCAATGCCGATGAATTACCGGACAGTGAGTACCCCTGGGTACTGATTACCGGCCGCCAGCTGGAGCACTGGCACACCGGGTCCATGACCCGGCGCTCCCGGGTGCTGGATAGTATCGAACCCCTGCCGGTGGCAAACCTGCACCCCAAAGAACTGACCAAAATGGGGGTGGCGGCGGGTGATTCGATCCGCCTCAGATCGCGCCGCGGCGCCATCGTAGCCTATGCCAGAGCCGACCAGGGTCTGCAACCGGGACAGGTATTCCTTCCCTTCTGCTATCGAGAAGCTGCTGCAAACCTCTTGACCAACGAAGCGCTGGACCCTGCGGCCAAGATACCGGAGTTCAAGTTCTGCGCGATTCAGATCGAACCCGAACAGATTCGATGAGCAATCCACAACAGATAAAGCGGGATGACGTGCAGAATCGGAGGGGCTCCCGCCAGACTCAGATAGATCGGGTGGGAGTGAAGGATATTCTGCATCCGGCAGTGGTGAAAGATCGGAACGGCGGAGAACAGCAGACCGTCGCCCGCTTCAGTCTCTGTGTGAGCTTGCCCCGGCACTTCAAGGGGACACATATGTCGCGTTTCATGGAGATACTCAACCTGCACGAACACGCCACCGTGCGCTCGTTCCACGAAATGCTGTTCGAGATCAAAGATAAGCTGGAGGCTGAAACCAGCCATGTAGAGATGAGCTTTCCCTATTTTATCGAGAAGTCCGCCCCCATCTCCAGGGTCAGGAGCCTCATGGATTACAACGTCACGTTCATAGGCCGACTCGAGCGAGACGATTTGCAGGTCAAGATCAGAGTAGCGGTTCCTGCCACCAGCCTCTGTCCCTGCTCCAGGGGGATCTCGGACTATGGTGCTCATAGCCAGAGATCGCTTATCACGGCGACCGTTCATATCAGAGGATTTATCTGGATCGAGGAGTTGGTAGAACTGGTCGAGCAGGAGGCTTCCTGCGATCTGTATGGAATTCTAAAACGACCGGATGAGAAATATGTGACGGAGAGGGCCTACGACAATCCCAAGTTTGTGGAGGACATCGTCAGGGACGTGGCGGGAAGATTGAACGCCGACGATCGCATAGCTGCATATACAGTGGAGTCGGAGAATCTTGAATCGATTCACAACCACTCCGCGTATGCGGTGATAGAAAAAGATAAAACACCGAATACGGAATACTGATTTACTCCAAATCCGATTCAGCAAAACACTCGAAATTATGAATCACAATCCCGACTATCTGCGCTCGACAGGGCGCTTACTCGCCATTGCACTCTGGAGTCTCTACCTGCTGGGGATGCCGTTGGCCGCAGCCGACAAGGCACGCATAGCGGTCATTGAATTCGAACTGAAAGACCTCACTCCCCTGCCGGCCACCCAACAGGAACTGGCGCGGACGGCTTCCCTGAAACCACTGCTGGATCAGGCGCTTAAACAGAATTACGGCTACGAACATGTCATTGTAGACGCAAATCTGGTGCGCGAGGCTGATGCGGGTATCGGGTATCTGTTCGACCACCACAATCTTGCCGCCGAAGTCGGCCGGCGTCTGCAGGCCAACTGGATTGTGGTCGGGCGTGTCCATAAACCCAGTTTTTTGTTTGCGTATCTGATGGTGCATCTTGTCAACGTGGAAACCGGGCATATGGAGCAAGAGATCATCGTGGAGGTCAAGGGTCCACAGGACAGGGTCACCGCTAAGGGCGCGGAGCGGCTTGCGGAGAAAATCCACGCAATCATCAGTCGTTAGGCTCCTATTTCAGCATCATAATCCGTTGCAGCGATCCGAATCGCCCAGGCAACCTCCGCTGCCTGACGACTCTCGGCAACATCGTGGACCCGAAAAATATCCACACCTGCCATGACGCCCAGCGCGGTGGCCGCACAAGTCGCCGGCAGCAGTTCGGTGGGCTCGGCAACTGTGCACAGCGAGCCCATGAATTGCTTGCGGCTTACGCCCAGAAGCAAGGGCTGACCCAGCGCCTTGAGCCTTGACAGCGAACCCATCAACATCAGATTGTGCCCCCTTCTCTTCCCGAATCCGATACCGGGATCGAGTATCACTTTGTGCCTGGCCATCCCCGCCACTATGGCGGCATCCAGCCGCTCTTTGAAAAAAACTTCGGCCTCTGCCAGCGGGTCATCAGGTTCGGGAGCATCCGGCAGGCTCCCAGGACTGCCCGTCATGTGCATCATCACCATGAAAACTTCGTGCTTTGCCACCAGATCCAGCATGGCAGGGTCGTCGCGACCTGCAGAGATATCGTTGATGATGCCGGCTCCCCGCTCGATAGCAGCGGCGGCAACATCACTCAGTGTGGTATCGACGCTGATCACGATCTCAGGCGACAGTCTGCTATGTAACGCCTCTATCACCCCCAGTATTCGACTGCATTGCTCTTCGGCACTCACCGGGTGATAACCCGGACGCGTCGACTCTCCTCCCACATCTATGATGGCCGCACCTTCACTCACCATCCGAACACCCTGTTCCACTCCCCGATCAACCGTGGCGTAGCGTCCGCCGTCGGAGAAACTATCCGGCGTCAGATTCAGAACTCCCATGATCAAAGGGCGTGAAAAAACCATTAGCATCTTTATAGTTAGCTAAATAAGCCAGGATCTGCCGGTTTGTCTAAACGTAAGATATGCCCTACACTAACAGACGAATAAAAACAAAAAAACGGATAAAAACAAAAAAAAGCCAGGAAATAAAAGCCCTTCAATTTCGAATGGAGCGTATTTACCGGCTAAAATCAGTAAAGAGATATTTATCTCTTATAAAATTTATGGAGGAGATAGTTTGGGCACAACCATCTTGAGCCATGATTTGGAGAGTCATGCCAATTTCATCCGCACGGTGCTTGATGGAGACCTCGCGCTAGCCGCAGACGTAGACAATATGACGCTGGCGTCGTGGAGACGATGTCGCGATGATTTTGATCTCGACCCTGATCGGCTGCCTGAGCCGACCATCATCGAACGACCGGGGCTGGAGCAGAGACTCGAAAATTATTCCCCACTGCTTGATATCGCACGCCCTGAGATGACCAACCTGTACCAGCAATTGGCAGGCTCCGGACATGCCATAATGCTGACCGACCGGGAGGGTGTTCTGCTCAACTATATCGGGGATCCCAGATTCACCGATGCCGCAGCGCGCGCTGGAATGCAGACCGGGGCTGTCTGGAGCGAAGCGGCCCAAGGTACCAATGGAATGGGCACCTGTCTGGTGGAACGTAAACCCCTGGTGATTCACAAGCGATCTCATTTCTTCACGCATAACGCTCGTCTTACCTGTGCGGCAGCGCCCATTTTCGACCCCCACGGAGAGATTCTGGCTGTATTGGATGCGTCGAGCGAATCCAGGATGGCCCAACAGCACACTATGGTGCTTTTGAACATGTCAGCCCAGGTAATTGAGAACCGCGCATTTTTTTGTGCCATGAATGAGCTGTTCATTATCCGCTTCCACAGCCGTGCGGAATTTATCAGCACCCTCGGGGAGGGTGCCATTGCCTTTGACCCGGAAGGCAAAATAGTGGCCATCAACCGCAGCGCTATGTTTCAGATCGGGCTACAGAGCCCGGGGCAGATTGTTGAAAAAACCATCGAACAGGTGTTCAGCATCTCCGTTTCCCAACTCTTGAAGCATGCCATTGAACATGGCTTCCACACCTTCCCAATCCGCGATGCACAGCATGGCAGGCGTTTTTTCGCCAGCGTACAGCCGCCCCAGAATACCGGCTCTTCAATTCAGGTTCCATTGGCACGACGGCAGCATGCATGTATCGATGACAACTATCTCAGAAACACAGATTCCCTGCATGCGCTGCACTTCGGTGATTCACGGATGAAACGAAATATCCACACTATGAGCAAAATCCTCGAACGAGACATACCCTGTTTGCTTTTTGGAGAGACAGGTACCGGAAAGGAGATGTTTGCACGCGCGATACATCAATCCAGCTCGCGCCGCGACAAACCCTTCATCGCGATCAACTGTGCATCGCTTCCCGAGTCTTTGATAGAGAGCGAACTGTTTGGTTACCGACCGGGGGCGTTCACCGGTGCCAACCGCGACGGAAGTCGAGGCAAGATCGTCCAATCCGATGGTGGAACGCTGTTTCTCGACGAAATCGGCGACATGCCGATACATCTCCAGGCAAGGCTACTGCGGGTGCTGGAGGAGAGGGAGGTCAGTCCACTTGGCGGTGAGAAGCCAATCAAAGTATCCCTGAGAGTGATCAGCGCCACTCACCATGACATCCAGAAACAGGTCAGCACGGGTGAATTCCGCGAGGACCTCTTCTATCGTCTGCACGGCATCTCCCTTACCATGCCGCCGTTGCGGGAGCGTAGCGATAAAACCGCGTTGATCCACAAGATTTCGGCTCTGGAATCTGATACATCCCTGGAGCCGGAATGGGATCCCGAAGCGCTGAAAGTGCTCGAAGCCTATTCCTGGCCGGGAAATATACGCCAGTTGCGCAATATTCTGCGTGCCGTAACCGCACTCTGTGAAAATAACAGAATAGCCTTCTACGATCTTCCAGACGAACTGCGAAATGCATCCACCCAATCCCAATCCGATGGCTCCGGGCCTGCGATTAACGCACTCGGTGTGGCAGAAAGAGACGCGCTGCTGCACGAACTGGAGGAGACCCACTGGAATATCACTCGTGTCGCCAAAAAATTGGGGCTGAGCCGAAACACCCTCTACCGCAGGATGAAACGTTACGAAATCAATCCTCCCAGATAGAGCCTCCGAATATATAGTGATATAAATCTGGTCATCGCCCGCATGCCGTCCTGAACCGGCAGCAGGCGCGGGGAATCATTGTGAGTAAGCACCAGAGAGGGTCTTGTCCAATCTCTGGTAATTGGCCTGTTTTTTGCTCCTACGCTTTTACTGATCCAATATCCTTGAAGTTTCTGGAGACGAACCATTGCCAAGTCTTAACCAACAGTTTGCCGTCAGCGTCGATCCTGGCGAACTGCATTTCAATGCAGCGCACTTCATCACCTTCGACCAAACCTGCGAAAATCTCCATGGTCATAATTTTCATGTCAGGATAACGGCCACGGGAGGAAACAACAGGGATGCCTTCGTGGTAGATTTCGTATTGCTGAATCGGCTGGCGGCGCAAATCTGTGCCGGACTGACGAATCGTATCCTGCTGCCCGGAGAGAGCAGTGAGGTCGTTCTCCAAGTCAACGGCAACCAGATCGATGTCTCAAGCTACGATAAACGCTTTTCACTGCCGACAGAGAACTGTGTGGTGCTTCCGCTTCCCAACACCACTGCGGAAATGCTGGCCTGGTTCATTATGGAGTCGCTGATACCCTTGCTGACGGAGCATGACTGCCTGTCGCAGGTGGGGCAGATGGAGGTCGCAGTAGAAGAGGCAGACCGGCAATGGGGCATCTGCAGGCGCAGTTTCCACGAATCCTCCGTACCATGAAACGGGCAATCAAACCACGCACTGCATGGGCCATTACCGGTTCCGGGCACTATCTCAGGGAGTGTCTCGATCTGATGCAACGATGTTCCGATGTTGACCTGTTCATGAGCAAGGCAGCGTCGGAAGTGCTATCGATGTATGGCATCGACGTTAAATCCCTGCGCGAGCGTATGACTTGCTTCCGCGACACGACCGCAAGCGCATCACCGGTGGGACTGTTTTACCATGGGCACTACGATCGACTGGTAATCGCTCCCGCCACTTCCAACACCGTGGCCAAAATGGTTTGGGGCGTGGCAGATACCCTGGTGACTAACATCTACGCCCAGGCGGGAAAGTGCCGGATCCCAAGTATCGTGTTCGCCTGCGACACCGAGCCGGTCATGGAAACAGAGGCCCCTGACGGTACGGTGATGGTGTATCCAAGAAAAATCGATCTCGAGAATGTGGAACGTTTACGGTGTTTCGAATTTACTCGGGTAGCCACCACTTTCGATACACTTGAGCAAATTCTGGAACGAACCGATCAATGACCGAGCAGATCCTGTTCCTCACCGGTAAGCTGGCCGAAAAGCAACTTAACAGGGTACTGCGGGAAATTTCATGTAAAGATTTCGATTGGGAGGTGAGACAGCTCGGACTAACGGTGGCCGCGCTGATGACCGCAGACATGATCGAGCGTCGCCTGACGAATCTCTCGGGAGCCAGCAGAATTTTACTACCCGGACGTTGCCGAGGCGATCTGGCCCAGCTTTCGTCGCACTTCGGAATTCCCGTGGAGCGCGGCCCGGAAGAGCTGATCGACCTGCCCCGCTTCTTTGGAAAGGAAGGAAGGATACCGGATCTCAGCACTTATAACGTGCGCATTTTTGCCGAAATCGTCGATGCCCCGCAGCTCGGGGTGGAGCAGATACTGGAAAAGGCCGCGAGTTATACCGCGGATGGTGCCGATGTCATCGATCTGGGCTGCCTGCCCGACACCCCCTTCCCTCACCTCGGTGAGGCGGTCGCGACGTTGAAAGCCAGTGGTTATCTGGTGAGCATTGACTCCATGACTGAGAGCGAACTGCTGCACGGCGGTCGGGCCGGGGCGGATTTTCTACTGAGTCTGCACGAAGAGAGCCTATGGATTACCGAGCAGGTACAATCCACGCCGGTGCTCGTTCCATCCCGACCTGGGGATTTGGCGTCACTGGAACGGGCCATGCGACGAATGGACTCCCTGGGCCGAACTTACATAGCCGATCCTATCCTGGACCCGATCCATTTTGGCTTCGCCGAATCGATTCTGCGTTATCACCAACTGAGGAAAGCCTACCCATCGGTGGAAATCATGATGGGAGTGGGTAACCTCACCGAATTGACCGAAGCGGATACCATGGGTATCAATGCCTTGATGATGGGGCTGGTATCGGAGTTGCGTATCGGCAATATCCTCTCAACCCAGGTCAGCCCCCATTGTCGTAGCGCTATTCGCGAGGCCGACCTCGCCCGGCGCATCATGCACTGGGCACACCAGGAGAACAGTTTACCGAAACTGGTACACCCTGGACTCACCGGACTGCACGAGATGCGCCCCTTTACCCAAAACGACGAGCAGATACGGGAGCTGGCGGAAGCAGTGCGCGATCCTAATTTTCGCATTCAAGTCGGCAGGGGAGGCATTCATGTATATAACCGCAACGGCATGCAGATCCATGAAGACCCCTTTGAGTTTTTTCCAGGTTTGAATCTGGAGGATGATGCAGGCCACGCCTTCTATCTGGGAGTCGAGCTGGCAAGGGCCCAGATCGCCAGACAGCTGGGCAAGCGCTATACCCAGGATCAACCCCTCGATTGGGGCTGCGCCCTACCCCGGGAGGAGGAACAGATGAACGACTATCAAGCGGCCGGCGTTACCCTAAAGCGTAAACGGGAGAGACCTTGATCCAGGAAATCATCATCACAACCGAAAACCACGCCGGTGCGGCACAGATTGCGCCCATGGGCATACACTGGCGGGACCAACAGGTAGTGATCTCACCCTTCAGGCCCTCGACCACACTCGACAACCTGCTCCTCAAAGGATGTGGAGTGATCAACTACTGCGACGACGTGAGAATCTTCTCGGGCTGCCTTACCGGCCGTTATCAGTGGCCTCTGTCACGGGCAGAAAAAATAGATGCCCCCCGGCTGCAGGACACCCTGGCGCACACCGAGTTCCGCGTTGAGGAGATCGAACAGGACGAAACGCGGCCTCGGCTGCTCTGCGAGGTGGTTCACGAAGCGAGTCATAAGCCATTTCGTGGTTTTAACCGCGCCCAGGCCGCTGTCCTGGAACTGGCGATCCTGGTCAGCCGACTGGACCGGCTACCCTTCTCCAAAATCCAACGGGAACTCGAATATTTGCGCACCGCAGTTGACAAGACGGCCGGATCACGCGAGCAGCAGGCATGGAACTGGTTGCTGCAGAAGATAGATGATTTTGGTCTGCAGCGGGAGACACAGCAATGACCGGAATGCTTGCCAGTGTCACCAACGAAATCGAAGCGGCGGAGGCGGCGGCCGCGGTAGATATTGTTGATATGAAAAACCCCCGTAAAGGTGCTCTGGGCGCGCTGCCAACTCCACTGATCGCGGCAATCAGCGCATCTCTGAACCGCAGTGTGACCACCAGTGCCACGGTGGGCGATCTGCCGCCGGATCCGGCAATACTTACCAAGGCCATTGAAACGGTGGCCGCCACCGGCGTAGACTTTGTCAAGGTAGGATTCTTTTCGGAAAATAATCTGGATGTCTGTCTCCGGGCAATCGGCAGGCTTACGCCGGGTATTGCCGTTATCGCGGTACTTTTCGCCGACCGCACCCCTCCGCTGCATCGACTCGCGGCGTTCTCGGAATCCGGCTGCGCAGGCATTATGCTGGATACCGCAACGAAAAATGGACAGAGCCTGCACCAGATCAGCAGGCTGTCCCAGTTGCAATGGTTCGTCCAGGAGTGCGCGCGGCTAGAATTGCTTTGCGGACTGGCGGGATCCCTGAAGCAGGAAGATATCCCCCGGCTTCTGCCCCTCTCCCCGGATTATCTTGGGTTTCGCGGTGCCCTCTGTACTGAGTCACACAGAACCAGCGGGCTAGATCTCCAGCGATTGATGGAGGTGCGAGCGGCCATCCCCGCCACCGGAGCAGACCCGGGGAACCTGGACCGGAGAAAAAAACGACCGATCGGCCTGCCGGAGATCGGGGCGTGACTTCTGGTTATCGGCCAAAGGAGATGGTGGAGACAAAAGAAGGACTGATATTTGCCGTCGTAGCGGCTGGAATGGAAGATGGACGGGTACTCTGTTTTCTTCGCTACCATCGAACTGGGGGAGGCTGCGAAAAGCTCCCGACAGCGGCAGCCAACCGCTTCCTGGAACAGCATGCTGCGGATTATCTCTATCGATCGAAAATTCGTGACGTGCAGCTACATGGAGTGCCATTCGGGAAAATAGTTCGCCATCATCGACCCGAGGAACGCCTGCAACACCTGATTAACAGCAACTCCGATGATGCTATCGAACAAAATCTACGTAACCTGATTCAGCTGTTCCGGCTTCACGGATTGGACATCGGTAACCTGGGGGTCACTGGTTCATTATTAATCGGTGGCCACAACCGCGAATCAGATATCGACCTCGTTTGCTACTGCAAAGAAACTTTTTACAGGGCAAGAGAGGCGATTGCACGACTGTTGGCTATCAATGAACTACACTCACTCGACGAACGTCTTTGGCGTGACGCCTATCGTCGGCGCAGTTGCGAGTTGACGTTCACAGAGTTTGTCTGGCATGAACAAAGAAAATTCAACAAAGCGGCAATCGACCGGACAAAATTCGATATCAGCCTGGTCGGTCCCGAGGAAAACCCCGACACGGCTAGATTTCGAAAGTTTGGCAGAGTAAAAATCCGTGGCCGGATCTCGGATGACTCCAAATCCTTTGATTACCCTGCCAGATATTGGATAGAACATCCTGATGTCCAGCTTGTTATCAGTTACACCCTCACCTACGCCGGTCAGGCCCGCACCGGCGAAATGGTTGAGATCTGCGGCAGATTGGAGGTATCCGATCAAGGGGTCCGGCAGATTGTCATCGGTACAGATCGCGAAGCTGCAGTCGAATACATGAAAGTATGCATATCCTGATTCCGACGGGTCCCGACCGGGCAACAACATCCGGGAGCGCGTCCCCGTGGCGTCCCACAGCCGCGTTGCAGTGCTTGAAAAGGGAATAGCCATTCCCTGCAAACTGCGCCTTGCTGCGAAACCCCACGGGGAGGCTGAACCCGTCAATAGTGCGCCAGGTAACTATTGAGCACCTTCCAGTTGCCTCACTCGCTCCCGCAAACGGTTCAACTCCTGAGTCTGGGCATCCCCTCCCGGGTAGGCCTGTCCGGGGGCGCTTCCATAGCCTGGAGTACCACCATAATTGGGGCTGCCGCCATAACCGGGGCCACGGCCATAACCGGGATCACCACCGTAGCCATAACCGGGGCTGCCGCCATAACCGGGATCACCACCGTAGCCATAACCGGGGCTGCCGCCATAACCGGGGCCACCGCCATAACCGGGATCGCCACCGTAGCCGGGACCGTAGCCGGGACCGTAGCCATAACCGGGATCACCACCGTAGCCGGGACCGTAGCCATAACCGGGACCGTAGCCAGGACCGTCATAACGATCATCGTATCGATCGTTATTTCCACCCATCCACTTTGAAGGGTTCATCATTTTCGAGGGATTCATCATTCTTCCCATATCGAAAGCCTGTGCCGCACCGGCCAACAGTAATCCTGTGGTGAGGATTAACCCATTGATCACTATCGTTCTCTTATGCACTGTATCTGTTCCTCCCAAAAATTTATGGCTGCTATGGACAAACCCGGCCACTTTAACCTCTCATCATCCAAAAGAGTGCATCGCTCCCTTCCGTGGCACTGGTGCCCCCCTTTGATCGGATCGACTAAACTCCATACTCATGTATAGCATGGAATGATAGCCTTGAGTGACATTATGTAAGTGACTTGCAAACGACAACAATGACAATCCGCAACGCAATTCAGCCTCCGAACAGAGTAATGTACAATCACGCAAGGCAAGGATCCTGATATACACATGCTGCGTCTGTGTCTTCAAAACGGTGGGATGAACCGAAAAAGCACATGGCACCGGAAACAACTGATGAGTCACAGGCTTCTCCAGCACCCTGAAGGGCCATCTTTGTGGGGGATATGTTGATGGTGTCATTTTCTACCTGGCGTGCAGTCTATCGAGTGCCCTGGTTACGGGACAACAGGGAGGCTGTGCGCATTCTCCGGGATATGTTCTATCTCCTCGTTGCTCTGTATCGTGCAGAAAAGTTTCTTGAATTCACTCATCTCCGGTACCTCTATTTCAAAATGATCCATTCCTTTGCACAGTACGGGCAATCAGACGCAAAGGACACCGTGAATCATCTGCTCAGGATTCCATGGTTTCGTGAAAACAAGCAAGCGCTATACCGACTGATCGCCTCCTACAACCGGATCGTCGGACAGATATTCGAAAATGGAGAAGATATTCCATCCGCTACTGCACAGGCACGAATAAACCGGGACATGGATGCTTTTTTTCATGCCTTCAAGTCCCTCGTTCACTTTGATGACAGAGATGAAGAAAGAATCAACAAACTTCTGAAGAACAGACAAGTTCTGGATGACATGCTGAAAAATCTGCTCCAGACCCTGGACTATTGATCCGCTGGTCCGGGTCCTGCTTCAGTAGGGGCCTCGGAATTTATGTATCGTCCCATAATGCGCAGAGTATCAGCTCAGATTCAAGGCGCAGATGAAAGCGCATATCATTGATTATGCAACTGAATCTGCAACGCAGACGACGTCCATGGATGGACTAGATTCACG